>NZ_JBWYIL010000006.1:0-172850 GCF_056779755.1 Acinetobacter sp. 24-47-66
TGGCTTGGCGTTCTTGATCCTTGTGGGTTGCTTGGTTGGTGTTTGTCTTGTGTTTTGGCGTCCATTGGCTGCGTTGTAGCAGTTGTTGGACTTGTTGGTCTAAGTCTTTGGGTAGGTTGTTTTGGTTGTAGTAGCGTTTGCCAACAATGAGGAATTCTTGGTCAGCTCCGCTGTGTTGTGCAATTTCTGGATGGCCATCGAGTTTGAACCAGTAGCCGACCTGGCTGTCTCTGACGCTGGCTTTGGCGATGAATTGTTTGCTTTGTCCAGCGTAGTAGTCGCTAAGGTGTTGGTTGAGTTTTTCGACTTGGCTGTTGCCTGAGGCAGTGGCTTGGTCTTCGCCTTTGAGGTCTTGGATCCATGCAGGGCTGATGTGCCATGCTTGTTCGAGGCCTAGGCTGGCATTGTCTTGGTGGTCACTGTGTTGGTGTTTGCTTTGTACTGAGCCTGCGCCTTCTTCTTGTTCGAGGGCTGTGGCTTGCCAGCGTTGTAGGTGGACTGCGGTGGGTTGTAGGCTGCGTTGTCCAATAAAACTGGTGATGCTATCAAATTGTTCTGTCGCATCACTACGATGGTAGCGGATGTTGCGTCGGTTGAGGGCTTGGTATTGGCTGTTGTCGTCAATCAGGCGGAGCTTTTGTGCTTCGATCGGGCTGTTGTTGCTCGGTACAATCGGTTGGGCTTCATCAATGAGCCAGTTAATGCCTTCACTGCGTAGTAAGCGAGTCAGAAAGTCGTAGTCGCTTTCGTTGCTTTGCATGATGAAGGGGCGGATGTCGTATTGTTGTTGCAATCCACTGTGGTCTAGGCTGAGGCTAGAGGCAAAAAGTGGGCTTTTGTTTTGCCATTCTTCAAAGAGGATTTCGACCACTTCGACCACGGATTTGTTCATAAATACGCGGCTGTTGCGGCGTTTGTGCCAAAGTGAAGTTGCATCGTTAAGCGTGAGTTTGTAGAGGGTCAGTGCTCCATCGCTTTGTCCTTGTGAGGCTTCGGTGATGATGCCGGTGGTTCTAAACAGGGTGCCTTGATCAGTGACTTGATCGACGGCGACTTGTGTGCCGATGAATTGTTTGAGTGGAATTAAGGTATTGGTCGAGAGACAGATGAGTTCTGCTTGCACGCCTTCGTTAAGGGCATGGCTGCCATCGATGCGTTGTAGGAAGACTTGGCTATTCAGCTGTGAATGACTGAATTGGATGTGGAGGGCTCTGTTTTGGGCGGTTAGACCGAGCTGTTCAATCGTACGCTGAATATTATTGATGAAATTCTTCATGTCAAAATGAGTTAATCATTATTATTTAGATATTCTTAACCCAAATTGTACACGAAAAAATCAATTTTAAACGATATGAATTGTTTCAACCGTTAATTCACGACGGGCTAACCTTTTTTTACCAAATAATGAAATTCTTTGTTCCCATTGTCATCTAAACGTTCTTCTTGCAACAGCAATTCATGACCAAGATGCATACAGAATTTAGGAATATCCCAAGAAGTTGAATTATCTGTTGCAAATACTTCCACCACATCACCAGACTTAGATTTACGAATGGCTTGATGTAACATCATCACCGGTTCTGGACAACGTAAACCACGAGTATTCAACTGGATTTGAGGTTGAACTTGAGAATCAGACATTCAATATCGCCCTAAAAAGATTGGGCGATTATTTTATCATAATTCAATCTTTTCACTCCCAAATTCAGAAAAAGACTCCAAATACAGTGGTCTATGATCAAATAGATCATTAGGAATCAAAATTTTACCAATAGACAAGCGTATTTTCTTCGGTATGATTAAAACTTATTTTTTCAATTGAAGAGTCTTTAGGAAAGATCATGCAAGAGGAATCAGGTACATCGTGGGGTATGCGTGGCTTACGCAAATGGTTAGGCACAGCCCCAGAAACCCGAGATGAACTGTTAAAAATTGTACAAGATTCACGTCGACTACTCGAACCAGATACAGTAGCGATGCTCGAGGGAATCTTTGACCTTCCAGCGACTAAAATTCGTGAAGTCATGACGCCACGAACTTCAATGGTCAGCTTACAAGAAGATGATGAGTTATTGGATATTCTTGATGTTCTCATCGAGTCAGCGCACTCACGTTTCCCTGTATTTTCAACAGATCAACCTGATAACGTCATTGGTATCCTTTTGGCAAAGGACCTCTTACCTTTCTTAAAAGATCGTGATTCGAAAGTAAATGTACATTCGCTGATGCGCCAACCGATTTTTGTGCCTGAAAGCGCGCGTTCTGATCAAGTGCTCCGAATGCTAAAAAACACTCAAACACATATTGCGATTGTGATTGATGAGTACGGTTCTACTTCGGGTTTAGTGACACTTGAGGATATTCTTGAAGAAATTGTGGGTGAAATTGAAGATGAACATGACAATGTCGATGAAGAAGCCAATTTCATTGTTCCAGATCAAACCAGCAACAGCAGTAACACGTGGTTAGTTCAAGCACTTACACCAATTGAACATTTTAACAATGTTTTAAATGCTGAATTTTCTGATGATGAAGTGGAAACTGTGGGTGGACTATTACTGCAAGAAATTGGTTTAGTCAGCGATCTTCAAGGCCAAGTGATTGAATTGGGAGATTGGGAATTTACCATTGTGGAAGCAGATGTCCGTACTATTCATCTGATTCGAGCTGTGCGTAAATGAGAGCCTATTTTCAAAAATTATTGAGTCCTTCAGAAAAACAAAAATCATTACCTTTCATTTATCCACTCCTTATTGCTTTAACAGCAGGTGCGACTTTTAGTCTCGCACTTGCACCTTTTTATTGGTGGTGGCTGGCAATATTATCGCCAGCATTGCTATATGCCACACTCAGTAAGCGGAATTCTAAACAAGCATTCCTCATCGGTTGGGCTTACGGTTTTGGATTATGGTTTGTTGGTGCATTCTGGTTATACACTTCTATCCATGTGTATGGTGATACATCTGCGTTTTTAAGTGTCATCATGATTGCGATTATGGCCTTGGTGATGGGGCTATTTACTGCAATACAAACTTGGATATATCGTCGATTCTTTCCAGAAACACCACTTACTTTTGCCCCTTTATGGGTATTCTTTGAATGGGCAAAAACTTGGGTATTTACTGGTTTCCCTTGGTTATTTGCAGGTTATGCTTTTACCGAGCGCTTCTTAGATAGCTATGCACCTTTATTTGGTGTATTTGCCGTTTCTTTCGTGGTCATTCTCATTGCATCTGCACTTGTTGAACTCCTACGAAAACGCTACTTCTGGGCTATTCCAGTTTCAATTGTATTGCTAGGTGCATGGGGCGCATCCTATTTAACTTTTGTTGAAGAAAAAAAATCAGCACCGCTGAGCGTTTCTTTAATCCAAGGTAATATTCCTCAAGATTTAAAGTGGTTAACTGAGTATCAAGTAAAAACACTTGAAATCTATGCACAATTAACACGATCAGAATGGGGACGTGACTTGGTGGTTTGGCCTGAATCATCTATCCCAATGTTTCAATCAGATATTGAACCCTTTTTAGATGCAATGGATCAGCAAGCCAAAAGTACCAACACAGCTTGGGTAACAGGCATTCCATATTGGGATTTAAATGAATCTAAGGCATTGGGTTATCCGCGTTATTACAACTCCATGATGGCATCGGGTGATGAAGCTACAGGCTTATATAAAAAACAGCGTCTCGTTCCTTTTGGTGAATATATTCCGCTGTCTGGCCTGTTAAGTTGGGTGTTACCTGCGCTTCAAAATGATCCTTCAATGAGCGGTTTTTCACGTGGTCCGCAGGATCAAGCTCCATTTTCAATTCACAACCACAAATTAGCTGCTGCGATTTGTTATGAGGTTGCCTATCCGAACCTAACCCGACGCAATGCTCTAAATAGTGATTTCCTCGTCACCGTTTCAAATGATGCGTGGTTTACGGGTACCGCTGGTCCTTGGCAACATTTACAAATGGTACAAATGCGAGCAAAAGAAAATGGACGCTGGTTTATTCGTGCAACCAATACAGGTGTGACTGCTTTTATCAACCACAAAGGGGAAATCGTCAGCCAAGCCCCAATTGATCAAAAAGCGGTTCTTCGTGGTGATCTACCTGCAATGCAAGGGCAAACTTGGTATACGAGATTCAGTGATTGGCCAATATTGGGATTGTCATTGATTTTATTGATGATGGGTTGGTTCTTTAGACCACGTGTTGTCGATGTCAGCTTTAAATCTCGTCGATAACACTTGGTTCAGATCAAATATATGTTCTATATCAAAAAACCGAGCAAATATGCTCGGTTTTTTTAAATTTGTGTTGTGAGGTAAGACAGCATTGCCATCAAACTCAACATGGGAATAGATCGATAAATTTTAATGAGCAGCGCTTCAAATGTTGAAGAAACATCAGACAGCATCAAAACAGATGCCTTAAGTGCACTATAAAAACTTAAAATCGTAATCGCACTAAATACACTAATCGCCATAAATCCGATCATGATTTGACTGCTTGCATCTGCATTTGACCAAAGATCAATAAATAGATGACTAATAGGCAATAAGCTCAAAATAAGCAGTGCAGACTTGAGCACAGTCCAATGAAATAAATTGATTTCATCTGACAATATTAATGCTTTCATCATTCCCCCTTATTATCAAGCTAAGCTGTAGGCTCCATTATGCAGGGAATAATTAAAATAAAAAGCCTAATTTTCTTCATATTTTCTGTTTCTTGTAACCATTAAATATGGGAATAATTCTTATTATAAATCTCAAAAACCCTTTATTTTTAAACATTATAATTATCAATTATTTGGGTTAATATTTCTAAATAATAAAGATTATCACTTCACTCAATATTTATTAATTCGATTAAGTGAAGTGATTAATACCATGAATGGTTTTTAATAATGATTTTCATTTATGGTGTGTAAAAGATATCAGCATCATTTCCTTCACCACCCTGCTTTCCATCTGCGCCGAATGAATAAAGATCATATGCACGACCTTCCGAACCAGGAATCACATATTGTAAATCATTATCCCAACTATCTTTGGGATAACCACCCTTCACATAGCCACCAGGTAACCAATTTTTTGCTGAAGCTGGTTGATTGACCAAAGCATCCAAGCCACCATCTTGCATCGATGGATATTGGTTATTGTCTAATTTATATTGATCTAATGCACCTGCAACACCTTTCAGTGTAATGATTGTGGTATCAACCTTCGCTTTCTCACCACGACCCATGACATTAGGCACAATCAGTGCGGCAAGCACACCTAAAATCACAATCACTACCATTACTTCGATCAGGGTAAAACCAGATTGTTTTCGCATTTTCATCTTGTTTCGCATGTTTTCACTCGCTATTTCATTCATTATTAGAATTTATTGAATCTGTTTAAATCATATTGTTCATGTTGACGATTGGCAACATGACAGCAATCACGATCACCAATACAATCGCAGCCATTAACACCAACATTAGAGGCTCCAACAACGCCAATAATGTCGAAATTAATGTGGTAACTTCTCGATCTTGCATCGTCGAAGCTCTTTCTAACATTCGATCCAACTCACCCGAGGCTTCACCACTTTTGATCATTTGCACCATCATCGGTGGAAAATAACCACAGCGTTCAAGTTGCGTCGCCAGATTTCCACCCTCTGTGACTTTTTCAGCCGCGACATTGACTGCATCTCGAATAACCCAATTGCTACTTACTGCTGCACCAATTTTCAACGCGTCGACCAAAGGAACACCAGATTGCGTTAAGATAGATAAGGTACTTGAAAAGCGGGCGGCATTAATACCTCGTGATAGTTTTCCAAATAATGGCAACTTCAACGTGAGACGATCAAAAGCATAATGCCCTGCGGCAGTCCTTAAAAAACGCAGCAATATAATGAATCCCAACGCCGACGCGACCAATACAAATGGCCAAGCTTGACGTATAAAATCACTGGCTTTCATTAAAGCAACCGTAATCCAAGGTAGCGCATCTTTACTTTGGTCAAAAGTTTTAACGATATCTGGTACTACATAGGTCATGAGTCCCATTACGATACCGAAAGACATCAACATCAAAATAATAGGATAAATCATTGCACCTTGAATCTTCTTTTGCATCGCAAAGCGATTTTCAGTGTAATCAGCCAATTGATCGAGAATAAGATCTAAGTGTCCTGATCGCTCACCAGCAGCAATCGTTGCAATATAAAGTTCAGGGAATCTGCCAGATTGTTGCATCCCTTGAGCCAATGAATGACCTTCTAAAACCTTTGATCGTACAGATAACATCAAATTTTGCACGTGAGCTTTTTCGCTTTGTTTGGCAACTGCTCTTAATGCTTCCTCAAGTGGGATCCCCGCAGCAACTAATACGGATAATTGGCGAGTCATCAAAGCTAAGTCATAAGCTGTAAATTTTTTTTGAAAAAAACCACCAGTTCGATGCTTGTCTTTTTGTTCTACAGCATCAACTTGTACTGGAATCCATTGTTTATCCCGAAGCTGTTGTCGAATCTGTCGGGCTGAATCACCTTCTAGCACACCCTTTTGCTGCTTTCCTGAAGCATCGATGGCAGTATATTGATATGCGGGCATGATAATGCTCTAATTTTCCTAATTATGATGTCTTAAGAGTTGCCTTAGACCGTTCTCTTCATTCATATTGATCACTTGCAACAACTTGAACACTCTATCACAAGCATTGGTTATCCACGATAAGTTTTCACCATATTGACCGACGACTATATATGACAAATATTTCAGAATTAAGCCAAATTGTTTATCGAGTGCGCATCGCGGTGCCAGTTTATCTATATGATTGTTTTGATTATGAAGTTTCTGCAGATCAATACCAAACTATACACATAGGTTGCCGTGTTCTTGTTTCGTTTGGTCGTCAAAACCTAGTTGGAATCGTACTTGAAAAGATTGCACCAGAAGCACCATTAGATCCAAAAATCAAACTGAAACCCATCACTGAAATATTGGATCTGCAACCCATACTCAATCCTACGATCATTCAGCTCGCACAGTGGTCTGCCCAATATTATCAATTCCCCATTGGGGAAGTCATGCATACCACTTTGCCGACATTTTTAAGGCAAGGTAAACCCTATAATTTATTAGCTCACTCTTGGAAAGTCTTAAATTTAGAGGCTGAAAAGAAAGTGGCTCGATCTTTAAAACAACAAGAGGCTTATAAAATATTAAAGCTACACCCTCAAGGGACTGCCGAGACGATACTGAATTTGAGTGGTGTGGAAACAGCAACATTAAAAGCGCTTGAAAAGAAAGAAATCGTCGAATGTGAATTGATTCAACAGGACTTTAGTCCTGAACCTGTACAGCTGGCTCAAATGCCATTGACTGCAAATGATGATCAAAAAAAAGCTATTCAATCCATTTTAAAAGCACAAAATCGCTATCAAGCATTTTTACTCGATGGTTTAACTGGAAGCGGAAAAACTGAAGTTTATTTGCAAGTTATGCAAGAGGTTTTACAAAAAGGTCAGCAAGTATTGGTACTGGTACCAGAAATTGGCTTAACCCCTCAAACTATCAGTCGGTTTCAATCTCGCTTTCACTGCAATATTGTCTTGTTGCATTCCGGACTGAATGACACAAAGCGCCTCCAAGCTTGGCAATATGCTCAAACAGGGAAGGCCTCCATTATTCTTGGTACACGCTCTGCGATTTACACCCCCATGCCAAATTTAGGGCTCATTATCTTAGATGAGGAGCATGACCTGTCATTCAAACAACAAGAAGGTTTTCGCTACCATGCACGTGATGTTGCTCTCTATCGCGCTTATTTAGAGCAATGCTCCATTGTCCTTGGCTCAGCAACACCAAGTATTGACTCATATCATTTGGTGGAGCAAAAAAAATTAACGATTCTGAAACTCGATGAACGTGCTGCAGGTGCAAGCTTACCTAAAATTCATTTAATTGATCTAAAGATTGCTCAAAAACAGCATGGTATAAGCGAACAACTCATTAAAGAAATTCAAAAAAGACTCAATCAAGAAGAACAGGTACTGATCTTTTTAAACAGACGTGGTTATGCACCTGTCCTGATCTGCGAAAGCTGTGGATGGCAAGCCAATTGTCCCCATTGTGATGCACATTTTACGCTTCATAAAAAACCATATGAGCACCTGCATTGCCATCACTGTGGGACGATTAATCGACTGCCTGATCAATGCCCCTCTTGTCAGCAACAGACCTTAAAGCCGATTGGAATGGGCACGGCAAAAGTTGAAGAGAATTTACAACATTTATTTCCAGACTTTCCTGTGGTCAGAGTAGATCGTGATTCCACGAGCCGTGTCGGGAGTTGGCAAAAAATTTACGAGCAAATTCATCAAAGTAAACCGATGATTTTACTTGGTACGCAAATGTTAGCCAAAGGTCATCACTTTCCGTATGTAACCTTAGTTGCAATCTTAGATATTGATAGTGGTTTACTCAGTGTTGATTTCAGAGCAACAGAACGAACTGCCCAATTGATTGTTCAAGTTGCAGGGCGTGCAGGACGAGGTGAAAAAAAAGGTGAGGTTTATCTACAAACTTTACGACCAGATCACCCTCTACTCAACACGCTCATTAATAAAGACTATCGTGCTTTTGCTCGTGAAACACTTCATGATCGTCAAGCTGCTTTACTCCCTCCAATGCGCTATGCAGCATTAATACGTTGTGAATCGCGTAGTCAGGAAGAAAATCTCAATTTTTTAACCAATATGACACAATCGCTCCAACAACATACTGGTGAGCTGATTGAGATCTGGGGTCCAATTCCTGCGCCAATGGAGCGAAAGGCTGGGCGTTATCAGGCACATGTGGTTTTATTGTCATCAGATCGTGCAAAAATGCATTTCTATATACGAGAATGGTGGCCATTCGTGCTTCAACAAAAACCTTCAACGATGAAGCTCAGTATTGATATAGATCCTCAAGAGCTAAGCTAATCATGAATAGAGTTAAATTATCAAAGTCGAAGACCTGAATTAAATTTACACAGCTAAAGCAGACACGATTACAATTTCATCAGTCCAACATTCCACTTTAGGGAAGGCCAATGCCATTGTTGTTACAAATCACAATTTTTCTAGCTGCCGCATTAATTCTTGTTCCACTTGGAAAAAAATTTGGTATTGCGACAGTCTTAGGTTATTTGTTTACAGGAATATTACTTGGTCCAAGTGCATTGAATGTGACCAATGATGCCGAAACATTAATGAAATTAGCTGAGTACGGCGTGATTTTCTTGATGTTCTTAATTGGCCTAGAATTACGCCCTCAGCGCTTGTGGAATATGCGTCACTCTATATTTGTGATTGGAAGTGCTCAAGTCTTGATCACAGGTATAATTCTTGTCGCAACCATTTGGCTGTTCTTCCAACAGCATCTTGCTGCTAGTGTCGTTATTGGTCTTGCCCTTGCTTTATCATCTACAGCATTTGTCATGCAATTACTTGCAGAAAAGCAGCAGCTGAATACCGCACATGGTCAACAATCTTTCTCTATTTTACTGTTTCAAGATATTGCCGCTATTCCTTTACTCGCCCTGATTCCCCTACTCGCGGGAAATCAATCTACACATCATGGTATTGCTTACTTTGCCGCTGTTGTTGCAACGTTTACTGGCTTATTTTTATTTAGTCGCTATGTGATGCGACCATTTTTTAGATTCATTGTACAGAGTGGTGCCACTGAACTCATTACGGCTGCTGGACTCTTCATTGTTTTGGCTGTCGTTCTGTTTATGGATATGCTCGGATTAAGCACCACGCTCGGTGCTTTTCTGACAGGTGTATTACTCGCGGATTCTGAGTTTCGCCATGAACTGGAATCGAGCATTCAACCCTTCAAAGGTTTATTACTCGGTTTATTCTTTATGAGCGTAGGCATGATGACACCGATTGATCTCCTCGTAGATAAGCCGCTATTCATTTTTGGTGGGGCATTCGTGCTGATCATCATAAAAATATTAAGCATGGTTGCAATCGCACGATATTTTAAATTTCAATGGAAAACCAGTGTATTGATTGCCATTTGTCTTGCTCAAGGAGGAGAATTTGCTTATGTGATCTTAGCTATTGCGAATACCGAAGGTTTAATTACTCAAGCAGTGTTATCCCCTACGATTCTGATCATTGCAATTTCGATGGCACTCACCCCTGTCATTTTTTGGCTTGCACAACAATGGCTCATTCCATATCTTGATCGAAAGACTGATAGTGCTGAAGATGTCCCATTACCAGACACTCATTCGACATTAATCATTGCAGGTTTTGGACGCGTCGGACAAATAGTGGCGCGCGTTGCTTATCTCAATCATGTCAGCTTTACAGCCATTGATAATAATTTAGAAAAAATTGATTTTGTGAGAAAGTACGGTGGTAAAATTTATTATGGAGACGCCTCCTCGCCTGATTTATTGAGATCTGCAGGCATTGAGCATGCTAAGGCCTTTGTACTTGCTGTAGACGATGTGGAAATGTCGATGAATATCGCTCGCCATTTACGTTTGAATTATCCAACGCTCAAACTCATCGTCCGTGCCCGTGATCGACATCATATGCATTTACTTAAAGACTTAGGCATTGAGCATATTTGGCGTGAAACTTTTCTATCTTCACTCGGTATGGCATTTCGCACCTTAACCGCGTTAGGTTTAAGTCAAGAACATGCTCAACATAGTATTGAAATATTTAGAGACTATGATGAGCGTCTATTAGCTGAGCAACAACGCATCTATACGGATGATCAAAAAGTCTTTGAAAGCTATCGAAATTTCTTAGCGGAACTCGAACAAATTTTTGAAAATGATGCGCAACAACATCAACCACTTTCAGAAAGTTTAGATGAAACCATTGATTCTGAAGTAAGTTCTATAGAACGACGCGCTAAGCACTCGCAAAACCAAATTAATGTTTGTCGAGATGAAGAATTTTAACTTGTGATTTACAATATCGTCACCATCTAGACAGGGATTTGGAGAATTTTATGTCTGATTTACGTCAACGTTTTTTTATTGATAACAGCCCTGTTCGTGGTGAAGTCGTACATCTTGAAGATGCGCTTAAAACAATTTTAGCGCAACGCGCCTATGCACCTGCGATTCAAATTTTATTGGGCGAAATGCTCAGTGCGACTGCATTGTTGGCCAGCACACTTAAAATTAAGGGACGTATTAGCCTCCAAATTCAAGCTTCTGGCACCTTAAAATGGGCTATGGCTGAATGTAATCACCTCGGTGAAGTACGCGGATTAGCTGAATATGAAGCAGATCCACGTTTTGAAGAAGCATCAGACAGCAGCATCGTTCTGAAAACTTTGGTCAGTCCAGTTTTATTTATTAATATTGAACCTGAATTTGGCGAACGCTATCAGGGTATCGTGCCTTTAGATCAGCCGAATTTAGCTAAATGCCTCATGCAGTATTATGATTTATCTGCCCAAATCCCAACCAAGATCGTTTTAGCTAGTACTGCTCAACGCGCTGGTGGTCTTTTAATTCAATTGTTACCGCGTAACAATGATGAAGAGCAGCAAAAGGTTGATGAAGATATCTGGCCTCGTCTAACCATGCTCACTGAAACTTTAAAAACAGATGAACTTACTGAGCTGGATGCGCAAGAAATTTTGTATCGCTTATATAATGAAGAAGAAGTCAGACTACCTGAAGCTGAACAACTTCAATTTGGCTGTACATGTTCTAAAGAGCGTTGCTCTACAGCATTAATTCAGGTGGGTGCTGAATCTGTGCGTGAAATTTTAGAACAACAGAACCCTATTACCATGGACTGTCAATTCTGTAACACTCAATACAGATTTACTGCTGAAGAAGCACTCGGTCTATTCGGCGAGCACCTCAGTTAATCCTAAACAGTTCTCTTCGAAAATCAGCAAGTTTTACTTGCTGATTTTTTTTGGTTGTAAGAAATTGAAACAATTATTCACCATCTGAACATATTGTAGTCTTCGAAAGTCTGCTCATAATGATTAAAAGTTAATCAACGGTTATTTTTGCTTAATGGCAAATAATTATTATGAGGAACTCGGACTAGATCGCGATGCGAGTCCTGAGGAAATAAAAAAATCATATCGAAAACTGGCTCGGAAATACCATCCCGATATCAGTCAAGCACCTGATGCCGAAAAAAAAATGCAGGCGATTAATACTGCGTATGACACATTAAGTGATCCTTTAAAAAAACAAGAGTACGATCAACAACTCGATCAGTTGAATAGTCAGTCTCCTTTCTCGGATAGTGAAAACCATACAAATCATGAATTTTCTGGCTTTGAAGATTTGTTTGGGCGTTTTGGAACAGGTTTTGGTGGAGGTTATGCACAGCGCTCACACCAATATAAATCCCAGCCAATTCGTGGTGAAGATCAACATGCCAGTATAGAAGTGCCCTTACAAGTCGCTTTTGAAGGTGTCACTCAATCCATCCAATTGCGTATACCCACTTTTAATGCATATGGACAACCTGAAGTTCAGCGAAAAACCCTTGAAATTAGAATCCCGAAAGGGATGAAAAACGGTCAACAAATTCGACTCAAAGGTCAAGGACAAGCTGGTTTATCGGGGGGTGAAAATGGAGATCTTTATATACAGATCCATTATCAAACCACTGACAGCATATATGTCGATCAGGCAGACATTTACTATCACATTAACATTAGTCCTTGGGAAGCTGCTTTAGGCCAAGACATCGAGCTAAAAACCCCCTCTGGAAAGATTAAAGTCAGCATTCCTCAACATACAATTTATGGCAAACAACTCCGTATTAAAGAAAAAGGGATTCCCTCTTCCCCCCCGGGACACCTTTATCTAATCCTGAATATTGTTTATCCAAGAGCAGAATCCCCGCAGCAAAAACAGGCATATGAGCAATTTGCTCAAGCATTTACACATTTCAACCCTCGTGATGAAGGAGGTGAATCATGACAACGATTCAGTACCGAGAAGTGTACAAAAATGGATATTTAGAGGCTGAAATCATTGATGAACAATATATTTTTGATTTAAAGCATTTTGCCCAAGCATGTGGACAAAGTCCTGAATGGGTTTTGCAATTACTTGAATATGAGATTCTACCTGCTCGTTCTGAGCAAAAAATCCATCAATTTTTTGGTGAAGAACTTACTCGAGCACGGAGAGCTTATCGCTTGCAACGGGATTTTGAAGCAAGTCTCCCTGCCGTCGCCATGATGATGGATCTGATAGATGAAGTACAACAATTGCGCAAGCAAGTGAAATACTTCAAATAAAGCAAGCCCACATAAATGCATGTACTGTTACATGCATTTATTTTTTATTGATTAGAATGAAAGGATTAAACCATCAATGAAAGTTAAAGAATGCAATAAAAAGCTGAAAAACCTTTTCCCTGAGTTCCGTGAACTTATTCAGCCTTTAAGAGAAGAAAACCCTCACTTCGCTAAAATTTTCGAGGAACATGAAACGCTAGATCATGAAATTACGCATTTGGAACTAAATCCAGTTAATGTAATTAATGATGATATTGAGTTTCTAAAGCGAAAAAAACTTAAATTAAAAGATGAAATGTATCGTTTGCTCAAACAAGCGCAGACGAACCTTACCCAGTAATTTCAATTTAATATTATAAAATAACGGTGAATCTGGCACTTATCATTCTGACTTAAAGCATAAGTGCCTTATATGACGTTGACTATTTTAATCGAGTCCAACGTCCCATTTCTCGGAGCGTACCTTTCAATGTTTTTTGAATCGGTTCATACTCCAAAAATGCAAACAAACCGAGTTGTTGCTGCTGGTTTTGTTGAGCCAACAATTCCATCACACTTTTTTCACCGCGCCCGACCATTTGTCTACGATAAAAATACCAAATTAACAAAAGTGTTGTCACACACATGGCTGTGAGCATATACCAAAAGCCATGCGGTGAGTTTAATCCTGGAATAAATTCAAAATTCATTCCGTAAATACCTGTAAGAAGAGTCAGTGGTGCAAATACAGCGGTGATAATTGCTAAAATTCTCATATTTTCATTGGTTTGATTGGCCACTGCTGAAAAGTGCAAATCGATGGCGGCTTGTACTGCATGGTTTAACCGAACACTGTGCTTTTGTATTCTTTCAATATGGCTAATTAAATCATCCATTCGGACGAGCATTAAATTTTGCTTCTCTGCCTTACGTTTAGCTTTAATATGATGATAATTTTCGACAATTTCATCTCTTAATTCTTGTAGGCATTCAACCTGTTCTTCACACAAATTTTCAACTTGTTGAAAAGCCGTGATCTCTTGCAGCAGCTGATTCCATCGATTAAATTTTTGATTTCCTTGTAATAGTTCTTTTTGCCAAAATTCCACACGTTTGGTTAGTGGTACACGTAAACCTAAATAGCCATCCACCATCATATTCAGTAATCTAAGCGCAATATCTACAGGGCTCTGTGCTAATTTTCGTGGAATATTCTGTTGCTCTATAGGTCGTGTTTGAATCGCCTGTACTCTTTCAAGATATGTTTCAAATACACGATTACCTCGTTCATGCACTGTGATTAAAACATTTGATGTCATGACAAAACTTACCGGCGTTGTAACAATGTCCGCAGTTTGTTGCTCAGCTGAATGACCATTCTGAATTTGTATGTGGTCATCTGGGGTGATTAATTTTTTAAAGATCAACAAATCATAATCATCTAATGCATCAAATACGCAAGGATGCTCAAGGTTTTGAATATCTTTAAGATGAAATTCGTTCAACAGAATTCCAGTGTTCTCAAAAATATATCGTTGCCACGTCTCTGTATTTTGAATCAATTCGTGGCGTTCAAAACTCAACCATATAAATTCTGCATCAACATCAGTCGATAATGCTTCACTCAGATAAATATACCCGTCATCTTGATGATAATAATAATTAAACTTTTGCATTTTAGTTATTTTTAAATGAGAACATTTTGATCATGCCATAAAAAAAGCCTTGTGTAGCACTCGTTTAAACGAAGCACCACACAAGGCTTAGAATTAGCTTAAATGATTAAGCTTGTTCAATGTCTTTCATTGTAAGTTTGATACGACCACGGTTATCAACATCCGCAACTTGTACCTTAACTTCTTGACCTTCAGTAAGAACGTCTGTCACATTCGCAATACGCTCGTTCGAGATTTGTGAAATGTGAAGCAAGCCATCAGTACCAGGAAGGATATTGACGAACGCACCGAATTCAACGATACGAATGACTTTACCTGTGTAAATTGTACCTGGTTCAATTTCTGCTGTAAGCGCTTGGATTTTCGCTACTGCAGCCATTGCCGCTGCTTTAGTTTCACCAAATACACGTACTGTACCGTTATCTTCGATATCGATCGCTGCTTTGGTTTCTTCAGTGATTTGACGAATAGTTGCGCCGCCTTTACCAATCACGTCACGGATCTTATCAGGATTGATGCTGATCACTTGGAATGTTGGTGCGTGCATTGAGATTTCAGGACGAGCACGTGAAATCACTTGATTCATCTCATTCAAGATATGCATACGACCTGCATACGCTTGATTCAATGCAACTTCCATGATCTCTTCAGTAATACCTTCGATCTTGATGTCCATTTGAAGTGCAGTAATACCGTTTGCAGAACCTGCTACTTTAAAGTCCATGTCGCCAAGGTGATCTTCGTCGCCTAGAATGTCTGAAAGAACTGCGAAACGTTCACCTTCTTTCACTAGACCCATTGCAATACCTGCAACTGGCGCTTTAAGTGGAACACCTGCATCCATAAGTGATAAAGAAGCACCACACACAGACGCCATTGAAGACGAACCATTCGATTCAGTGATGTCAGATACGATACGAATCACGTACGGGAAGCGATCAGCTGGTGGAAGAACTGCTTGAACACCACGGCGTGCCAAACGACCATGACCAATTTCACGACGTTTAGGACCAGATTCACGACCAGTTTCACCTACAGAGTATGCAGGGAAGTTGTAGTGAAGCATGAAGTTATCAGTTTTTGTACCCGCTAAGGTATCTACCATCAACGCATCACGTGTATTACCTAAAGTCGTCGTTACTAACGCTTGAGTTTCACCACGTGTGAACAATGCAGAACCGTGCGCACGATCTAACACACCAACTTGTACGTCGATTGCACGAACAGTTTTAGTATCACGACCATCAATACGTGGTTTACCAGACAAGATATTGTCACGAACTGTACGATATTTAAGGTCTTCAAATAATTCGTTAACTTCGTCAGCAATACCTGTTTCATCATTTTCAGGAACGAATTGAGCAATCGCTTCAGCATGAAGTGCATCAAGTGCTGCATAACGGTCTTGCTTAACCGCAATCGTGTATGCTTCAGAGATTTTCGCTTCAAATGCTTCTTTTAATTTTGCTTGAAGTTCTTCATTTTTAGTTGGTGCAGTCCAAGTAGACTCTGTTGCACCCGCTGCTGCTGCGAATTCTTTGATTGCTTGAATTGCAATTTGCATTTCATCGTGACCAAAAAGAACTGCACCCAACATTTGGTCTTCAGAGAGTTCTTTAGCTTCTGATTCAACCATAAGTACAGCAGCTTCAGTACCTGCAACAACAAGATCAAGATCAGATTGAGCAAGTTGTTCATGACTTGGGTTAAGAACGTATTCACCGTTAATTAAACCAACGCGTGCAGCACCAATTGGACCACGGAATGGTGTACCTGCAATTGCGAGTGCAGCAGAGGTACCTAACATTGCAGCAATATCAGCTTCCATAGTTTTGTCAGATGATACAACTGTTGCAGTCACTTGGATTTCGTTGTAATAACCTTCTGGGAACAACGGACGAATTGGGCGGTCGATCAAACGTGAAATTAAAGTTTCAGCTTCAGATGCACGGCCTTCACGCTTACCATAACCACCTGGGATACGACCTGCAGCATATTGTTTTTCTTGGTAGTTAACAGTCAGTGGGAAAAAGTCTTGACCTGCTTTCGCAGTTGGTTGAGCAACAACAGCAACCAATACAGTCACACCACCCATGGTAATCACAACAGTATTTGCTTGACGCGCCACACGGCCTGTTTCAAGCACAACTTGGTGCTGACCGAATTGGAATTCTTTACGAATAATATTAAACATCGACATGTTCTATTTTTTCCTGATTTTATTCTAGTGGAGACCCCTAAGGTTTGGCATTCACAACACAGGTTTTAAATGACAAAGCTTAGAAGCCGACCTCACTAGAAACACTATTTTTAAACACAAAGAAGGAGCGAAACTATTCGCCCCTTCCCCATGATCTAGTCGAAACTAGATCGCCTTTAGTTTTCAGCAATACAGCATTCAACATGCAATAATCCGAAAATAAAGTTTAAATCGAATTAACGACGTAAACCTAAAGCAGCAATCAAATCGCTGTAACGAGTAGCATCTTTACCTTTAAGGTAGTCAAGAAGCTTACGACGTTGGTTAACCATACGGATAAGACCGCGACGGCTATGGTGGTCGTGTTTGTGCTCTTTGAAGTGACCTTGTAAGTCATTGATTTGAGCAGATAAAAGAGCTACTTGAACTTCTGGTGAACCAGTGTCGTTTTCAGCGCGAGCAAATTTAGCAATGATCTCTGCGCGATCTGCGTTTGTTAAAGCCATTCGATTTCTCCGAGATGCTTATTTAAAAGTATTTGATACAAATCAACGACGCTCTTCAAAGCGGAATTGACTGCCGTGCATCACTACAGCAGCGTGCTATTTTAAAGGAACCCCCCTCAAAAAGCAAAATTATCCGCTCAATAACTTCTGGCAGAAACAATCATCAATTCATGTCGTTAAAGATACTGACTTTTGTTTTTGGGCAGGGCAAACTTGCCTGTTATAAAAACAATGAAACATGGAATGAACGTGAAATTACTCTCTACAAATACGTGCATAGCACCAAAAGACTTAACTACGATCACTCGTCATAAAGACGAAGTTGCGCCAGAACTTGGGGGAATGACGCAACAGCAAATTGATAAAATTTGGCACAGTGTTGAAGCACTTTATCGTACTGGCAATCATCCAATGATCAGTATGTGTTTACGTCGCAAGGGTCAGATATTAATTAATCGCAGTATTGGTTACACAGAACTTGGTCCAAACTATCAAACAGACCCTTCTAAAGTTGCGACACCAGAAACACCGGTCTGTATGTTTTCTGCCTCTAAAATCGTTAATGCAATGTTAGTGCATTTGTTAGATCAACAAGGGAAAATTAACTTACTTGATCCAGTGAGTCGCTATATTCCAGAGTTTGGCGTTAACGGTAAACGACGCGCCACCATATTTCATTTGTTATCACACCGTGGCGGTATTCCTAAAATTGAAACTGAGGTCACTCCAGAGCTTTTATTTGATCGTCAAGGGATCCTAGAGCATCTTTATGCAGCAAAACCGATTGCACCCGTAGGCTCGCAACTCTCTTATCATGCTGTAACTGCTGGATATATTTTAGGAGAATTGGTTGAACGTGTAACAGGACAAGATATTCGTGATTACTTGCACGAACATATTGAAAAACCAATGAATTTACCTTTCTTCAACTATGGTTTAAAACCAGAACTACGTCATTTAGTTGCAAAAAATTATCCAACTGGGATTCACCCTGTTTTGGGGACTGACCTATATCTCAATCGTGTATTAGGCGGAGGACTGCAACTGGCAGTGGATGTCACCAATGATCCCCGTTTTATGGATACCGTCTGTCCTGCAGGAAATATTTATACCAGTGCTGAACAAGCCAATCGTTTTTTTGAAATGTTACTTAATGGTGGTCGTTATCAAGATCAGCAAATTATCAATTCAGAAACGGTCTTCAGAGCAACACTCCCTACATCCAATACAACAATAGACCGTAACCTTTTAGCACCTATGCGTTATGCACTTGGTCCGATGTTAGGCAGTAATCCAATCGGTGTATTTGGCCCAAATACTGGACAAGCTTTTGGTCATCTAGGTTTCTCGAATATTTTATGTTGGGCAGACCCTCAACGGGATATCAGTGTATCGTTCTTAAATACAGGGAAATCTGTATTAGGCACACATTTAGCCGCTTTAGCAAAAGTGCTATATCAAATATCCAACCAATGCCCAAGTATTCCTAAGGAAAAAAGACGCGCTTTATTTGGAACTGATCAATCTGAAACTGAACGTGTTTAATATCAATGTAAAAAAGGCATCATTTAGATGCCTTTTTTTAAAGTTTTCATCTATTAGCTATTAATTAACCACTGCAGATTGTCACAAATAAGAAAGTACGACAGTTACGTTGTGGTGCTGGAGTTGGTGTTGGCGTAGGAGTTGGCGTCACTACAGGTGGCTCAACAACAGGGGGTTGTGGTGCTGGAGTAGATGGAGCACCATTTAACGCAGCAATTAAATTCAAACGAGGTGTTCGAATTGAGTTACGGTGATCCGTAACCAAAGTTCCCGTAGACGTCATACGTGCAACAATTTGATCCAGCGATTCATTCGGGAAAGCATTATTCGCACGTAACACAGCAACAGCACCTGCAATGTGAGGTGCAGCCATTGAAGTACCATCCATTGTATATCCGCCAGCGGTAATACGTGAACCAGGCGCCAATAAAGTTAAATTACGACTAGAGTTACTGAAACACGTTACTTTGTCGCTATAAGTTGCAATGTCAGAGCAATTGCTAAATGCAATCGAACCTACGTTAGCATCATAAACCGCCCCTACACTGACTGCACCCGCAGTACATGCTGGATAGGATATACCACTCAGATGTCTATCATTGCCAGATGCAACAACTGGTAATACCCCATAGCCTCTCAACTTCGAAAAAGAATCTGTAAGTACGGAACTAGTACAAGTTGAGGAATAACTACGTCCATTACCAATGCTTAAGTTTACAGATTTAATGTTTTTGCTTTGGGAGTGGTTCGCCACCCAATTCAAGGCAGCCACTAGATCATAATCGTATGCCGGCCCCCCATCTCTAGAGGTACTACCAGTGAAGACATCGAGCATCACAATTTTTGCACCTGGTGCAACTTTAGAAGCAATTGCAGCAACGTTAGTTCCATGCCCATTAACATCTAACTGATAGTCTTCTCGAGCAATTTCAATAGTATCCGAAACTTTACAAGTAGATGATGGTACACCTGGTGCTGTACAATTACCAAAGTCTGAATGGCGGTAATTAATACCTGTATCTAAGATAGCAATTGTTGTCCCTGCACCAGTATAACCTTGCGCAGCCGCAGGTACTTGCCCAATTAAGGGTAGACTTTCAGATGCTGTCGTATAAGAAATATTATTTGGATAAACAGCTTTTACATTCGGGTCATTCAATAAGCTTACAAGCGTGTCACGCTTTTGAACGCGATGAAAACTGAATGGTAAAGCATTATAATCACGTAGTAATTGAATACCACCTAAACGCTTAAAGTTCGATTGAATCGATTGCTTCTTTTGAGCAAGATGTTCACGAAGTTGAGCGCGATTATTTTCTAAATGATTAGTGTCAATATGATATTCAACGATTAGATCATTTGAACTGTTGTTCAATAATGCCGACAGATTAATACCACCTTTCGACACTTTTTGTTTTGCCTGATTGTTCAATTTAGCGTTAGCTGCTACAGGGCTCATTTGAGCCATTGCAGTACCGACCATCAAAACACTCAAACATGCGCTTAATGATAAAGTTTTAAACATAATTGTTCTCCGTTGTTATGTTTTTAGTGCGCAGGGTAAAAAATTACACTTGATTGGCTGGATCAGTTTCTGGATCAATAGGCTTAATCGAAAAATCGCTCTTCGGATCCACTAAATCTGGAGAATCAGTAACAGGCATCTTCTCAGACTCGTTTAAATCTTCGACTTGATCTTCATTAAGGGCTATTGGCGTTTGCTGTCCACTCTCAGAAGCAGATAGAGAATCAATCTGAGTGCCTGAGGAAGTATTTTGATCTGCAGGCTTAAAACATTTATACAACCCAAACAAAACAACACTCACCAAAATGATTAAAATTATGAATTTTTTCATGGTTTTTTTGTAAAGTGATAATTTTTACGCACTTTAATAGAATCGTTAAGTCAAAACAAGTATAAAGATGCCTAAAAATTAAGATTGAGATAAACGGTTAAAAAAGGCCCTATGACAAGTCATAGGGCCTTTTTTGCGCTGTAGATTCTTATATTTTAATTATGATTCTGTTATTTATATTTTTATTGTAAGTGCTGCACACACATTTATTATTAATACGGTCCTTGTTCTTAAGGTTTTCATTTCCTTATACGACTATTTTGCCAGATTCATTATGCAACACAAGTCGCAGTTTTCTGATCTTTATGTAAGAAATTGCGTACATTATGTAATCAATTTAATCTTATATGTATATAAAAAAGCCCTGTAGTCTCTCCCAAAACTACAAGGCTTAGCGGCTGTAAGTTTCCTCTTTTATCACTTACATCATTGTAAGTTCGCAGTCTCTCGACTATAAATTATTGTAATTATGCGATATTGCTCAACTTTCCGTGTTGAACCTTTTATGCAAGCAATCATCGCAAAAAATTGTACGAAGCTCTATGCGCCAATTTCTCGAATCCTTGTAAGATATTTCCTACAAAGGTTTTCTATTTTCAACCAATCGTTAAATATTAGATATAAATAAAGTGTTTAATTTATTCAACAAACCTGTTTTTCTTATTGTTTTAACATTTATTGCCTCAAATAAAGCATCAGTATCCACCAATAAACTGACTGCTTTTTTTGCCCTCGTAATCGCGGTATACAATAATTCTTGGCTCAATAGACGTGACGCAAACTCATCTAACACAACTGCAGTGTGTTTAAATTCAGAACCTTGCGACTTATGAATGCTCAGCGCATAACAGGTTTGCATTGACTTTGGTAAACGTGATGCTGGAAACCATTGGTCAAGACTTGGAAAATATACTTCAAATTGATCAGCAAACTGGCGATGTCTGAGACATATCCCAATATCACCATTAGAAAGCCCGAGTTGATAATCGTTATATGTCATCATGACAGGGCGACCAATATACCAAAGGTCGTGTCGTGATATCCGCATGTGCTGAAATAGCTCCCTCTCAATTTCATCATTCAAACGATTCAATCCCAAATGTCCATGTCTCACTGCAGCTAAGATCCTATAATCATCAAATTTTTGGATAATTTCAGTCACATCCTGCTGCTGATATCCATTTCTGACATAAAGGTTGAGTGCTTTAAAGTAATCCGTAAACCCCGAACTTAATTTAAGGTAATAGGCTTTTAAATCTTGATCTGAATATGCTTTATTCAAATATTCTAGTTGAACAAGATCCTCTTGAAGCTCAGCTAAATTAATCTGTTGGATTTCAGACGCTCTACAAATCTCCTTCTCAAATTTAGCCAATACATCAACTTTCGAGCTTTGTGGTGAGCATTCATGTGATTGGATGAACCTTGCCAAATCACCGATTTTTGCACCTGCTTTGAATCTTCGACTGGTCACTAAATTGACGTGATGGTCTTTAAGCGCTTTTACTTGTTGTAAATCTGCCAATACCATCCCCACATCAACCGAGGCCAACTGCTGTGCATCCCCTAACAAGATCAAACGACATTGGTCTGGAATCGCTTCAAAAAGCATCGTCGCGAGATTGAGATCAAGCATTGAGGCTTCATCAATCACCACCACATCATAGGGTAATGGCTTTTTCAGACTGTATTTAGGTTGAGCGCTATGCCCTAAACCTAGAAGACGGTGAATCGTTAACGTATTTTGCTGCTTTAAGTGGGCAATATCCAAACCCATATTGAGCATTGCATCGTCATTTAATGAGTTTTGCAATGCTTCTTTCATTCGCTGTGCAGCTTTCCCTGTCGGTGCAGCCATTGCGATTCTTAACTGATGATTCGACTCATTTAATACAGCAATAATACGCGCTAGAGTATACGTTTTCCCTGTACCTGGACCACCCGTAATCATACTCAGCGCTTGCCTTGATACCATTTCCAGAGCTTGCTTTTGAAATGGATCGGTTAATAATTTTTCATATTTTGTGCAATCTGCAGGCACTATCGTTTGCTGCTTTAAACGATAAACTTGTTGAGCTAAACGCTGCTCTAATTGCCAATAGCGATATAAATACAAATAGTTCTGATCATAAACAAAAGGCGCGACCTGTTGCTCTGCAAGCTCTGCGCTCACGAGTAGCTTACTCAGATCTTGGATAACATTCCCTTTCAAATCAATACAACTATCGCCGATAGTAGATGCCATCAGAACTTGTTCAATGGTGTTAATGGATTGTTCATTTAAATCATCTGATGAAAGATACTGATTTAGGATATATTCAGCCCAAGTTGTTACCCATTGAGGAACATCAACTTTTTCATTCTGATTAATTTCCACACAGTTATCCTCATAGTTATCTACAAATTTATCATCAATATTATCCACAAGATAAATTAATGATTAATAATAAATTCATTTAAATATTCATGCTATTTTGCTGTTTTTATCCTCAGCAAAATAGCCCAATATTGCATCTAATCTTAGAATAAATTCTGAACTAGGACGCCAATAATTAAATCCATATTGGTCAGTGCCATTCATCCCACGTAAATATAAATAACTGGCACCACCAAGATCTCGATCGATGTTGTAGTCATCAATATGAATACTTAAATAGCGATGTAATGCCACCAAATATAGGGCTGCTTGTAGCCAATAACTTGCATGCGTCATGCTCAGCTGAATAGCTTGAGCTGAATAGTCTTCCACATGATTTCCGAGATAATTACTCTTATAGTCGGCAATGTGATAGCGCATCCCATCATAATAAACCAAGTCAATTGAACCATTGAGGTAACGTGCTGAATTTGCAGCATTGAATTCGGGCATATTAAACCCAAACTCTAAAAATAATTGCTGAATACGCTGAATACCAAATATTCGGTCTGCTAAAGCCAAATAGAATGGAAATTCAGCCAAATGTGCTTCAGGTACTAATTGTTTGAGTCGAAATTCAGGTTGAATAGGTGTCTCTAAAACCTCTGCTAACCATTCAGCCATCATTTCTAAAAGATGTTGCTCGGCATCATGATGTTGAGGAAAATCTGATTGAAATTTAGCGAATAATAGCTCCCATAAACCTGAATAGGCATTTTTAAAACGGCGGCGAATTTCTAATGTCCAATCTCGGCGATCTTGAAAATCGATATGTTCAAAAATTTCATGTAGGAAATTTCCAGCTATTGTTCCCATCGGAAAATGAGCACGAATCCAACTCAAAGGTTGTTGATGATCCAAATCCTCAAATTGATATGGAGTCACGAGCGTCACAGTATTGACCTCATCACTCGCATGATGTTCGATCATATCTTGAGCCGCCATACGATCTTTAATTTGTTGATGACTCAAATGTTGTGCGAGATAACTAAAACTGGTTTTGGCTCTAGGATAAAAATGAACTTGAGGATATTTCTGCGCAATCATTTGAACAGTATGATGTTCTTTTTTTGCGATTATTTTCTCAGGGCATTTCTCTAAACATGGCTCATCTAAACTGAAAGCATGCTGAAATTGGTTCGCACCATGACCACGCCAATACGCCAAACCATAAATAGATTGCCCTTTTTGATCACTCATCATTGCATAAACGCGGTGTTGTGCTCGAGTTAAGGCCACATACCATAATCGTCGATGCTCTGCCAAAGCACGTTGGTCATGTTGCTCAACCTCTAATGGTTCCAATAATTCTTCACGCTTTAACGCCACGACACGTTGTGCGACGGACTTTCCAGTTACATGATCCTGCACTTCACGAATTGAAAAGTTAAGTTCGCTTCGATCTGACAGTTTACGATCTGCGCCAAGCAAGAATACAATCTTAAACTCCAATCCTTTAGATTGGTGAATAGTTAAAAGTTGAACGCCTGCTTGATTACTCAATTGTCTTTCAATTTCCCACTCTCTTTCCATCGGATTTGAAAGCTGTCGCATATACCAATGATAAAGGGTATGCATACCTCTTAACTCATCACTGTTTTGGCTCAACAACTCTGAAATGTGTCGCAGATTGACCACTTCGCGTTCATTGTCATAGCTGAATTGCTCAACCAAGTTTGTCCAAACTTTGAATTCTGTGAGGAAACTTTGCCATGCTGTTAAAAAGCCTTGGCCCATCCACATTTCACGAATTTCTTCAAATTTCGTGATAAATAAACTTAAGCCATCTGCTTGAATTTGAAGTTGCAAAAAGCGATGTAAATTAAAACCCATCAATCGTGTAAGTAAAGCTCTCTTTAATTTAGCTTCATCAAATGGATTCATGATCGCTGCCAAAATTGCACCAACATCTCGAGCAATTCCACTTTTGAAGACACTTTTTCGTGAAGGTCGATTCACAGGAATGCCTAACATCAATAAGTGATGATGAACTTTTTCTAAATCAGGATTGTTACGAGACAAAACCGCAATATCATCTGCCTGAAGTTCAATACGTTGCCCCTGCTTTTTGAAATATAGCTGACTTTGGGCAGCCTGATTGAGCAAATCCCGTATCTTCCAAGCAACCTGCTCTAACTCGTGTTCCTTATCATTTACTTGAACCCAACGAAGCGGAGCATAATTTTCTAAACCGGATTGGATCAATAATGGATGCGATCGAGTACCTGCTGTAACAGGCGTATATTCAACTTGTTCACCAAAATCCATTTGTTGTTGAAACAAAGCATCGACGACTTCGACCAATGGTTTCACTGAGCGATGATTATGCACAAGTTGGTAAAAACGCCCTGCTTTAGTTTCAACATCTTGATATGCTTTTAGGAACGTGAGCATGTCTCCACCGCGGAAACCGTAGATCGCTTGCTTACGGTCTCCCACCATAATCATACAACCCTGCTTCACACGACTTGGATGTCTCCAAATCTGCGCCAACATATCATCTTGATCTTGGTTGGTATCCTGAAACTCATCCACTAAAATAAGTGGGTAACGCGCGTGAACGTACTTTGCAAACTCCTGACCTTGCGCTCCCTGCAGTGCTTCGGCCAAAGTTCGAATTTGCTGTGAAAATGTGGTTTCTGATTTTTGCTGTAACAACTCTGGCAAACGTTGTTTTACTTGTTGTGCTAAATAATATTGTAAATAACTCTCCAAATGCTCGAGTTGTTGATTGAGCTTGTCAAACTGTTTAAAAAACTCAGCAAGTTCAACAATAATAGGATGTTGCTCAAATGCCGCCAAAACATCGACGGGACATTTATTGAGAACTTTTTTTCTTAATTCATTCAACTGAGTAAGATGAGTGCTGAGATGCGACGCAAAAATGACTTCAATGCCTTGGGATTTAACTTGATCAAGGAATTCAGGCAACAACTGCGTGAGTGTAATTTTTAATTTATCTTGATCGCGCCACTTCTTTGCGACTACAGCATAATACTGCCCTTCAGTATCATAAAAGTCTGTTAATGAATCTAGCGTTTCAAGCTCGATCTGTATGAAGCGCTCTGCATGAGTTCTGAAAGCGTCTACATCTATGGTCGGCGCTGGCACTGCTTTGAAATAAGCAGAGGAAAAATTCAAACTCGTTTCAATTAAATCGATATAAGCATCTTGTGACTTAATTTTTTTCTTAAGCAGCAAATAATCTACAGTTGATTGAGGCTGCTGTTGAATCCATGCCCGTAATTCATCATGAATTAACTGAACCGTATATTGTTTTGCATCATTGGTGATTTGCATTCGTTCAATTTTACCGCTCTCAAATGCAAATTCACGAAGAAGCTTTTGGCTAAAGCTATCCAAGGTCCCAACAAAGAGCTCTTCAAGCTGATCTATTACCAGTTTTAAACGTGCACACGCATATGCAATCAAGCCAGAAAATTGATTTAAAATCACTTGATATAAAATATCTGATTCTAATTTTGCACGCGCTTGAACTTGATCTTGAGTTAACTCACGACATGACTCTAAAAGTCCGAGTACCTCGATTAAACGTGCACGAATTCGACTTTTCAATTCAGCCGCTGCTTTGCGTGTAAATGTCGTCGCAATAATCTGCTTTGGTAAATATTCTTCTAATAGAATTCTGACCATGAGGCTGGAGAGCGTATACGTTTTTCCAGTCCCCGCAGAAGCCTCAATCCAATGCAATCCAGTGAAATGCATATCCACAATTGGCTGATACGAGACTGTAGGCTTTTGACTCATATTTCAGCCTCCGATTGATACATATATATCGGCTGATATAAGACATAAGCAAACTGACCACACGCTTGTTTTAATAGGTACTCAGCATCTAAATCCTGTAAAATATACTGCCAATCTCGGTGCAAATGACTTTCTTCACTGTCATTTAAACTATAACTCAGAAAGGCATCGCTTTTATTCCATTCATTTAATAGCTTATCGAAGTTATTTAACTGCTGATGACCCTCTTCATCAGTGACCCATTCTAATGCTTTTCCATCTACTGCAAGTTTCATCAGCAATGCTGCAGGTAAAACGAGAGGCTCTATCTGAGCTTGTTTATATGCCTGAATCCATTGGGAAAGCATATCCTGAGCTTGTTTCGTCGTCAGGCCAGTACACATGATGGTTTTATCGCTAAAGATTTGGATGCGCTGCATTTCAGTTGCAAGGTGATCTGGTAAGTCTCGATAACTTAACCAAAGTAAGTATTCTAACCATACATGTGCTCGTCGTTGTGCGCGTGCACTGGATGTTGAAACACTCACCCAGCTCATCTCATTCCCTTGAGGAACGGTCACTTGAAGCTGTATATCATCTATTGCTATGACGCGCTGAGTGATTTTGGTCGGCTCATCAATATAGTACATTTGCCTTTTTAATAACTGTTGATGTTCTAACAGACTCATTTTCAAACTGACTTCTTGTAATTTGCCGACAGGAAGCTGGTCACTGAGTAATTCAGTCTGAAGCTTCGAAACATTTGGCTGCTGTTGTAAAAAGTCACGAATAGAGTATCGCGCCAATCCATCTAATAACAACGGCTCATTCACCTCAGGTAAATCCTGATCCTTTAAATTAGATACGCCTAAGGTTTTTAAATAAAGACGCGCAGGAAAACAAATATCTTTGATCCATTGTTCAGCATCCAAGACCATGATGTCCTGATTCAATTCAAGCGTGGTATTAATCCAAGCCTCTCTATGACCACGTTGATCCTGACGATTGAGGTTAGAAGCCACGGCATACCATTCATCTTCATAGCGCTGATGCTGTTGCTGAAAACCATCAGGATCAAAGGGTTGCAAAGGATGTACCGTGTAGAGTGTGCTCAAATTCTGATGAACTTGAATGCCATCAATATCAATGAGAGGATTCGAGGAAGATTGATCTGATGTTTTTATGATCCACGCGAGATGTTGGAGTAATTCCTGAACACTACTCGATGGATCTCGTACTTCACCATCGGCTACATCAAAACCATTATAGAATAGCCAGAGATTATCTTTGGCCAATAACAAAGCGTCTAAAAAAGCACCTTGATCATCGTCTAAACGTGATCGATCACCGATCATGGGCTTGAGTAAATCCATTAAATCAAAAGGTAAATGACTCTCACGATTTGGGAACTTCCCCCCATCTAAATTCATCATGACGATTAACTTATACGGTATTGGCCGAATCAAACCAATTTGACTAAATGTAATTTGTCCAGTTGGCAATGCATAATCAAGTTGCGATTCAAGGGTGCTTTGGATTTCAGTCAGAATATAGCTCAAAGGCAAACGTATGTTTTTAAGAATGGCTTGATCATGTTCTTCATAGAAATTTGCCAGCGTTAGCATTCTTATTTGCTTTTGAATAATCTCTTTAATCATCTCTAATGAGCTTACACCAGCGCTCTCAAACTCATTAACTTCTAAAATTAAACGATTGAGCCAAAATTCAACATGCTCTGACGTCTCTTGTTCACTTTCGATTTCAATCGTCGTGAGCCAATCTCGACGCTCTGTAAAGTGCTTATATATTTCAATGAGCGTGGCGATTAAGTGAAAATCACCCGAGCCCACTAGATGAGAACTTAAGGTCTCCTCAAACATCGCATGAACTGGAACAGCCACACCCAGCGCCAAACGATCTAAGGCATACTTAAAAGTAAACCGATAGTCTTGATCATACTCCGCCAATGTTTTTTGCAGATGTTGTTTATCCAAACCTCGTCGAAATCCCGCTTGTCTTAACAAAAATAAGATGCGCTCAGTACCATTAATGTCTAAGCAATATCTCACTTGGGTCGCTGCTAAGTTCAACCAATCAGCAAAATCATCAATGGTAAATCGACTTTGTATCAGTTCAATTCGCCCTAACACTGAACGCCATGCCAATACTGTATCTAACTGCGTGATACCAGCTAGCTTTACTGGCAGATAAACACCTGTTGCAGTATTTTTTTGCGGAAACACACTCCGTATCAAAGGCTCAATTTGTTTCAGATCAGGCGCAAGAACTAAAATATCACTCGGACGGCGTGGTGCTTCTGCTGTTGACTGAGCAAGCCATCGGGTCAATTGATCTTTTAAGACTTCAAGCTGTCGTACAGCGGAATGACAAACATGAATGTGGATTGAATCGTCTGCTGGATCTAATACATAACTTTGAGCTTGAGGTTCAACCAAATGTAAAATATCTGATTGCAATTGGCTCAGTAAATGCTGCGGTGCTTCATCCACAAAAGCATCTATCCATTGCCCCTCATCACCCGAGGAAAGGTTAGACAGCAGAGAAAAGTGATCACGTGCCTGCTTGCCCATTCGTGTTAATAAGGGATGTCTGGACTCACGTGCCAGCCCATTAAAGCTCAGACTAAAATTCTCAAAAAACTGCTCAACTTCATTATCAGCTGGTTTTCTTTGATGCTTTTGCTGAAACTTTTCGATATATCGCTCTTTAAGCTTTAAGTCATATTGTTTTTTCCAATTCGGATCGACACTATCCGCCCAATATTCTTGTGAGGGATTGTAATGCAAAATCAACACATCAATGTACTGACCCAACCGGCGCAAAAACTGTAATTGACTTGGTGGTAAATCCAAGAGTGTAAAAACGATCAGTTGCTGTGGTAGTTTTTTGAGGGCTATTTTCTGTTGCTGTTCATCACGAAGTACAGCCCAAAAATCATGATCAATACTTTGCATTTCAACAAAGTCTTCATGAAAAATATTGAGCCATAACCAACGTTGCCAAGCCTCTAATTGTTGTGCCTGCGTAAATTTAAAACTGGAATCTTGATCATTTAAATATTGTAATTGTTGTTCAATATTGAGTGCTTCATTACGCCCCCATACCTGAATCCAATTTTCAGGACAACGACAATCATATTCACATGCTCGACGACAATCTGCTCGATAAATCATGTAATTGCTGAACAATTTTGACACTTGATCAGACACCCAATACAACATGCTCATTTTTTTTCGATATTGTTCATTTGACTGTTCAATACCTGCTGCGCTGTCATAGATACGTGTGATTAATGGGAATAAAGGATGTTCAACCTCAAGCTGATTATGCGCACGCTGTATAAAAGGTTTGAGTGCTTGGAAAATACGCCACTTCATAATCAGACGTGGAATATTCGCTTTACGTACTTTATCTTTGTCACTCAAAATTTGCTGGTAGGCATACCATTGAAAGCCACGAATACGTTGATGGAAAAATGTATTTGCACTGATGCCTTGGTGCTCAGATAACCGTTGGGTTAACCACTCTTGCATTGCCGCAGAAGGCACCACAAAATGTTGTTGCTGTAGGACTGCAAATGGGTTGTTCGTGGGACGCTTTTGAGTTGTGATGATGCCTTGTACCAAAACTTCAATGCGCTGACTTTGAATTACATGAATTCCCATAAGGTCCCTTTCACCATACAACGAACACGTTATGAAGTTGTGTGAACAAAATCATAAAGATAAATTACTATACATCTTAATCTGACTATGTCACTTTTACTTTATGACTTTAATAAAACTTTCATCTCGCGCTATGTTCATCATGTGATGGATCGAGAACCATAGACTTTGATTAGGTGATAAATAAATGAAAATTGATAAAATTCCAGAAACAATCGACCCAAATTTAAATTTAGAACAAATTCGAGATGAATGTCTTGATCTCGTCAAAAAACGCTCTTATGTTTCAGCAGGTGTTGCTGTCATTCCTGTGCCCTTTTTAGATGTTGTGATTGACGTAGGTATGTTGTCAATTTTAATTCCAGAAATTAATGCTCGCTTTGGCTTAGCTCCTGAACAAATCAGCGTTTTTGATCCTCAAACCAAAAAAATCCATTGGAACGAACTACGCAAACGCGGTTTCGAGTTTTCTGGTCTAGTCGTGGCTCGTACTGCCGCTAAAGCTTCGCTAAACAATATGGCAGCCAAAGTGTTGACCAAGCAAGTGACTAAGTTTATTCCATTGGGCGGTTCAATTATTGCAGCTAGCTTGGGTTATATTGTCATGAAAAAAGTGGCTGAGGCTCATGTTGAAGAAAGCTATAAACTTGCCAAAAGCATTCAACAAAAACAACAAGCAAATGTTGTGAAATACGCTTAACACATAAAACCTTATACGTATAAATAAAGCCCTATAAGGGCTTTATTTATATCTCTCACCAGTTCTACACATCTACTTTTAATTGTTTCAAAATTGCCTTCAAAATTTCAAGGCGTGCAGTATATTTATCATTGGTAGCAATGATATACCACGGCGCATCTTCGGTATTTGTTCGATGGAGCATGTCTGCTGCAGCCAATAAATAATCATCCCAACGTTTGCGATTACGCCAATCTTCAGCCGTAATTTTAAAACGCTTATGCGGTGTTTCCTCTCGTGCTTTGAAACGATTGGCTTGCTCTTCTTGACTGATGGCCAACCAAAACTTAATAACGACTGTTTGCGTATCTACTAGATCTTTTTCAAAGCGATTAATCTCATCATATGCACGTTTCCACTCTACATCCGTTGCAAAACCTTCAACTCTTTCCACCAATACACGACCGTACCAAGAACGATCGAAAATCGAGATTTTTTCATCTTCAAGCAGTTTATTCCAAAAACGCCAGAGATAAGGCCGCGCCAATTCATACTTTTCGGGCGCAGAAATGTTATAAATTCCATATTCTCTTGGATCGAGCTTTTTCACAATACGCTTGATCGCACCACCTTTACCTGCGGCATCCATCCCCTCAAAAACGATCACCGTTTTTTGTCCTTCTGCGCGTAATGCTTCAGCGACCTTCTTGGTCAGTTTCTTGAGTTCAGCCTTATACTGATCTTTTTCAAGTGCTGCTTCATTGGGGGACGTTAAAACTTCTGGGATATCCGCTTGATGCCATTTTTGGCGCATTTTTTGAGGATGATTTGACAAATCTTTCAGTCGCGTTAATACAACTTCTGCGAATTGCTGATCACGACATACTTCATCTTCACAATCGATAATGACCCAGTCTTGGGTAAATTTTTGACGCAATCGTTGAACATTTTCATATTGTTTTTTATTGCGCCAATCTAGCCCATGCAATTTATGCCAACGCTGCTCCGAAGGTTCAATTTTATCTAAACGCTTCTGTAATGATTTCCACGATAAATCAAACCAAACTTTCACGACATCAACGTGATTATTTTTTAAATCCTGCTCAAAACTTTGCATTTGCTGCAAATAATTTTCGAACATGGTTTCATCAAATGGTTTCGAAACATGTAAGGATGTGGCTAAGAGATCACTATACCAATTCCCAAACATGACGATCATTTGCCCTTCAGCAGGAATATAACGTGCATAAGGTTGCCAATATGGGATATTTGGCTGAATAAGATGAGGAGGGTCAGCTTTGACTTTCAAATATCGTGGATCAACCCATTCTCTTAATTGCTTAACCGATTCTCCTTTACCTGCTAACTCAATGCCACTTACCAGCACCACTAAGCTTTTGGCATTTTTCTTACCGCGTGTATCTTTGAGTGCATATTGTGCTTCAATTAAGTCCAAATTGATCTGATCTGCATCAAACGTTTTGTTCTTATCTTCGGGTTGATCAGTATTTTTATCAGATTGTTGTTTTGGTTCAGACATAGCCCACTCAAAATTATTGTATTTTCGACAGTATACTCAAGGAACAGTATCAACTTAAATCTTCAGGTACAATTTATTGCAATTGTCTTTTCATCCATGACTGACCTGAAAGGTTTTATTTTAGATTTCAACAGTCATAGTCGAGCGCAATCCAACCTATTATGCTTTTTTCAGTCCTTTTAATTGAGCTAGAACATGTCCAAACTTGCTGCATTAGATCAACTTTTAGAACAATACAAACAACTCAATTATCATCAGGATCCGGCACTTAAACAAAGGTTAAATGATGCTCAAAATTGGCTAAAACAGCGCATACTTCACACACATGCTGAGTTATTCGCTGAAGACAAAAATAAGCCGATGGCTCAATATTTTATTAACCGTCTTTATGGTGGCCCAGAATTTGATGACCTAGCATTGCAAATCGAACGTTTACTAAAATACGCACACAAAGCTGAAAAAATCATTCCAGAAAATGCCATTAAAACTGGGTTAAAATCTGTAGGACTAGCAGTCTTGGCGATGCAATTGGATGAACAAGTTGCACAGTATTTACTCCAACATTATCCAAAAGACCAACCCATTACTGATGAAATGATGCGTGAAACTTTAGTGGCTTTAGATCAAGAGCAAGCGCGCCATGAACAACTCAATCTGTTGGATGAGCTCGGTCTGAGTCTGGACAAATACATGCGTTCATTCATCATGCACACAGCGTTTAAAATGTGTAAAGGTGCAGCAAGCAAATATAATTTTGAGCTGATGTATGACTTTATTGGTGAAGGCTTTGTCGCTATGAAACCAATGAAATCGGCTGCGACCTTCATTCGGAATTTTACTGAAAAAGAGCGAATCATTGTAAATAATGTACACTCAGGGAAAGAAAATCCCTTCCAAATCGCTTAATTAAAATTCATCAGCCAAGATTCTGATCAGCCGAAAAAGCGTAAAAGCGTCTGGTCAGAATATCGAAAATAAAAGAACATCTTCTCATTTCATGGATGAAACTTCGCTTTAATTCTGTATATTATTCATATCAATTGCATAATCTAGACTGAAAAAAACTGAAGAATCTGTCATTATGCAGTTTAATTCAGATTTAATATTATTTGTGTTCAGGAGTGACTCGAATGTCTAATGAAAATCAACAGCCTCATGCTCGGGTTGAGCCGGCAAATAATAAAGACAACGTGAGTCCTTTTTTAACAGATCCATTACCAACTGGCGCACCTCAAGGCCAGCAACAATCGCTACAAGAGCAACTGACAGATACGCCAGTACATTCTTCAGTACCGAAATATAATTTGCCACGTGGTGCGAATACTGGAAACGTTGGACCAACGACACACTTCGGTTATAAAACCGTAAATTCTGAAGAGAAAGCGCAAAAAGTCGCTGAAGTTTTCCATTCAGTTGCCGCGAAATACGACATCATGAATGACTTAATGTCATTTGGTATTCATCGTTTGTGGAAACGTTTTGCCATTAATATGTCTGGCGTTCGCCGTGGGCAACGCGTTTTAGATATCGCTGGTGGTACTGGTGATTTAGCGAAAGTATTTAGCCGTGAAGTTGGTCCTACTGGGCATGTTGTATTATCTGATATTAATGAATCCATGCTGAATGTAGGTCGCGACCGTCTGATCGACGCGGGTTGTACCAACGTTGATTTTGTACTGGCGAATGCTGAAACCCTCGAGCCTTTCGAAGATAACAGTTTTGATTTACTCACCATCAGTTTTGGTCTGCGCAATGTAACAGACAAAGATGCAGCGCTTGCAGCAATGTATCGTGTACTTAAACCAGGTGGTCGCTTACTTGTATTAGAGTTTTCAAAACCAGTCTTTGAGCCTTTCTCAAAACTCTATGATTTGTACTCATTCACTGCTTTACCAATCATGGGTAAAATTGTGGCAAATGATGCTGAAAGCTATAAATATCTTGCTGAATCAATTCGTATGCACCCAGACCAACGCACATTGAAAAGCATGATGGAAAATGCGGGCTTCCAAAACTGCGATTATCACAATTTAACAGGTGGTATTGTTGCAGTTCACCGTGGTTTTAAACTCTAACCGCAGGTAGCACTTCGTCATGTGGTCAATCTTAGCACTGGGTGCAGTTGAAAAAACCATACATCATTGGATTAATTTGGATGCGATTACTCGTATCCAATTTAACCAATTACAAGGGAAAATGCTTCGTGTTGTGATTGATACACCACAACTTTCTGTTGATGTGTTTTTTGATGAAAATAAAATTCGTTTAGAACCAACAATAACAGGTCATAGCACTCAACCCTCTATTTTCGAACAGCGGCCTTGGGAGCAAGCTCACACGATTACTGAAGCAGATTCCACATTGCATGTTAATAATGTGGTCGACCTGTGCAAACTATTTCTAGCAGATGACATTGGCAATATTCCCGTTCAAGGTGACTATCGCCTTCTGCAAGACATTCAAAAAATTATACAAAATGCTGAGCCAGATCTCGCTTCACAGTTGAGTGATTGGATCGGACCTAATCTTGCAAGTCAAATCGGCAAGGTTCAATTAGCACCACAACATTTAATTAAGTCACTTCAATCTCATCTTTTTTTTGCGGAAGACTTTTTAAAAGAAGATACCGGACTATTCGCACCACGTTGGCAAATGGACGATCTTCTCCATGGAACTCGCCAGCTTAATCAAGATATTGATCGACTAGAAGCAAAAATTCAGCTTTTAAAATCAAAATTTAACCCTTCGTAGATTTCAGGTAATTGCATATATGATTCCGCACATTAGACGTTTAATCGAACTTTGGCGTATAGCTGCGCACTATAGACTCGACACGTTGGTTCCTGCGGAAGATATTCCTGCAAAGGTTCGCCCCCTGCTGAATCTTATACGTTTGCATCCTGCTGCACTTTCTAGTCGAGAACGTAAAAATCCTTTAAAGCTTAAAGAAGCTTTAGAAGAAATGGGGCCACTCGCAATTAAATTAGGGCAGCTCCTCTCTACGCGTCGCGATCTAATTCCACCAGAAATATTACAACAATTGGTGTTATTACAAGATCGTGTTAAACCTTTCGATTTTGGAGTGGCTAAGCAAAGAATTCAAGATTCGCTTAAAGCAGATGTTTCCACATTATTTACGCGCTTCGATGATAAGCCGCTAGCTGCTGCTTCAATTGCTCAAGTACATACCGCTGCTCTTCACGATGGTCGTGAAGTTGTCGTGAAAGTAACTCGCCCGAATATACGTGCTCAAATTATTCAAGATTTTGAAATTTTAGAATGGCTTGGTCACTATTTAGAAAAAAGGCTAGAAGCTGCCCGTGCTTTACATCTATCAGAAATTATTCAAGATTATCGTCAAATCATTTTAAATGAACTCGACTTGACTCTTGAAGCCGAAAATACACGACGTATGCGCCATTATTTTACTGGCTCAAGTATGATGTATGTGCCTGAAGTGTATATGGATAGTCCGGATGTAATGGTGGCAGAGCGTATCACTGGTGTGCCTATCTCAGATACTGCGACCTTTGATCGTTTAGGAATGAATCGTGCCGACTTAGCAGAAAAAGGCTTAACAATCTTCTTTACTCAAGTGTTTCGCGATAATTTTTTCCATGCAGATATGCATCCGGGTAATGTTTTCGTAGAAACGATTAATCCGCAAAATCCAAGATTTATTGCGCTCGATTGCGCCATCATGGGCGAGCTTTCCAAGCACGATCAAATGACGATAGCACGTATGTTGCTAGCAGTCATGAACAGTGATTTCATGCAATTGATTCAGATTGTGCATCAAGCAGGTTGGATTCCACCAGGCACGGATCAAGATGCTTTAGCACGTGAAATGCGTCGTACAGTAGGACCTATGGTTTCGAAACCGATGCATGAGTTAGATTTCGCAGGCATATTGATCCAAGTGATGGACATCGCTCGACGTTTTCATCTAGAAATTCCACCACAACTGATGTTATTGCTTAAAACCTTAGTACATGTTGAAGGCTTAGGTACAGACCTTTATCCTGAATTAGATATTTGGAAGTTAGCAAAGCCAATTCTAACGGATTGGGTTAAAGCCCAAATGAATCCTCAAAAAAATATTAAAGAATTAGGACAAAAAATTCCCGACTTATTATTAGGTGCTCAGGATTTACCAACTTTACTGATTGACAGTCTTAACGGTTTAAAAAATCAGTCAGCATGGCATGCTAAACAATTGAATGAACTTCAAACGCTGCGCTTGCAAATGGAACATCAGCAAAAGCGTAGTTGGATTTTCGGAAGTGTAATCGCAATTTTGCTCTCAATCGCTGTGATTGCACCATGGTTCATCTCCATGATTTTAATTGTGTTGGCATCCTTCATTGCTATGTGGCGTATGGTGAAATAAGTTCACTATCTCATGTCAAAACTTACTACTTCAATAGGTTTTAGTCGCTGAATTGCTTATGACACATATCCTCAAGACCACTCAACCTTGCTTGAATATTCATGTAGGTTATAAAGCAAAACAGATCATTCAAGAACAAGGTCTACAAGCCAGTGCGGTTGATTTTGTTCCTGGAGCAGCAGGTGGTCCCAAAGGTATTGGAATTCAAGGATTGGACCAAGCTGTTTTTGGTGAGTTCTTTGCTCAAGCACCCAAAAAGCGGACTCTAATTGGCTCATCCATTGGGAGTTGGCGTTTTGCAAGTATTGCAGCGCATGGTGCACAAGCAGGCACATCCAAATTAGCAGACTTATATACCCATCTTGAATTTCGACCTAAGATGAATATTATTGAAGTTGGAGACGTCTGTCGCGGCATGCTTAAAGCCCTCCTTCAAGGTAAATCCAATCAAATTATTGATCATCCCGACTACCATCTGGCTATTTTGGCAGTAAAGTCATCGAAAAAATTTCAAAGTGATCATCCTCTTATGCTTGCCCGTGCAATCGCTGGCATTATCGGTCTCAATACTTTTTCGAGAGCTAAAATTGGGCACTTTATGCAACGTACAATTGCCCAACCACACAACGCTTCACGACTTTCACTCATCACAAATGAGTTCGAACACCTTGATTATGCGTTGACGGAAAAAAATTTAGAAGATTGGTTAATGGCATCAGCATCCATTCCATTTGTGATGCCGGCGGTCAGAAATATCGAAGGTGCAGATGTCGCTGCTTATCGTGATGGCGGGCTAATCGATTATCATATTGATCTACCTTTACCGAGTCATGGGATTGTCCTCTACCCTCATTTTACAGATCAAATAACACCAGGTTGGTTCGATAAGTTCCTCAAAAAACGTAGATCTAATGCTGAATATCAAGCACGAACCGTATTGATTTCACCCTCTGAGTCTTATTTAAGATCACTTCCTTTAGGACGTCTTCCTGATCGTAAAGATTTTACGCTGAAAGGGCTTGGTCAAAAAAAGCGAATCGAGCTTTGGAAACAGTCTGTAGCTGAAAGTCAACGATTAGGGGATGCATTCTTAGAAATGATCCATAAGCAAAACTTTGAAGAATATATGCAAGATCTTAAATAAATTAATTTCTACTCTCCCCTACAAAGATTTATTCGCTTAAACTAATGACCTACAATTTTGTAGTGTCTCATTTAATTCTGGTGAAATCCTTATGAACAATACGCAATGGCTCGATGAAGTAAAATTTAACGAACAAGGTTTAATCCCTGCCATTGCTCAGCATCATCAAACAGGTCGAGTGTTGATGGTGGCTTGGATGAATCGTGAGTCTTTGGCACTTACAGCAGAAAAAAATCAAGCTGTTTACTACTCTCGTTCACGCAGCAAATTGTGGCATAAAGGCGAAGAATCAGGTCACTTCCAAACTGTGCATGAAATTCGTTTAGATTGTGATGCTGATGTGATCGTTCTTCAAATTGAGCAACATGGTGGCATTGCTTGCCATACAGGACGTGAATCATGTTTTTATCGCCGCTTAACATCAAACGGATGGGAAATTGTAGATGCTCAATTGAAAGATCCGAACCAAATTTATGGCGAAAAGTCTGAGAATGCGCATAGTAAAGTGATGAATGCATCAACAGCTCAAGCTGAGCAAGTCGATGTCTTACATTATCTTGGTCAAATGATGGCAGAACGTAAATCTGCAGATCCTGACTCTTCTTATGTGGCAAAGCTTTATCATAAGGGTCTTAATAAAATATTAGAAAAAATTGGTGAAGAAAGTTTTGAAACGATAATTGCTGCTAAAGATTTCAAACAAGAAGCGACGCTGGATCACCAAAATGATTTAATTTATGAAGTTGCTGATGTTTGGTTCCATACCATAGTCATGCTGGGTTACTTCGATCTTGATATTCAACTCGTTTTAAATGAGCTTGCACGACGTCAGGGTCTGTCAGGACTTGTTGAAAAAGCGAATCGTACGCATTAATTTACTCTTATAAAGCCATGTTCAAACATGGCTTTTTTATTTAACTCGGCTTTTTAAGTCGCCGAAGACTCCCCATCCAAAAAGAAGAAGATTGAACTCTCCCCTTTGTAAATTCTTGCTATACTCACTGATCATTTTTAAAACCATTGAAGATCTATCAACCTGTGTCTGTCATTGTCAAACCTACCTTAGAACAAGAAATTGCGATTCAACAAGCGCAATCTGGTCAATCCTTCAAAGTGATTGCCTATGCAGGTACAGGTAAAACAACAACGCTTAAATTAGTCAGTGATGCGATGCAACAGCGTCGCGGTATGTATCTTGCCTTTAACAAAGCGATTGCCAGCGAGGCTCAACAAAAATTTCATCAGCGCGTGGATTGTCGTACATTCCACTCTTTAGCATTTCGAAGCGTTCCACGTGGAGTGACAGATAAACTTAGACTCCCACGCTTGAGCCCGAGCTTTATTGCCAAAGAATACCGTTTGCAACCCATCACATTACGCCGACTCATGGGGGGGCGTTACGAAAAATATGCGCTTATGCCTAGTCGTTTGGCGGGCTTAGTTGCAAATGCTGTTAGTTATTTCTGTTCAACAAGCTCGCAATATCCTGCACCCCGCCATATTCAAGCACCAAGTTGGCTACATGCTGACGATATTGCGGTATTGCAGCAACACCTTTATCCTGCAGTCGAACGTCGTTGGTTAGAATCAATCGACCCTAATCATCAGGCTGGCATTGGACATGATATCTATCTCAAATTATGGGCTTTATCAGATCCTTTTATACCCGCAGACTATGTATTGTTTGATGAAGCACAGGATGCTGACCCCCTGATGCTGGGGATTTTACTCAAGCAAAAAAGTACGCAAGTCATCTATGTCGGCGATGCACATCAACAAATTTATGCATGGCGTGGGGCAGTCAATGCGATGCAACAAATGCCTTTACCCGAATCGCGCCTAACCACTTCATTCCGTTTTGGTGATGATATCGCTGAAGTTGCTAATCACTTATTAGGCGCACTCAATGAGACTGTTCCATTGATTGGCAACCCCGAACTCCAATCAAAAGTCGTCAACAAGCCTCATACCAAAATGCGAGATGCGATTTTGTGCCGTACTAACGCACGCGCGATGGAACTTTTACTCTCAGGGTTAGTTCAAGGAGACAAAGTGAGCCTACAAGCCGATCATGCGAAATTAAATCGCTTTGTTGATGCTGCAAGCTTACTTAAACAAGGTAAAAGAGTAACGGACGTTCCAGAGTTAGCTTGGTTCAACTCTTGGCATGATGTGCATGAATATTGTGAAACAAATGATGGTAGTGACATCAAGCCTTTGGTTAAATTGGTCGATGAACATGGTACAGACCCACTTAAACGAGCACTTGCCAAAATCACACCCATTGAACAAGCGGACTATGTAATCTCAACCGCTCATAAAGCCAAAGGTTTAGAGTGGAATCGTGTGCATTTAGAAGATGATTACCAATTTAAAATTAATGGACTAGAACATAAAATTAGCGATGAAGAATTACGTTTACTTTATGTTGCATGCACACGAGCAAAAAGCAGCTTAAATATTCATCATATTTATGATTTAATACAACAACTCAAACTTAAATCCACGATTAAAACGAAAGCAACAGCATAATCCCCTACGATAAGTTGCAGGCAAAATATGAAAGTTCAATCTATTCAGTTACGTCACTGTTATCATTTTTCAGATATAAAAATTAAATTTGATCCAACTCAACGACCAATATCTATTATTTTAGGTGATCAGGCCTCTGGTAAAACTGCGATTATTAAAAATATTTATCAAGCTTTAACGTGGTTTGCTGCACGTGCCAAAGATTTAAGAACCGCTGGTGTAGTCATGCTTGATTCTGATATTAAGCACAAACACATTCAAGCCAAAATAGATATTTGTGTTCAATATCCCACTGATATTGGATCTATTGAACAGGCTGCGACTGTGCAACATAATGAAGAGGGTTTGTGCGAATGGCAACTCTATAAAACATTAACCAGTAAAGGTGTAGGTCATAGTAAAGCACTAACGACTCAATTAGAAGCACTCGTTCATCTTTATCAACAAGCGATCAAACAAGATCCTGCTCAAGGCATGCCTATGGTGGCCTACTATCCTTCTGATCGTTTTATCAACGAAGTGAATTTGCTAAGCAAAAATAATCCTGCTGTATTACAAACGCACGCAGCCTATGAACTTGCAGCACTCCCTTATACAACCTTTGCTCGGTTCTTCGAATGGTTTCGTGAAATTAGTGACATTGAAAATGCACGATTAGCACAAGTTTTTCAAAAAATTCAAACCAAACAAAAATTATCTTCTCATCATGACCAAGAGGATTTAGTTGCAAAATTATTAAATCTTGAAGCAGAGATGCAACTACCATCACTCAAAGCACTCAAGAAAGCCATCCATACATTATTCCCATCGATCAGTGACATTTATATTGAATACACGCCCAAGATCCAATTGATGCTGGTGCAAAATGGTCAAGAAATTCCTTTTTCGCAATTATCTAATTCGTATCGTCAATGGTTGTGTTTAGTGGGTGATATTGTCAGACGACTTTGTCTCCTGAATCCTCATAGTATTGACCCATGCCTTGATGGCGAAGGCATTCTATTAATTGACAATATTGATGCTCAAGTGGATGAAGATTTTGTGCAAAACGTACTCAGCCGTTTGCATGAAGCATTCCCGCAAATTCAAATTATCGCATCTGCATGCTCTGAATTGATTTTAAACAATGACGTAGATGTACAACATTTTAAATTAGAAAATCGAAAAATTGTTGAAATAGACCAAAACCAAATCAGGGAACAATACGATGAACTATTTGCTCAACTCATGGCTAATGATTTACAAGATGACCAAATCTCTGAAGTGAATCGACCTACTGATACGCTTGATGGCTTGCGTTTGTTTGAACACTTCAAAAATTTATCAGTGTCAGAAAAACAGCGCTTCATTGAGTATCTCCAAGCTGGTGACTTATCGAGTATTTCATCACCCTAATTGATTGGAAATAGATGAGTTAATCGGGTATGACTCACTCAATTTAAACAGAAATTTAAGCTTTTTTTCGCTATAATTCTGAATTGTGTAGCTAAAAAGTTTGATGTAATTTTATACATGTAATAAAATCTACTCATTCATTTTTTAATCAAAAAATGTCTATTTCTTTGCATTAGCTTTCCAAGTTGCGCAACACAACTTGTTTTTGTTTTTAAAATTCGTTCGGCTTTCAAAGTTTAAGTAGTTGGATGACTCTTTGCCATCCTCAAGCTTTTGAAAGATAAAACTCATCATAGGTTCCGACCTACAACTCTATGGATACGAGTGTGCTACCGATTATTATATTGTTACCATTAATACTTGGCACTTTTCTTGTCCTCTGGCTGCAAAAAATCTCTCGCGGGGCGACAGCATTAGGGGCAATTGGAGTCAGCTTAACAAGTTTTATCTTGTTGCTGACTCAAGCCAAAGACGTCTTTCAAGGTCAAGTCCTCTCTGAACATTGGTCATGGTTACCACAGTTTGGTATCGACTTAAGCTTTAGACTTGATGCATTAGGCTTGATCTTCTCCCTCCTTATTACAGGGATTGGGACGCTCATTTATATTTATGCTTATTATTATTTAAATCATAAAAACTCTCTAAGTAAGCTATATTTCTTACTGATGCTGTTCATGGCCGCCATGCTCGGCATTTCACTTTCTAATAATTTACTTATTCTTCTTGTCTTTTGGGAAATGACCAGTATTTCGTCATTTCTTTTAGTGGGTTATTGGAGTAACTACGAAGCAGCACAGCGTGGCTCAAGAATGGCCTTAACCATCACGGGTATGGGTGGTTTAGCCATGCTCGGTGGTTTTATTCTCTTAGGTCAAATCACTGGCACATATCAAATTGATCAAATCCTCAATATGACGGCGCAGATTCAATCGAGTCATTTATTTGTGCCAGCCTTGCTCCTTATTCTTTTAGGTGCATTCACCAAAAGTGCTCAATTCCCTTTCCATTTTTGGTTGCCAAATGCGATGGCTGCGCCGACACCCGTGTCAGCTTATTTGCATTCAGCGACAATGGTGAAAGCCGGAATTTTCTTACTGGCGCGCTTAATGCCGATCTTTGTTGGTTCTGCTTTGTATCATAACCTCGTCACATTCATTGGTTTATTTACCTTATGTATGGCCGCGTTCTTTGCCATTTTTAAGGAAGATCTGAAAGGTTTGCTTGCCTACTCCACCATTAGTCATTTAGGCTTGATCGTTTGCTTACTTGGGATTGGTTCACCACTCGCTGTGGCTGCAGCTATTTTTCATATCATTAACCATGCGACCTTTAAAGCAGCATTATTCATGATCGCTGGTATTATCGACCATGAAACAGGTACACGTGATTTACGAAAACTCAGTGGGGTATGGCAGTTACTTCCATTTACAGCGACTTTAACCATGATCACAGCAGCCTCAATGGCTGGTGTACCACTGACCAATGGATTCTTATCCAAAGAAATGTTCTTTACTGAACTATTAGCGAATCTCTCGGGTGGTGTAGGTATCTTCGCAGCAATTATTGCAACACTCGCAGGTCTGTTTGCTGTCGCGTATTCTGTTCGTTTAGTTCATGGCGTATTTTTTGATGGTGATTTAGGCAAAGCGATTCCAAATAAAGATGCGCATGAACCACCAATTGGTATGCGTGCACCTGCAATTTTATTAGCTACATTATGTATTGCAGTGGGTCTATTACCAGCGCTCTTAGTAGGCGATATCGTCAATGCTGGTGCACGAGCAAGCACCAACCTTCCAGCTTTTGAAGGCGTACATCTAGCAATCTGGCACAGCTTTAACGTGCCTTTATTGATGAGTGCGATTGCATTGATTGGCGGTATTATTTTTTATTTTAGTCTTGCGAAGAACAGTAGAATTCGTGACATTGACCTTGATCCAATACTTGGCAAACTTCAAGGTAAAGTCCTGTTTGATCTCTTTCTCAAACATTTGCTCTTAAATTCGCGAAAATTAAAAAGAGCAACAGAAACAGGTTCTCTACAAAACTATTTATTGTGGATATTAATTTTTGCTGTTGCTTTAGTCTCCATGCCTCTCATTGGTCAAGGTATTTATGCAGGTACACGCGAACTGACGCATGCACCATTGGTTGCAATCGTGCTTTGGTTATTACTGTTTTCAGCGTGCTGGATGATGCTTTGGTTTCACCATGAACGCATTAAAGCCGTTCTTATCAGTGGAGCAATCGGTCTTGTCGTGACGATGGTCTTTGTTACGATGTCAGCACCAGACCTGGCACTCACACAAATCACAGTCGATGTTGTCACAACTGTTTTACTTCTGATGAGTCTGTCCCTCTTACCACAACTTACGCCTTATGAATCTTCACGCACTCGTCGTTGGAGAGATGCGGTGATTGCAATCATCGGAGGCCTAGGTATCGGTTGGATCACTTGGATGATTCTAACGCGTGATCACAATTCAATCTCATGGTTCTTTGTTCAACAATCTCTACCGCTCGGTGGTGGTTCAAATATTGTGAACGTAATTTTAGTCGATTTCCGTGGATTTGATACCTTTGGTGAAATCACAGTACTGGGTATTGCTGCGATTGGGACACTGTGTTTAATGGATGGAATGCGTGCTCATGGTACGACCATTACACAAGGCTTAACCTATCGCTTTAATCCATCACCGTTGATGTTCCGAATGACCGCATCTTGGGTCCTTCCGATTGCCTTAGTCGTCAGCTTATATATTTTCTTACGCGGACATAATCTTCCAGGGGGTGGCTTTATCGCAGGTCTCATTACATCAATGGCGCTTGTGATTCAGTACATTGCACTAGGTCAAGATCACACTGAACAACTCTTACGAGCAAAGTCTGGGCGCCTTTATGAAATTTGGATTGGTACTGGCTTAACTATTGCTGGTCTGACTGGGGTCGCTGCGTGGTTCTGGGGTCGACCATTCCTGACCAGTGCTCATATTTATGTAGAGCCGATCATTCTCGGAAAAATGCATTTGCCATCTGCTGCAGCATTTGATGTTGGTGTCTATGTCACAGTCGTTGGTGCAACAATGCTCATGATTTCCGTTTTAGGCGACTCACGCAACTCAAGCATCACCGGCCCTGTACCGAAGGAGTAAAGAATGATTAGTTTAGAATTTTTACTCGCCTCCGCTATTGGATTATTGGTTGCCACTGGTATTTATCTGATTTTACGTGCCCGCACTTTCCCTGTAGTACTAGGCTTGGCCATGATAGGGTATGCAGTCAATTTATTTCTCTTCGCAATGGGGCGGATTCAATTAAATTTACCTGCGATTTTAACCAATGCCACTCAAGTTACAGATCCATTACCTCAAGCACTTGTATTAACGGCAATTGTAATCGGTTTTGCCACAACTGCTTTTATCGTGCAACTAGCATTGAGAAGTCGTTATGAATCGGGTACTGATCATGTTGACTCTAAAGAAGAAATAATTAATACAGACCCAAGAGAGGATGAGCCTTAATGATGAATTTTTATGATTTATGGCTCACTCACTCGCCAATTTTAAGTATTTTAATTCCGACATTTACTGCATTTATTTTAGTGCTATTGGGTAATCCAGGTTCAGGATCTTTAGCGCATGACTGGCGTCAACCTTGGCGTCGTGGAATCAGTTTAACATCGGTTTTTCTTGGTTTAGCGACTGCAATCATTTACTTAATTCAGGCAAACTCTGGTCAGATCTATGTGTATAGTTTAAGCGAGTGGTCAGCTCCTTTTGGCATTGTACTTGTACTAGATCGTTTGGCAGCCTTTATGCTCGTGCTCACCTATGCTCTTGCGACACCAATTATTTGGTTTGCAAGTAAAGAATGGGATGAACGTGGACGCTATTTCCATGCAATGAGCCATTTTTTACTCATGGGATTATGTGGTGCATTTCTAACAGGCGACTTATTTAACTTGTTTGTTTTCTTTGAAGTGCTGTTGATGGCTTCATATGTATTGCTTCTACATGGTCAAGGCAAAGCACGTTTCCAACTTGGTATTCACTATGTAACGATCAACCTATTAGCGTCTGCATTCTTTTTGATTGGCTTAGGGATGATTTATGGTAATACTGGTAGCCTGAATATGGCTGATGTGGGTCGAATTGTACGTACACTTGAAGGTGATCAGTACAATATGGCAGTTGCAGGCGGATTAATGCTGTTTGTAGTCTTTGGTATCAAGGCTGCAATCCTCCCTGTCGGACTATGGCTACCTAAAACTTATGCCGTCGCCACGACCCCTGTAGCCGCACTATTCACCATCATGACCAAAGTGGGTATCTATGCCATTTTACGTGTGAATGGAACCGTATTCACCGATGAGCTTTCGCGAGAAATTCTCAGCACTTGGCTGCTTCCAATTGGTTTAATTACGACTATTTATGGTGTAATTGGTGCGATTGGTGCAGAGCGAATGCGTCGTTTTGTTGGTTTCATGATCCTATCGTCTATAGGAACGATTGCAATCGCCCTTTCTCTGATGACTGCAGATGCTTGGGCTGCAGCGCTATATTACCTCGTGCATAGTACGATTATTGCCGCTGCATTCTACTTGCTATGCGGTTGGATTACTTCGCAGCGTGGTGCATTCAAAGATCATCTAAAAATCGCACCAATCATGAAACAGCAGACGCTAGTTTCGATTTGCTTCTTCATTATTGCACTCATGATGGCAGGGCTTCCACCCTTCAGTGGATTCTTTGGAAAAGTATTTATCCTTCAAGCGGCCTCTGTATCTAGCTATCAATTGCTCATTATTATTGTCATTCTGATTGTGAGCTTGCTTAGTATCATAGCTTTCACTCGTTTAGGATTCGTTATTTTATGGCGTTCAACTGTACCAGAAAATGACCCTAATCAAGAGTCTTATCATGAATATCAAAAGTTACCAAGCAAGGCACCTCCACGTAATGAAACCACAATTTTTGTCTTTATTATAAGTTTAATCGCTTATGTGATATTTGCTCATCCAGTCACACAGTATATTCAACAAACTGCAAATCAGTTAAATGATTCAGAACAATATATTACTGCTGTTTTAAAAATGGATGAACGTGGTGAAGTAATTAGTGTACAACCATTTGATCCCAATTATCTTCCAGAAACAAAATACGGCGGAGAGTTTGCAGACCCAAATGCACATTATATTCCACATGTTATAAGTGAAAAATCACTTGAGGGCGAACACATCTCAGAGTTCAAGCGCCGTCAAATCAAAGAACAAGAATTGAACCAGCGACAACCTGAAGAAGCCCAATCTAAGCTTCAACCGATGGAGCAGTAAATGATACAAAAGAGCTCTCTATTTGATCGAATCATGCCACATCCTTTTGTTTCAGTTATCGTGGCTATCAGTTGGCTGATGTTGGCTAACAGCGCAGCATTGTTTGATATATTGGTTGCTATTCTTATTGGTTTAGTCATTCCTAAGCTAGTACAACCTTTTATCGTTCGTACACCCAATATTCATTGGGATTTAGCAGTTAAACTGGTTTTTGTTGTGTTATGGGACATTATCATCAGTAATATTCGTGTTGCTAAACAAGTCCTAGGACCTACTGATCGTCTACACCCTAAGTGGTATCGGGTACCTCTAGATACGGATCATGACCAAGTAAACAGTTTACTGGCAATGATCATTACGACTACTCCTGGTACAGTCAGTGCTGGAATCGACCAAGAACGTGGAGATATTCTTGTTCACTCGATTAATACAGACAATCCAGAGGCTGATATTTTAGAAATCAAACAGCGCTACGAAGCGCCTCTCATCGCAATTTTCCATGTAAAACAGCAAGGAGATTCTCAATGATCATTCTTCCTTATGTATTGGGAATTAGCTTAATTGGAATTACGATTTCAATGTTGCTCTGTCTAATCCGTCTTGTAATCGGTCCTTCAATGGTTGATCGACTACTTGCATTAGATACTTTATTTCTGAATGCTACGTGTTTAGTTGTGGTTCTAGGAATTTATTGGGCTAGCACCTCTTTATTTGAAGGTGCACTATTGGTAGCCATGCTCGGTTTCGTATCGACAGCAGCATTAGCTCGCTATTTTACGACAGGCCATGTGGTGGACTAGGAGAAAACTATGAATATTCAGCTGATTATGGAAATCTTAGTTTCCTTCTTCCTGATCAATGGTGCCTTTTTTACACTTGTAGGTGGAATTGGAATGGTGAAATTGCCTGACCTATTCATGCGTCTGCATGCCCCTACAAAGTCGAGCACATTAGGCTTAGGTAGTTTTTTAATAGCAGCTATGATTTATTCAGCCTTTCATAGTCGCTTAGGGTTTGCTGAACTACTGATTACATTACTTGCCTTTATTACGGCGCCTGTATCGGCAAATTTAATTGCACAAGCTGCATTACATTTACGTTTACGCTCTACATCAGGTGATGTTCCCGAAGCACTAGACCGCCCTCTCCCTTGGCAGCGCCAAAGAAGAATGCGTCAGTTTAATCAAGACTCATCTAAGTAATAAAAAACCTAGCTTTCGCTAGGTTTTTTTGTTAGCTATATAGTACAGGTTGGGGATGCTCTTGGAAGCCTTCCACTTGATATTCTTCAGCTAATTTTGCCTTCCAATGATTCACGATATCCGTATAGTCAATTTCAGAAGGATGAAAATCTTCTTTGTAATATGATAAATATTCTGGAATTAGCTCGATCATCATTTTAGAAATTAAGTAAATACCATATAAGTTTCCACTGACCTTCGGTAAGCTTTTTCGACGATCTTGCCAAAATAATCGAGTTGCTGAATAAAATGTAAGACTCGCAAAACCTGTGGTTACGCTACGCATAATATTGCGGCGCACTTTGGTATCTTTATATACCGCTTGGTAGACATCAAATGCAACTGCTCGATGCTCGATTTCCTCAATTGCATGCCACACCCAAAGCTTAGTTGCATCTTCATCTAAGGTCGACAGCACTTCAGGATGACGAAGAATATAACCACCCAATAACGCTGTAAAATGCTCAAAAGCACAGGTAATTGCTAACTGCAATTTTGGATGGGTAGTACGAATAAATTCATCGCGTCGCGCTAACCATGCTTGAAAGTTATCAAGTTGATAATCATCACGGCGCCAAGCGTCATTAAATTCCGCATGTGCTTTTGAATGCATCGCCTCTTGACCAATAAAGGCTGCAATCTGCGCTTGTAATTTTTCATCTTTCACTTTATCTCGTACATTACGAACACTATGAACAAAAAATTGTTCACCAATTGGAAAGGTAGAAGAAAGTGCTGTCAACAAATGTGACATGACTGGAGAATTCGCGAAAAAATGGCGTCGAATGGCTTTAGGATTATAATTTAAACGTCGTACGGTAATCCCAATCGCTTTTGGACGATTTAAATAAGATTTATCTTTGGCGATTTGTGTAGTTGTCATTTTAGAGCCTATATGGATATAGCATTTCTTACTCATACTGTCAGAATAAATCAGATTTAATATTGCAAAAATAACCACACAGACAAATAAATTATATTTTTTGCCAATAAAGTCGCAAATTCAATTACAACTCCATTCTCTTTTTTAATTTAATTACATGATTCTTAAGATAGTTCTTAAATTGGATACTTTCGAATATTCAACAAGTGATTGTCAAACAAGTCATGCATATAAATGAAAAATCCTACCGAAGTAGGATTTTTTGTAAGACGTGTTCTCGTTTAAACATCAAGATAATCTAAAATACCTTCAGCAGCTTGACGTCCTTCCCAAATCGCAGTTACGACCAAGTCAGAACCACGCACCATATCTCCACCGGCAAAGATTTTCGGATTAGAAGTTTGGAACTTGTATTGTTGCTGCTCAGGAGCAACGACACGACCTGAACCATCTAAATTAATACTTACATCATTAAACCATTCTGCAGGGCTTGTACGGAAACCAAAGGCCAACAGCACTGCATCAGCAGGTAAGATTTCCTCTGAACCTGGGATCGGTTCAGGACTGCGACGACCACGACTATCAGGCTCACTGAGTTGAGTCGTCACAAATTTAACACCTGTGACCTTTCCATTCTCACCCACGATTTCGATCGGCTGACGATTGAACTGAAATTCAACACCTTCTTCTCGCGCATTTTTAACTTCACGGCGTGAACCTGGCATGTTTTCTTCATCGCGGCGGTATGCACAAGTGACAGATGCTGCACCTTGGCGGATTGAAGTACGGTTACAGTCCATAGCAGTATCACCGCCACCGAGTACAATAACTTTCTTACCTTCCACACTGATAAATTCTGAAGGATCTTTCTCCCAACCTTGGCAACGATTCACATTGGCAATTAAGAAATCAAGCGCATCATAAACACCTTCCAAATCTTCACCTGCGAAACCACCTTTCATGTATGTGTATGTTCCCATACCCATGAAGACAGCGTCATAATCAGCAAGCAATTGATCAATAGTGATGTCTGTGCCAATTTCTGTATTTAAACGGAATTCAATCCCCATGCCTGTAAAGATTTCACGACGACGTTTCATCACGTCCTTTTCCATCTTAAATTCAGGAATACCAAAGGTCAGCAAACCACCAATTTCTGGGCGCTTATCAAATACGACAGGTTTAACACCATTGCGCACCAAAATGTCCGCACAACCTAGACCTGCAGGGCCTGCACCAATAATCGCGACTTTTTTATCTGTCCATTTGACATGAGACATGTCAGGACGCCAGCCCAATGCAAATGCCGTATCATTAATATACTTTTCAGCATTTCCAATGGTCACCGCACCAAACCCATCATTTAGTGTACATGCACCTTCACACAAACGGTCTTGAGGACAAACTCGACCACACACCTCCGGTAGTGTATTGGTTTGGTGGCAAAGCTCTGCTGCTTGAAAAATACGACCTTCAGCAATCAGTTTTAACCAGTTTGGAATATAGTTATGTACTGGACATTTCCATTCACAGTAAGGGTTACCGCAACCTAAACAACGATGTGTTTGGTTTTTAGCAACTTCGGCTGTAAAAGGTTTATAAATTTCCACAAACTCAGCTTTGCGGACGTTGAGATCTTTTTTCTCTGGATCTTGGCGTGCGACATCCAGGAATTGAAAGTCATTATTAAGGCGTTCTGCCATGTCTCTCTCCGTGGGTAGATGCAGTCTGTTGTTAGTTCAGCTGCATCTGCCTATATATCTACAGTAGTGGAATTATTGAGGATCAGCTTGAGTTGTTTTTAATAAAGTCTGCAAGTTTGCAGCTTTCGGCTTCACCAACCAGAATTTACGGCTGTAGAAATCAAACTCGTTACGGATCTTGTACGCCCAAGCACTACCAGTTTCCTTAATATGCTCATCTAAAATGCGGCTTAAGAACTCTTTATGTTCTTCCATTGATTCGGTCGAAATACGATTAAGCTCGATCAACTCGTGGTTATAATGATCAACAAAGTCATTATCTAAATCAAGTACATAAGCAAAACCACCTGTCATACCTGCACCGAAGTTATGACCAACTTTACCCAGTACCGTCACAATACCACCTGTCATATATTCACAACAGTGATCGCCAGCACCCTCAATCACCGCGAACGCACCTGAGTTACGAACAGCAAAACGTTCACCAGCTGTACCTGCAGCAAATAATTTACCGCCTGTTGCACCATATAAACATGTGTTACCAATGATCGCTGTTTCTTGTGTTTGGAATGGAGAACCCTTCGGTGGGAAAATTGAGATACGACCACCCGCCATACCTTTACCCACATAGTCATTCGCATCACCCTCAAGCTTGATATGCAGACCACCCGCATTCCATACACCAAGTGATTGTCCAGCAGTACCTGTCAAATTCACTTTAACAGGGTGTGCTTCCATACTTAAATTACCATAGCGACGAGCGATCTCACCTGAAACACGTGCCCCAATAGAACGGTCACAGTTACCAATGCTAAAACTGTATTCACCACCTGTACCAGCTTCAATCGCAGGCAATATTTCTGCGATCATAGACTCAGCCAAAACACCTTTATCAAATGGTGCATTTCCTTCGACTTCGCAATATTGAGCTTTGCCTTCAGCAGCTGGATGTGATTCAAGTAAAGCACTTAAATCTAGGTGAGCATGCTTATCTGTTTCACCAGGTAGCATTTCTAGTAAATCGGTACGACCAATCAAGTCTTTCAAACTTGATACACCTAATGCAGCCAACCACTCACGTGTTTCTTCAGCAATAAAGGTGAAGAAGTTAATGAGCATTTGTGGTTCGCCGATATAGTGCTCTTGACGCAAATGATCTTGCTGAGTCGCTACACCAGTCGCACAGTTATTTAAGTGGCAGATACGGAGGTATTTACAACCCAACGCAATCATTGGTGTAGAACCAAAACCGAAGCTTTCCGCACCTAAAATAGCTGCTTTCACGACATCTAGACCCGTTTTTAAACCACCATCCGTTTGAACGCGAACTTTACCACGCAAATCATTTACACGAAGGGCTTGATGCGCTTCAGAAAGACCAAGCTCCCATGGCGAACCCGCATGATGAATCGAAGACAATGGCGATGCTGCTGTACCACCGTCATAACCAGAGATGGTAATAAAGTCAGCATAGGCTTTTGCAACACCCGCAGCAATCGTACCCACACCTGGCTCAGATACCAGTTTTACAGAGACCATCGCTTGAGGGTTAACTTGTTTTAAATCAAAAATTAACTGCGATAAATCTTCGATTGAATAAATATCGTGGTGCGGTGGTGGAGAAATTAATGTCACACCCGGTACAGAGTAGCGTAAACGTGCAATTAAGCCATTCACTTTACCACCTGGCAACTGACCACCTTCACCCGGTTTTGCACCTTGTGCCACTTTAATTTGCAGTACTTCTGCAGAAGTTAAGTAAGCAGGCGTTACACCAAAACGACCTGATGCGATTTGTTTGATTTTTGAGTTCCGGATTGTGCCGTAACGCGCTGGATCTTCACCACCCTCTCCTGAGTTCGAACGACCACCAATTGTATTCATTGCAATGGCAATCGCTTCATGTGCTTCTGGTGATAATGCCCCTAAAGACATCCCTGCAGAGTCAAAACGCGGAAGAATCGCTTCTACAGATTCAACTTGATCCAGTGGAATTGAATTTTCTGTTTTGAGTTTAAATAAATCACGAATGGTTGCCACTGGACGATTATTTACAAGCTCAGCATATTCTTTGAAATCTTCATATTTCCCAGAACGTACAGATTTATGTAGAGCATTAATTACATCAGGATTAAAAGCGTGATATTCCTTATCAAATACAAATTTCAGTAAACCACCTTGCTCAATTGGCTTACGTGATTTCCAAGCGGTTTCTGCTAATTTTTTCAAATCATTTTCAAGATCAACAAAAGTCGCACCTTTAATACGGCTTGGAACACCTGTGAAGCATTTATTAACAACTTCTTCAGATAAACCAACAGCCTCAAATAACTGCCCACCGCGATATGAAGCAACGGTCGAAATACCCATTTTTGAAAGGACTTTCAACAATCCTTTTTCAATCCCTTTACGGAAATTCGCTTGTGCATGAATCGGATCACCTAACAACTCACCTTTCGCAATTAAATCATTAATGACGTCATATGCAAGATATGGGTAAATTGCTGTTGCGCCAAAGCCAAGCATTACGGCAAACTGGTGTGGATCACGCGCTAAAGCTGTTTCAACAATAATGTTTGCATCTGTACGTAAACCTGCATGGATGAGGTAATGATGGATAGCACCCGTTACCATGGCTGCATTCGCTGGTAAGAACCCTTCACGGATTTTCTTATCAGAAATCACCAATAGGGTTTTGCCATCACGAATTGCTTGCGCTGCTTCTTCACAAATACGTGTAATCGCGGCTTCTAGACCTTCAGTCTCTGCATAGTTTAGATCAATATCTGCAATCTCGTAGCCCTTACGACCTAAAGTGCGAATTTGATGCATTTTAGAGTTTGACAGTACAGGACTTGAAATAATTAATCGATCCGCATGCTCTGGACCTTGTTCAAATACATTTTGTTCACGACCCAAACATGTTTCTAAAGACATTACGATCGATTCACGTAATGGATCGATTGGTGGGTTAGTTACTTGAGCAAACTGTTGACGGAAGTAATCTGTTACATGGCGTACTTGACGAGACAATACTGCCATCGGCGTATCATCGCCCATCGAACCTACTGCTTCTTGACCACTTTCAGCGATTGGACGTAATAACTGATCTCGCTCTTCAAATGTCACCATAAACATTTTTTGAGCTGCTTTTAAAGCATCGCCTTTTAAGCCTTGATCACATAGATATTCTTCTAGCTCTGGGCTGCCTTGGATACGCACTGAATTTTCACGCAACCATTGACGATAAGGACGCATTTTTTTCAGATGATTACTGACGTCTTTAGTATCCAGCAATTTACCAGTGAAAGTGTCAATGACTAAGATCTGACCTGGTCCAACACGACCTTTAGATACTACGTCTTCTGGTTCATAACCCCAGACACCAATTTCTGATGCAAGTGTGATGTAACCATTCTTAGTAATTACCCAACGTGCAGGACGTAAGCCATTACGGTCAAGCATACAAATCGCATGACGACCATCTTGAATCACAAGACCTGCTGGCCCATCCCATGCTTCCATATGTTTAGAGTTGAACTCATAGAATGCACGTAAATCAGCATCTAAAGTTTCAACGTTTTGCCATGCTGGTGGAACGAGCATGCGTAGTGCACGGAATAAGTCCATACCTCCACCAACCAAGATCTCGAGCATGTTGTCTAAACTTGAAGAGTCAGAGCCAGTACGGTTTACGATTGGGTTAAGCTCAGTTAAACCTGGCAAGAGCGGGTTTTCAAACTTTGGTGTACGTGCCATCGCCCAGTTACGGTTTGCTGTAATGGTATTAATTTCACCATTGTGCGCTAAGTAACGGAAAGGTTGTGCCAATGGCCAACGTGGCAATGTATTGGTTGAGAAACGCTGATGGAACACCACAATGTGAGATTCCAAACGTGGATCAGCCAAATCTGTATAAAAATCTGCAATCGCTTCAGGCATCATTAAGCCTTTATAAGAGATCACAGTTGAACAAAGTGTTGTAACGTAGAATGAACTATCTTGACTTAATTTTTGTTCAGCACGACGTCGAGCCAAGAATAACTTACGGTTAAACTCAACTTCTTCAACACCCATTGGACAGTTAACAATTACTTGTTCAAATGCTGGCAAAGACTGCATCGCAATTGAGCCTAATGCTTCATTATTGGTTGGCACTAAGCGCCATGCAATTACACGCAAACCTTCTGATTCAATTTCTTTAGTCAGCACTTGTTTTGCATGTGCAGCAATTGCAGGATCTAGGCTAAGAAAAACTGTACCTACTGCAAAAATTTCACTGAGTGTAATATCACTTAAACGTTTTGCTTCTTCACGGAAGAATTGCTTAGGCATAGCCAACAGTAGACCACATCCATCACCCGTCTTACCATCTGCAGCAATACCACCGCGGTGCGTCATACAACTTAAACTATGAATCGCGGTCTTGACCAAGTCATGACTCGCATCACCTTGCATATGGGCGATTAATCCGAAACCACAGTTATCTTTAAACTCATCCGGTTGGTATAGACCTTTAGCGGGAGCTACAGTATTAGGCGATGGCATGTGCATAGCGTACCCTTCTTCAACATGGCCCTCATTGGGCAAAACTTATCTATTCTTCAAATACGATTTCTTTATAAAACAAAGACATGATTCTGTATGTCTTTCGTTATTGAACGTCTTTTCTGATTTAATTTCACAAATGTACGAGACGATTTGCACCCATTTAAAGCAGATCAATTTGACTAAATCGCACACTAAATTAAGGTCTTCGCTCCAAAATAGGGACAATTTACTTAATCAGTGCACCAATAAAGCAAAATCTATGCCAATATTTATTTATTCCGTGCAAGCGTTTTATTTCAATTATTTTGTCATTATTAACCGAAAAGGCACCAAATTAGAACCACTTTATCGCACCAATGATGTGCAAATTTATTATGCTTTCGTTTAATTTTGCGCCATTTTATACCATTTTAATTAAATGGATCACTAATTTGAGCCTCTTGATTCCGTTTATCCGTATTATTCTTTGAATTATCGCTCGAAATAGGGTCAACATTCGATTGCGAACGTCTCACATCAACCACATTTCCTGACTGATCTTTTCTTGTAATAGTCACATTAGTTGTTGCCTTAGCAGGATCAACCACAGGGGTTGGCTTAGGACGAACCAGCAAGGACTCATCAATCAATGGCACAGCCGCAGGTCGTAATTTAACTTCGTATAATTTTGCAGTTGTCAGTTCTTCAGATCCCATGTCATTGACTTGACCCACAAACTGATTAAAGCCAGCAACTTTAGGCGCCACAGAAGGTGGTAACTTTAAATCCAATCCATTTAAAGTTGTCTTAGCAGCACCTTCCCCCATAAACAGCCCATAACCCAAAATGTACTGTTCGACTTGGTCTTCACCACTCAAACGAAAATAAATGTATGATTTACGATCAGTTTGCTTATTAAGAAAACTTTTAATTACATCTTCATTGGTAACGCGAAATAGTTCGATAAAATAATTATTTTTATTGTCTTGAATAAACTTTGTGCCTCTAAATTCAGGCAAATGGTTTCCTGAAGCAACTTTACGCGCAGTTAATTCTAAAGGTCGCACTTGATCAGTCAGCCCACCCAAATAATTTGTTGCTGCCACCTTTTCTGGTTGAATCTGAACTTGAGTTTCTTCAAGTTGCTTAGACTGAGCAACCAACTCTTTGCTATCTGTCAAAATCCAGAATACAAAAGATGCGACTAAAAACAGTATGCCACCGATCAACCAAATATATTGTTGCGCTGTGCGTGGGGATGAGTGGCGTACCGTCATGAGAAAACCTAAGATTATGCTTGATTACGTAAAATCGCTTGTTTCATTAATTCCACATCAAACTCTTTGGTAATTACTGCTTGCCCTAGCGACTTCAAGAGCACTAAACGTAATTGACCGTTCAGGACTTTTTTGTCATGAGACATATATGCCAAAAATTCATCAAGTGGAATTTGAGGACATTTTATCGGTAATTTCGCACGTTGAATGATAATTTTTGTACGTTCAAGGTCAGCTTCTGTGATCCACCCCATTAAATAAGATAAATCTGCCGCCATCACCATTCCCGTCGCCACAGCCTCACCATGTAACCACTCACCATACCCCAGATAAGATTCAATCGCATGTCCAAAAGTATGACCTAAATTCAGTAATGCACGCTCACCCTGTTCTTTCTCGTCATTGGCCACAATTCGCGCTTTGTGTGCACAAGAGCGGTACACTGCTTCAGCAAGTAATTCTGGATGTTGTGCAACGAGACCATCCATGTTTTCCTCAAGCCATGCAAGAAAATCAACATCTCCTAATAGGGCATACTTAATGACTTCAGCCAAACCTGCTGATAACTCACGCTCAGGCAATGTTTTAAGTTGCGCCATATCCGCAAGTACGACCTGTGGCTGCTGGAATGCACCAATCATGTTTTTGCCTAATGAGTGGTTGATTCCAGTTTTACCGCCAACGCTCGAATCGACTTGCGATAGCAGCGTGGTCGGGACTTGAATAAAATACACTCCGCGTTGGAAACAAGCTGATGCAAATCCAGCCATGTCGCCAATCACCCCTCCACCCAAGGCAAGCACTGTACAATCGCGGTTAAATCCTGCCTCAAGCAAGGCATCAAAAATTAAATTCAAATGTTCAATATTTTTATAACATTCACCATCAGGTAGAACACATGTCCCAACTTTTTTACCTAAACCTTCCACAGCTGATACATAGTGATCTAAATACAACGGTTTAACCGTTTCATTGGTGACAATCATGACCTGTTGCCCATGAATATAGGGTTCAAGTAATTGTTGCGGATCTAAATCACTACCAATGAAAATAGGATAACGGCGTTCACCGAGTTCAACGAATAAGGTTTGCATGATGTTATAAGCCAATAAAACAAATTTAATTCAATTCTTTTGCGACAATCACATTAAGAATACGTTGTGCCAAATCACGCGCAGCACCTTGATTCGTTTCAATAATATGATGTGCAACTTCACGATACAGCGGATCACGAATATTCAATAATTCACGTAATTTCTGTTCAGGATTTTCGACTTGTAATAAAGGTCGATTTTTATCACGGTAGGTTCTTTGAAGTTGTATTTCTACGGGAGTATAAAGATAAATCACAATACCTCGATCTTTTAGATAAGATCGATTAATCGACTGAGTAACTGCACCGCCACCCGTCGCAACAACTAAATTTTGTTTTGATGTTAAATCATCAATTACCAGTGATTCACGATGTCTGAATCCCTGTTCACCCTCTTTCTCAAAAATCCATGGGATGGTCGCCCCAGTTTTTCTTTCTATCTCATGATCACTATCAAGAAACTCTCGATGAAGTAAATCTGCAAGATGTCGACCAACGGTTGTTTTACCAGCTCCCATGGGCCCTACCAAATAAATATTCGGTAGGGTTTCAAACTCTTTGCTTGGCAAGGAGTCACCTATTGAATTGCTTTCATTGAAACTATATTAATTGTTTCTAGTTTGCCTGTCATTAACAATTCTTGGTGTCACAAAGATTAATAACTCACGCTTATTCTCTGTTTTACTGTCTTTACGGAATAGACGACCAACAGCAGGAATATCACCAAAGAAAGGCACCTTGGTTTGGTTAAAAATCGTTTCTTGCTCGAAAATACCACCTAACACCACAGTTTCACCGTTGTTCACAAGCACATTGGTATCAATTTGATTTTTATTCAAAATGATTTCACCATTCTGTGCATAACCTGCTGGTGAATCACTGGTAATATTCAATTTCATTTGAATTTTACCATCAGGTGTAATACTTGGCGTTACCTCTAAGCTTAACAATGCTTCTTTAAAGGAAGTCGTCGCCGTTGCAGCACCACCTGCAGTTTCAGTGGTTTGGTAAGGAATTTCCTGACCCGAAGCAACTTTCGCTTGCTGCTTATCAGCAGTGAGAACTTTTGGTGTAGAAATAACTTCACCGTAGCCATCAGCTTGTAGTGCCGACAACTCAAGGTCCAGCATAAAATCAGACATATTGATTAAACCAAATGCAATTTTACCTGCAGCCCCAGCCACACCTAAATCCACATTTAAGTTATCAGGACGTTGAATATTATAACGACCATCCTCACTTGGTGATTTTAAATCCCACAGCGTTTGATCACTACCACCAACCAAAAGATCATTATTGGTTGCAACACCTTTCGATACTACCCCCCATTTCACACCCATTTCTTTAGTGAAATCTGTTGTCGCACGTACAATACGAGCTTCGATCATGACTTGTTTTACAGAAACATCCAGTAAATCAATCATCTTGCGAATTTGATCAATTTTTTGGACTGTATCATTAATGATCAATGTATTGGTACGTGGATCAATTGAAACTGTACCACGTGGACTTAATAATGACCCGACACTGTCCCCCAATGGGTCAGTTGTTGAGTTTGTATTATTACCATTAGAAGAACGACTGTTACGACCTTCAGTAATCAACTTTTCAATATCTTCAACTTTGGCATAGCTCAATTGAATATATTCGGTTTGCAATGGTGCCAATTTCACACTTTGTGCAATGGCTTTCGCCTCTTCTTCTTCGGCTTTAATCAATTCTGGAACAGGTGCAATCCAAATCACGTTTCCGTTGCGACGCTTATCCAAGTTCTTGGTTTTCATTACAATATCAAGCGCTTGATCCCAAGGCACATCTTTTAAGCGTAATGTAATATTCCCTTGAACTGAATCCGAAGTCACCATATTAATGCCGGTAAAATCAGCCAACAATTGTAATACGCGGCGCACTTCAATGTCTTGGAAGTCGAGAGAAATCTTATTACCTGTATATTTCGGTGTACGATTTTGGCTGCTTAAGCCTTTTTTCTCTTCTGGGCGTTTTAGACTGATCGTTAACTTACCATCTGTTTGATAAGCCATATATTCGAAGCTACCACTCGACTGAATGGAAATTACACCATTCGACTTATCATTATAAGCGTCTACTGTAGAGACAGGCGTCGCAAAATCATTAACGTTTAAACGGCGCACCAAATGCGATGGAATTTTGTTACCGAGGAAACGCACCACAACTTTGCTACCTTGCTGTTGTACATCCACTGGTGTATCTGCTGTTTTTAAATTCAGTACAACTTGTCCCTCACCTGCACTACCGCGCTCAAAACCAATTTCTTGTAGTCCTTGTTCTACTGCTTGATAAGCGACAGGTGCTGGCGCTGTATACGCAACAGGCTGCTGATAAACAGGAGCTACTGGAGGTGGTACAGGTGCTGCAACTTGCTGACTAACCACTGATGTAGGTGGAGCGGCAGGTCTTAACACAGTAGGCGTTGGTGCAGTTGGTTTCAATACCTGCTGTGCTGCAACAGGAATCACAGGTGTTGGAGTTACAGGTGTCGTTGCCACAGCTGTAGCCGCAACAGGTGTAACGTTATTCGTCAGATTAGGACGTATGACTGGCTTTAAAACACTTGGTTTAGTCGTTGGTTCTGCTGCTTTGGCTTGTGTAACCACTGGCGCCGCTGGTGTTGCCACTTTCGCAGAGTTCGGATTATTTATTTTTAAAATAAAGGTATTGCCTTCAACACGTGTCGTGTAGCTACCTTTCTGCGTTAAATTGACAGTTAACCGTGAACGCTGATCATTAGAAATGACTTCAACTGAGTTTGCTTCAGTGGTCGACACAGGTATTTTAGTATTCGCCAGTGTTTGACCTGCCTGCATAAAATCCAAAACGAGTCGAGATGGATTTTCCAATTGATATGACTGTGGCTGTGGAGGTAATCCGTTAAACATGACACGGATTTCTGTTCCTTGACCTGGCACCTGCAAAGGCACAATATTGGTCATCGTAGTTTTAGCCGCCGCTGCCTGCATAACAGCTATAGAAACAGTGGTCATAGCGAATTGACGAAGAAAACGGTTCATATACTGTCGATCCCCACCCCAAAAATTTTGCATACTCTTTTTCATTGTTATTCCTTAACTCGTCTTAACCAACAGGCCCAAGCAACACTAAGCTTCTTGGTCTTTCGATATAACCATCTCGACCATCTGAAACAATTTCAATCAGATCGATTTGAGTCGGCGTTATCTTCACGATGCGCCCTTGGTTCATCCCCATGTAATTACCACGTTGCACACGCTCAATCTCACCATCAGGGGTTTGAATCAAAGCGAGAATCTGTCCATTGTTACGTTTTAAACTTCCTTTAAAGTTTAACGTTTCCAATGCATAGCTTTCTAAAGGCTGTGGTTGACGATTAAAATTAGGATAAACACGTTTACCCGACATGATTCTTAGCTCTGTTGCCAATGAGTTTGGCAAGAATGGACTTCGAAGTTGATGCGCCGAGTAAAGAAAATTTGGAACTGGATTAAATACAGGTGCCGGTTCTATCGGTAAAGGTGGTTGGCTACGAATATTCGCCATTTCTTGATTGACCGCATCAATACGCGAATCACATCCCACCATAGTCGCTGCAATAACTAATCCGCACAAAAGCTTAAATGATTTCATTATTGTCCTCCTGCTGGCATATCAGCTGGTGGAACAACCGCTGAACCTACCGTATCTTCAGTCGATGCAACATAACGATATGTTTTGGCTTTTAATGAATAATTGATCAGTGGAATATCAGATTTTTTATCTGTACTTGGCGTCGCTGTAATCACAAAATCATGCAAAGTCACGATACGCGGTAAAGACGCAATTCCACTCACAAAACGCCCAAATGAATGATAATCACCTGTCGTTTCTATCGAAATTGGCTGCTCAATGAAGAATTCTTGAGCCACTTCATTTTCGAGACGGATATTTTTAAATTTGAGTCCTGAATTCACACCTGTTAAGTTGATGTCCTCAACTAAACTTGGAATTTCTGTTTCTTTTGGCAATTGTTGTAATTGCTCATTGAAATTCATTTCCATTTGTTGCAACTGTGCTTGGTATTGCTGCAAATTACGGAGCTTAGAATCCTTTTCTTTAAACTCTGTCAGTAAATTTACCTCTTGTGCTTTAGCAAGATCAATGGATTCAAGTTTTGGTTTAATCACCAAAAAGTAACCAATAGCACAAACAAATAGGAAAATAAAAATCCAACAGGTAATTTTTACAGACAGTGGCCAACTACCGTAGTTATTGGAGTCCAAAGTATTAAATTGCTGAAAGAACTTTTCAACAGTCATGGACTTCTTTTTAGGTGCAGTGACGTCTGAATCAAAATCATTTAAATCATTACGACTCATGGTGCACCTCCCACATTATTCGCGTCCATATCTGATGTCGGTTGAGCAATTGCACCCAAGTCGACAGTCACGATAAATGTACCGTATGACTCTTCAACTCGAGGGATTACCGAACTTGGTGCTTTTTCCTTCACTTCTGGCGCAGCCAAGAATGAATTCATAAATGCATTTCGGTACCACTGGGAAGCTTCTAAACCACGTAATAACTCTGCTACCGCATTCGGGCTTTCAGCTTTACCTTCGATGGTAAATTTATTACCAGTACGGGTAAATTTCGTCAGATACACCGTTTCAGGAACAACACGTACCAATTCATCTACTAAACGCACAGTAACAGGTCGTTGACCTTCAAGACCTTGAATCAGTTTCATCCGCTCAATCACTGCATTTCGACGTTCTTGCAATCCTTCCAAGGATTTTAATTGAACGTCTAAACTTTGATTGGTGCTTACAATAAGTTGGTTTGCTTGTTCTTGGTCTTGCAATTTATGATTCAAGAAGAACCAAGCTGCTAAAACCGATAAAATCGCAAGTAATACCACTGCGATACAGATATAAACAAATTGCTTTTTTCGCTGTTCTCTTAGCTCTTCGCGCCAAGGGAGTAAATTAATTTTAGCCATTAATCAAAACTCCTCAATGCCAAGCCACACGCCACCAATAATGATGGTGCATCATTTTCTATTTTTTTCAGGTCGATTTGAGGAGAAAAGCCCATTTGTAAAAATGGATTAGCAATAGTGACGCGATATCCCAATTTTTGTTGCATCATTTTTGCAAGACCTGGGATATTGGCATTACCACCCGCCAATAAAATATGATCAATCTCGTTAAATTGAGAAGAAGAGAAAAAGAACTGTAATGAACGCGCTGCTTGTTGAATCACTGCATCAAGGAATGGCATTAAAACTTCTGTTTCAAAGTCATCTGGTAAGGTGTTGTCTTTTTTAGCACGCCCAGCTTCATCATAAGATAAGCCATAACGATTTTGCACATCTTGAGTCAATTGCTTACCGCCAAACACTTGTTCGCGCGTGTAAATAATTTTGCCATTTTGCATGACTGATAAAGTCGTCATGGTATGACCAATATCAAGAACGCCAACAAGATTTGCACCAATCGGCAATGTATCTGCAAAGACTTCAAAACTACGTTCCAGTGCATAGCTTTCAACATCGGCAACTTTTGGGGTAAGGCCGACCAAATCCAATACTTCAATACGAGAGTCCACGTTTTCAGTACGTGTCGCAACGAGTAGAACGTTCACTCTGTTTGGATTGTTTAATCGCTCAGGAAGCACTTCAAAGTCTAAACTGACTTCGTCAAGTGGGAATGGGATATATTGCTCAGCATCCATACGAATCTGAACTTCACGCTCATCATCGCTCATGTCGGCATCCATCTCGATGACCTTGTGAATCACCATAGATGTAGGTACCGCAAAAGCAGCATTCGTCGATTGCGGATTTGCAATATTAATCGCGCGCTCTAAAGCATCAGCCACGTTATCCTGATTGAGGATGTTTTTTTCAACAACACTCCCATCAACCAATGGACTTAACCCGTAACTTTCAACCCAATAGCGACCGTTTTTAACTGATAGCTCTAATAGCTTAACAGAGGTCGAACTAACATCTACCCCCACTAACCCCTTATTTGGCTTACGATATAGTCTAAGCACAATGCAATTCCTATTATTTTTTTGTCCCCAACAACAGCACAATACAAACTAACTACACTTGGTCTAATTTTTTTGCGGATATAATAACTCAACTAACATTCTGTTAAATGAGAAGCTATACTGACCTTCTATTAGTTTGCCTTTAGCACCTATTAAAACTTACTTGTTATGAAAAAGCTATCTTGTTGTGGACAGATTCACCCTTTTTTTTTGCTGATTATCATTATCTTAGTCACAATTCCAATGGGCTTTTATGGAATGTATCTCTATATTGCACCATCTTTGCCAGAGATGACTGCTTTTAAGAAGGCTCCATTATTAAAACCGCTGCAAGTTTATACAGCAGATAACCAATTAATCGCAGAATATGGTGGCAAACTTTCTGTTCCAGTTGATTATGAGCAAATCCCACAAGATTTTATTCATGCTTTTTTAGCTGCAGAAGACTCTTCTTTTTTTGAGCATAGCGGTATTAGTTTTAAAAGTTTAGGACGTGCAGTCAGTGAATCGATCACGGGTTCTGACATTCAAACTGGTGGTTCTACAATTACCATGCAGGTGGCTAAAAACTATTATTTAACACCAGAACGAACTCTCAAGCGCAAACTCACCGAAATTTTCTTAGCACGTAAAATCGAACAAAAATTATCAAAAGAAGAAATTCTAACTCTCTACGTCAATAAAATTTTCCTCGGTAAAAATGCTTATGGCATCGCCGCAGCAGCAAAAATTTATTACAACAAGAATTTAGACGATCTTTCAATTGCCCAAATGGCAATGATTGCAGGATTACCTAAAGCACCCTCTAAGTATAATCCTGTGGCCAATCCTGAACGTGCGTTAGAACGTCGCAATTGGATTTTAGGTCGTATGCTACAGTTGGGTTATATCAGCCAAATTGAATATGAAGATGCTGTATCAGAGCCTATCGCTTTGGACATGCCTGATCGCGGTATTAACAATAAATTCCCTTATGTCGGTGAAATGGTTCGTTCGGAACTCGTCAAAAAATTCGGCGATCTCGCGATCGATTCAGGATATAAGGTTTACACCACTATTGATTACAATCGTCAAGCCTTTGCCGAAGAAGCAGTTCGTGTTGGTTTAGAAAGTTATGACCGTCGTCATGGATGGCGTGGCCCAGAAGCCCATGACAAACCCTTAAAAGACTTTGTACCATTTGCAAACACCTACCCTGCTGAAGTCACTAAAGTTTTAAGTAATTCTTTTGAAGCAACTTTACAAGATGGTTCATCAGTCACTGTTCCTTGGTCTGGCATGTCTTGGGCGAGACGCTATCGCAATGCCAATAGTGTGGGTGGTGCACCTAGCAATGCTTCACAAATTGTAAAAGTCAAAGATATTGTTCGTCTACGTCCAAATCAAAATCGTAGTATGTGGTCCTTGGTACAGGTGCCTCGTGTACAAGGTCAGTTAATTGCACTTAACCCAAATGATGGCTCAATTGTCGCGATCGTTGGTGGATATAATTTTTATCAATCGAAATTTAACCGTGCGCTGCAAGGTTGGCGTCAACCTGGCTCTATTATCAAACCATTTGTCTACTCGCTTGCACTTGAACGAGGTATGACGCCGCATACCATGGTTAGTGATAACCCCATTACCATTGGTAAATGGTCACCACGCAATTCTGATGGGCGCTATTTGGGGATGATTCCATTACGTCGCGCTTTATATTTGTCACGTAATACTGTCTCTGTTCGCCTTTTACAAACAGTTGGTCTAGAACGTACTCGCCAATTGTTTATGGATTTTGGTTTGCAGGATGATCAGATTCCACGTAACTACACGATTGCATTAGGAACACCTCAAGTACTCCCTGTGCAAATGGCAACAGGCTATGCCGCAATTGCCAATGGCGGTTTCCGCGTGCAACCTCACTTCATTAGCCGTATTGAGGATGCTTACGGCAAAGTGATTTATCAAGCCAATCCAGAATACGCATGTATTTCATGTATTAAATCTCAGAAGCAAGATACAACCTCTGCTGAAGCAACAACACCAGACGACGAAATTATTGAAGTTACCAATCAGTCTTTAGAGGATAAGCAACCCACTTTAACCGATGAAGAGCGTAGCCAATATCGTCAAGCACATCGAATTTTAAAATCCAGTTCAGCATTTGATATGGCGAATATTTTACGAGACGTAATTCAGCATGGTACTGGTCGCGCAGCATTAAAAATTGGTCGTGGTGATTTAGGAGGTAAAACAGGAACAACCAATGATGCAAAAGATGCTTGGTTCGCTGGCTTTAACGGCAATCTAGTCGCAGTTTCATGGGTAGGTTTCGACCAACCGACTACGCTAGGTCGTCGTGAATATGGGGGTATCGCTGCTCTTCCAATTTGGAGTGACTTTATGGAGAAGTCTCTTGCCAATACACCATATGCTTGGGTAAGTTTAGATAAAAATGCAAAAGCTCCTTTAAGTCGAGAACAACGTGGTCGTGTACAGACATTAAACCATGAGCAAAAAGATAAAACTCCACCTTTAGCTCGTCCGATTTACCGCCCAGCCCCAGTGGTAGCACCAACGAATGATCGCGATTTTGATGATCTACCAGATACCGATCAACCGTTAACTCCGACGTCGTCGATACCACCGGATATGAATTCAACACCACAAGTTAAACGAGATTCAATCGAAAATTTGATTAATCAAGTTCAATAACCAAATAAAGCCCTCTAAAAGAGGGCTTCTTTTAACTTTTCTTTTTTAAAATATAGATCTGAAACTCTGCACTCAATTCAAATTTTTCAACTTGCTCTAATTGCTCACGCCGTTCAGGCTTCGCCTTATAAGCATATGGCGTCATTGCGATAAGAGACTTTAAATCATTTTGGTTTAACACCAATGGTGCTTGGATTAAGCTTTCATCAATTAATTCAAAGTGCTCGCTCAACTGCGCTACAAATTTATGTGGCTCATGTGCTTTAACTTCTTCAAATAGTGCTTCTCGCATTTTATATAAATGTTGTGGACCTGGGGTAACAACCATTAAATACCCCGATGATTTTAATACACGTAATATTTCCGCCTCGGGAATAGGACTAAATAAACTGGTACATAAATCGATGGTCTCGCTTAAAACAGGCAACACAGCCCCCGTACCCACAACCCAAGTGACATTTTGATTTAATTTTGCTGCTACCTGAACTGCAGTTTTAGCAATATCCACCCCCACAACTTGTATCGCTTCAGCTTCCATTGCATTGGTGTAATATCCTTCACCGCAACCAATATCTAAAAGATTTTCAATACGTAATTCTCGGATTTTAGCAACGACAGCTTGCTGTAATGGCGCATAAAATCCCGCTGATAAAAACGACCGTCTAGCTTGAACAGACTCAGGGGTATCCCCTGGATTTTTACTATGTTTATGCTGTACGACATGCAAATTCACATAACCTTGCTTTGCAATATCGTAACTATGATTACTCTTGCAGCGCCATGTTTTCCCCTCAAGCGCCAATGCCTCGCGACAAACAGGACACATCAACAGATTCATCATTTTCTCCAAAAAATTTTAGCGATGAAAAAAAGTCGGCATAAGCCGACTTGATCTCATTTGATTCTTGCTTAGCGCAATTTTAAGGTCATTAGACCTAAAACTACTAGCATAATTGTGATAATCCAGAAACGGATGACCACCTGTGTTTCACGCCATCCTTTCTTTTCATAGTGATGATGTAACGGCGCCATAAGGAAAACACGTTTATTTCGCATACGAAGCGAACCGATTTGTAAGAATACAGAGACTGCTTCGACTACAAATACACCCGCCATAATTGCAAATACAATTTCCTGACGTACCATCACCGCAATAGTTCCCAGCATCGCTCCAAGCGACAAGGCACCAACATCACCCATAAATACTTGTGCAGGATGCGCGTTATACCAAAGAAATGCTAAACCTGCACCTATCATTGCAGCACAAATAACAACGAGTTCAGATGAATATTTCACATAGGGAATATGTAAATAATTTGCAAAACGAACATCACCCGCCAAATAAGCAAACACCCCTAGGCCCGCCGCAACCAATACAATTGGCATAATTGCAAGACCATCTAAACCGTCAGTCAGGTTAACAGCATTCGACGCACCGTTAATCACTAAATAAGTGAATATGATAAAACCGATCCCTAAAGGGATTACCGATAAAGGAATTGTAAGATCTTTAAAGAAAGGGATCAGCAAATCCAACATATTCGCAGTGTGTACAGGATTAGTTTGCTGAGTCGCAATTACGTAGAGTGATATCCCTGCACCTAGAGAAGCGACAGATGTCCAAAAAAACTTCTTACGTGCTGGCAAACCTGCATTGTCTTTATAACGGATTTTAATCCAGTCATCAGCCCAACCTACGGCACCAAATATCACCATCACGCCAAGCACAATCCAAACATAAGGGTTTGAAAGGTCTGCCCAAAGTAAAGTTGAAATCCCAATAGAAAGCAAAATAAGGAGACCACCCATGGTTGGTGTTCCCATTTTTTTGGCATGGTTTTCCGGAGCGAAAGAACTTACCGCTTGGCCATATTTTAAAGCTTGTAACTTACGGATCATAACAGGACCAAGAACTAGGCCTATCGTGAGTGCTGTCAAGACACTGAGCAGCGCACGTAATGTTAAATAACGAACCACTTGGAACGAGCTGTGATAGCCGGAAAGTTGTTCAAATAACCATAACAGCATTTAGAGTTTCTCCATCAAATCTGCCATCAACGTTTCCATATGGGTATAACGAGAACCTTTGAATAAGAAACTCATTTTTTGCGGTTGATGTGTTTCGATTAGACTAATTAAAAATGGTAGAGCTTGCTCTTGATTGAGGAAAGCTTGTAACTTTTTCCCGTACTGAGTACTACGTGCGCCTTCCTGTGTTGCTGGTGCAAACTCACCAACAGCAACGACAAAGTTGAGTCCGCGAATCGAAACCAAATCTCGCCCGAGTAAATAATGTTGTTGAGCAGCAGTCGGACCTAACTCACCAATATCCCCAATCACCATGACACGAATACCTTCTTGCTGTGCAAGCACTTCACCCGCTGCACGCATCGACGTCGGATTGGCATTGTATGTATCATCGATAAATAAAAAATCATTTTTTTCAATAAAATTCAAACGCCCCTTTGCACCCACAGCTTGTTCTAAACCCGTGACAATATCATCCAAGCTGATATTTAATGACAATGCAAATGCAGCAGCAGCCAAAGCATTTTGAACATTATGCTCACCAGCAAAAGGTAAATCCACGGGTTGGACACCTACAGGCGTATGCAATTTAAATTGTGCACTTTGTGGATTCAGCTGAATATCTGAAGCATAGACATCGCCACCTTCTCCAAAACTTAAGGTTTTTGTTGTTTTTACACTTTGACGGATCTGGTCTATATAATCATCAGCTGCTGGCACGATCGAAGTTTCTGAAACATGACTATAGATTTCAGATTTAGCTTTACAAATTCCGTCACGCCCACCGAACTCACCAAGATGAGCCGTACCAATATTAATAATACCCGCAACATGAGGTTGAACGAGCTTCGAGGTATAGTCAATTTCTCCTTGATGACTTGCTCCTAGCTCCATCACTGCATATTCATGATCTGGTCGAAGCTCCAATAGCATCATAGGCACACCCAGATCATTATTGAGATTACCTCGCGTGATCAATGTCGGTGCTTTGCGAGCAAGAATACTTCCAAGCATTTCTTTAGTGGTGGTTTTGCCGCTACTACCAGTCAGTGCAATAACTTTTAATTGCGCATGTTGAGCGCGACGAAATGCACCAAGTATACCTAATGCTAATCTCGTATCTGTTACCACCAACTGACAAATATCAATATCTAAAGGCCGCTCAACAATCGCAATCTGACAGCCTTTTTCAGCCACTTGTTGAACAAAGTTATGCGCATCAAAACGCTCACCTTTCAGCGCTAAAAAAGCATCCCCCGACTCCGCATGACGTGAATCTGTCAAAATACGCTTTACTTCTCCAGTCGGTTTTTTATCATTCAACCAATACCCTTGAGTAGCAGCAACTAGATCAGACAAAGCCCATGGGACAAGTGTCGCAGTACTTGTAGTAGATGTGTGCATAATGATTCCTTAGTCTGCTGGATAAGATGCTGGCTCAGTCGCATGCTGACCCTTAATGGCTGCTTGGACTTCTACCACATCATCAAACCAATGACGGACACCATCAATCTCTTGATAATTTTCGTGGCCTTTGCCTGCAATCACAACAATGTCACCTGCTTTCGCTGTTTTCACTGCAAACTTAATCGCTTCACGACGATCATGAATTTCATGAACCTCTCTGTTCAAAAATTCAATTCCAGCCTTCATGTCAGCAAAAATTTGTTCTGGGTTTTCAGTACGTGGATTATCTGAGGTGAGTAATACAACATCTGCATGATCTAAAGCAGCCTGTGTCATTAATGGTCGTTTACCGCGATCACGATCACCACCGCACCCAAACACAGCCCATAATTGCTGTGAAACATGACGTTTTAATGTTTGAAGAACCTGAATTAATGCATCAGGAGTGTGCGCATAATCCACAACAAACAAACGATCTTGATCACGCAACACTTGCATACGCCCTGGCGCGCCTTTTAGCTGAGGAACTAAAGCGACTAACTGAGATAAATCTAAACCCGCCTGTTCAACAGAGATTAAGCTCGCAACGACATTTTCAATATTAAAATGACCCAGTAATGGACTATTCACTAAATAGCTTTGGGTCTTGGTCACCAATTTAAAATGAACACCGTCTAAACTATATTGAATCTCTTCAACACGGTAATCCGCGGGTTGAGTGGTGGAATAAGTCAAAATTTTAGGTTTTGCTCGATTTTGCTCCGCCGCTTTGAGCATGATATTTGCGTAAGCATCATCGATATTGATAATTGCAACTTTAAGACTCTCAAACTGAAATAAGCGTGATTTTGCCTCAGCATAGGCCTCTAAAGTCTTGTGATAATCCAAATGATCGCGACTTAAATTACTGTAAGCTGCAACTTCAATTGGCGTTCCATTGAGACGCCCCTGTTCAAGACCATGGGAGCTGGCTTCAATAGCAGCAAACTTAGCCCCCTGCTGAGCATAAGCATGCAATTGATTTTGCATATGCAATGCATCCAACGTGGTATGTGTAGATGCTTCAAGGTGAGGTAAAATCCCATTCCCTGTCGTCCCCATCACTGCGCATGGATGTTTGCTTAACATCAATAGCTCTGCAACAAGCCTTGAAATGGTCGTTTTACCATTGGTTCCCGTGACAGCCAATATTCGAAGTGGATTCACTGGCTCTGTCTGTTGCAAATAATCTTTCTGCCATTGTCCCATGAGCATACGCACATTCGGAACGATCAAACTTGGCGTTAAACCTAGATCTTGTTCTGAAATAATAGCCAAAGCACCAAGATCCAGTGCCTTCTGTGCATACTCTGCAGTTTTTTCAGGTTGAGAAAGACTAGTCAAAGCAATAAACACTTGTCCCGCTTCAACTTTACGACTATCTAATTGGAAGCCATTAAATGCTTGTTGCATCCATTCTGCTGGATGATCTACAGCGTAGATTTGTTGAAATGTAATCGACATTCATCACCTATGGAATGGATTTTGGAGTATCTAAGGGTTTATCCAATGGTACGTTTAATAGTCTCAGCGATTCCTGCATTACTTTTGCGAAAACAGGTGCTGATACAGTACCACCGTAATATGTGCCTTTCGGATTTTCGACCACGACGACCATCGCCAAACGTGGATCACTTACAGGTGCAACACCTGCAAATAAAGCTCGATATTCATTGGTCGAATAACCTTTACGGTCAGCACGTAATTTGTGTGCTGTACCCGTTTTACCTGCAACTCGATAACCTGGTATTTGAGCACGAGTCGCTGTACCGCCTGGTAATGTTGCTGTCTCCATCATTAACAAGACTTGATCCGCAATTTTAGGATCAATCATTTGTTCACCTTGAGGAGCTTCATCCAGCTTGTACAAACTTAAAGGAACTTTCTTCCCTTTATTTGCCAGCATGGCATAAGCATCTGCCAATTGGAGTACCGTGGCATTGAGACCATATCCATAAGACATGGTTGCAACTTCTGAAATATTCCATTTACTTGGCGGTAAGATTAGACCTGGGCTTTCACCAGGGAATTTAACAGCCGAACGCTGTCCAAAACCAAGACGTTTATAGAACGTTGGTAAAGTCGGATAAGGCAAAGATAAAGCAATTTTCGCTACACCTACGTTGGAGGATTTTTGAATAATGCCACCTAAAGTAAGCGCTCCATAATTATGCGTATCACGAATTGTATGATTACCGACACGCATCGACCCTGGGGTGGTATTAACGACTGAGTTTGCAGTGTACTTACCACTTTCAAGCGCCATCGCCACCGTTAATGGTTTCATCGTCGAACCTGGTTCAAACGAGTCAACTGCACCGCGATTTCGCATTGCATCTTTATTGGATAAACTTTTTTTATCATTCGGGTTATACGACGGCCAACTGGTCATCGCTAGAATTTCACCGGTTTTGACATCGACCGCAATTGCTGTAGCAGAACGTGCATTATTTGCCACACCTACCGCGGTAAGCTCTCGATACATAATGTATTGCAGTCGAGAGTCAATACTCAGTGTAATATTTTCCCCAGCTTCAACTTCTTTAATAACTTCTGGAACTTGAACACGGTTACCGTGCTTATCACGTACAATTTTCTGTTCGCCATTTACCCCTGCAAGCCGCTTATTCAGCTGCATCTCCAAACCTTCAATCCCTGTTCCCTCGGTATTGGTTAGACCAATGATTTGAGAGTTAGGTTGTGGTTGTGGGTAATAACGCTTATATGACTTTTCAGAATATACGCCAGCAAAATTGCGTTGTGCTAACAGAGCCGCTTGAGCAGGTGGTACTTCTTTTTTCAATACTAAATAACGTGAACGAGCTCGATCTTGAACACGCTTTTTGAGGTCAGCTCGATCCAGCCCAACTGCATCTGCTAGCTCATCTAAATTCAGGTTTTCCTGTGGTAACTGATTTTTTAATTTACGACTGGTTGGATTCTTTTTTAACTCTTCAGTAATTTCATCAAAAGTTGCTTTAGTTTCAAAATAATGTTGAGGATCAATCACCACCTTCATAATCGGTGTACTAATTGCTAATGGCACACCATTACGGTCGCTAATAACCCCTCGCATCGCACTTAATTTTTCAGTACGTAAAATTTTTGCGTTGGCTTTATTTTGCAAAAAGTCTTTGTTCACAATTTGAACATAAAAGGCACGTGCAACCAATACCACAAAAAATGTCAGGACTAAGCCCCACATTAAATAGAAACGCCACATATCTACAGCAACGGTTCTTTTCTGTGTAATGGGCTGCTGTTTTTTACGTGTTTGTTTTGTTTTGCTTTTATCAACCATTCGGCGTGCCTATTGATTTTTCGCGGTTTCAGCAGGAAGTGAAATCACCACAGTCTGTGATGTTGGTGGTGAATACATACGTAATTGTGTCACTGCACGTGTCCCAATCTGTGCAGTCGCTCCAAATGTCTGTTGCTCAATAAGTAGACGACCCCATTCAGCATTGATGTCTTCAAGCTCACGCATATGCGTATTGAATTCACGAAAATCTTGACGATAAGAATAGACCTGATAGACCACCATAAATGCGCTCACCATGACCATAGCGGTTAAAATGCTATAGATCAGTATTTTTTTACGCACCAAGGGCGTTGCTACAGGTTCCTGTTGTTCTACGTCTTTTTCCTTTTTCATTATTCGCCTTTAAAATTTATACGCTCTGCAACTCGCAACCAAGCACTTCTAGAACGCGGATTTTGTTTCACTTCTTCTTCACTCGCGCGTACGCGATCAATTTTTTTCAAACGACGAGTTTCTTTAGGTTTCTGAGGTAAGCCCCAACCATCATCCTCAGCTAAAGTCGACTCTTTTTGAATAAATTGTTTAATAATTCGATCTTCTAAGGAATGGAAACTGATGACCGCTAATCGACCTCCATTATGAAGCATCTCCAGCGCTTCAGGTAAAAAAGCATGCACATCTTCTAATTCTTTATTGATTTCAATTCGAATTGCTTGAAATGTACGTGTCGCAGCATGCTTATTTTTTTCCCATTTCGGATGGGCAACTTTTACAATTTCAGCCAATTGACCTGTAGTCTCAATATAGCCTGCTGCTTTAATCGCTTTCGCAATGCGGCGGCTATATCGTTCTTCGCCATACTGAAAAATAATATTCGCTAAATGCTCTTCATCAACTTCAACCAACCATTGCGCTGCAGTTAGGCCCTGAGAGTTGTCCATTCGCATATCCAGTGGACCGTCTTTCATAAAGCTGAAACCACGTTCGGCCTGATCAAGTTGTGGTGATGACACACCTAAATCTGCCATAACACCATCGACAGTTTCAACACCGCGTTGATTTAAGGCTGTTTTAATATCTGCAAAACTTGCATGAATAATGGTAAATCTTGGATCTTCTTGTTCTAACTGAGCAGCCACAGCCAAAGCCTGCGGATCTTTATCAAAGGCATAGACACGAGAATGTTCATCTAATTTAGACAAGAGAAGTCGAGTATGACCTCCTCGACCAAAGGTGCCATCTACATAAATCCCTGTATTACGCCCACCCAATAGAGCATCTACAGTTTCATGAAGTAATACAGAAATATGCGACATAATAACGTTTCAGAACATCTAAAAATTTAACTGCACATTATTACCTTGTTTTAATAAAGCTCCAAACGACTTTTTGTAGGTAAATTTTACTTTCTATAGGCAAAACCGTTTCATTCACTGAAATGTTCAAATAAAAAAGCCTCACTTGGAGGCTTTTTTATTAATTTTCAATTACTTCAGTATATTAACGACGACTGTTATAAATCTGATCAAAAATCGCACCACTCACAAAATGTGCTTGTTGTGCTTTTGCCCAACCACCGAAAACCTCATCAATGGTGAATGTTTTTAACTTAGGAAATTGTTTTGAGTATTTTGCTAATACTTCAGCATTACGCGGACGATAGAAATGCTTAGCAGCCATCTCCTGACCTAATGGTGAATATAAATAGTTGATATAGCCAGTTGCCAACCATTTATTGCCATTTTTATCTACAGTACGATCAACGATGGCAACAGAAGGCTCTGTTAAAATCGAAATAGATGGATAAACAATATCAAACTGATCTTTGCCCAAGGCTTTTTGAGTGACCAGTGCTTCATTTTCCCAAGTGAGCAACACATCGCCAATTTTACGTTCAGCAAATGTCGTCATAGAAGCGCGCGCCGCAGAGTCCATCACTTTGACGTTATGGTACATCTTGCCAACAAAGTCTTTTGCTTTCGCTTCATTACCACCTGGTTGTTTGAGTGCATAACCCCAAGCTGATAAATATACCCAGCGTGGTAGTCCACCTGTTTTAGGGTTTGGTGTGATGATTTCTACACCCGGCTTAACAAGATCTTGCCAATCCTGAATTTTTTTAGGGTTACCTTTACGCACCATAAAAACAATGGTTGATGTATAAGGTGCAGAGTTATAAGGGAACTCTTTTTGCCATCCTTTATTGATTTGACCCGATTTCACGATCTCTTCAATATCATTTGCCAAAGCCAAGGTGACAACGTCGCCTTTCAAGCCATCAACCACAGAGCGTGCTTGTTTACCTGAGCCACCATGAGATTGTTTAAAGTTGACTTTCACTCCAGTTCTTGACTGCCAATATTGACCAAATGACTGATTAAACTCATCATAAAATTCACGAGTCGCATCATAAGATACATTCAGGAAATCACGTTGTGCTGCTTTAGAAGATACGCTGAACGATAAACCTGTTGCGAGTAAGCCCGCTGTAAGCAAGGCTTTAAATTGAGTTTTCATAGTCAAAAAATCTAGATATACATAATTAATCTAAATATATGAAATAAAATCATATTCATCAATTTAATTTGGAGATGTGATTTACGTTATATTGCCGCCATTTTTTTTCAAGCTTATGAATTAATTCATAAATCATCTTAAATACAGCCTATATTCAAATATATAGTATTTTATGTATTCCTTATAAAAAAATGGATAGCATGTCGCGATCCATTCACATAAGGTCTAAAAGTAGATTATTTTTCTGCTGAAATTTGGTCGTAAATCGCGCCATTTACAAAGTGCGTTTGCTGCGCTTTCGCCCAACCACCAAATACTTTATCGATGGTAAATAATTGTACCTTTGGAAATTTAGCACTGTATTTAACTGCGATTTTTTCATTACGTGGTCGAAAATTATGTTTAGCTGCTAATTCCTGCCCCAAAGGTGAATACAGATAGTTAAGATATCCTTTTGCGAGATTACGATTCCCATTTCTATCTACGGTTTTATCTACGATTGCAACAGAAGGCTCAGCTAGAATTGAAATGGATGGATAAATAATTTCAAATTTATCTTGCCCCAAACCTTGCGTCGCTAAGAGCGCTTCATTTTCCCAAGACAGTAAAACATCACCAATTCCACGTTCAGCAAAGGTCGTGAGTGATCCACGGGCTCCTGAATCTAACACTTTGACATTTTTGTATAGTCGTTTGACTAACTCACGAGCTTTGGCATCATTTCCAGCAGGCTGTTTAAGCGCATAACCCCATGCAGATAAATAAATCCAGCGTGGCGCACCACCTGTTTTTGGGTTTGGGGTAATGATCTCAACACCTGGTTTGACTAAATCATTCCAGTCTTTGATATTTTTTGGATTGCCCTTTTTTACTAAAAAAACAATGGTAGATGTATAGGGTGCTGAATTATTTGGAAATTCTTTTTGCCAATTTTTATTGATATAACCAGCTTTTACAATTTCTTCAATATCATTTGCAAGTGCCAAGGTCACAACATCTGCTTGTAATCCTGTTGCTACAGCACGTGCTTGTTTCCCAGATCCACCATGAGATTGCTTGAATTGTACATCTTGACCAGTACGTTTTTTCCAAAACTCACCGAAACTTTGGTTATATTCTTGATAAAATTCGCGAGTGGGATCATAAGAAACATTTAAAAATGATGTATTCGCCTGTGCAGTCATACTGAACAACAATGCCCCAATACTCATTGTGCCCAATAATTTATTGAAAAAGTGCTTATTCATTAAAATCTCTTTTTTATTACATTTATGAATTGCACTATATTTTTTATTTACTTCAGTCACAATGTATTCAATAGACGAATTAAATCATTGTAAATATCTAAATTTTATATACATTTTCTTCATATGAATTGCATTTTTATCACTTATACTCTCTTTAAAATTTACCGCATAACATCATATCTTCACCGAATCTCCATATTTTATTGATAAAAAGAGGCAAAATTTATTTCAGCTACAGGTTGAGTAACTTAAGGATTGTTGAATAAAAATTGTAAGAAAGTGTGATGCATTTGTACTTTTGTGAATTTTATGTTTAAAATGTAAACCTAATTACTCTTACAATAAATTCAAAATAGGGGAAAATTGAAATGAATTTGTGCTATTTACAAGCGTTCAGCTTAACTTTATGTGTTTTTGGTATGAGCCAGACACATGCAGCAGCGTTACAAAACCCTGCTAAATCACTACAAAACTCTAGTGTTGCTGAAAAGTCTTTAACACCTATCGAACGCGCATTGACTCAACAAAAACGTGAACGTGCTGAGAACAAACCTTCTTCAGAGATGGATCAGATTAAAGTGATCACCTCTATTAAGAATGCTCCAACGCAAAACTTCCTAGCATCGCAACACCAACAGTTTTCGCGTTTTTTACAAAGTTTATTTCCTCAGCACACATCTTAAGCAATATTTTTCTCAATCTCCCCCAATTGAGCCAAATTTAGCCCAGTCCGATTTAATGAATTAATCATTAAGCCACTGGGCTTTTTGCTATAATAAAACCAATTTTTATTTGATAACTTTTCTGGCTATGACAGTTCGTACTCGTATTGCACCATCTCCTACAGGTTTCCCCCATGTAGGTACTGCTTATATCGCATTATTTAACCTATGTTTTGCTCAACAGCATGGCGGTGAATTTATCTTACGTATTGAAGATACAGACCAACTCCGCTCAACACCTGAATCAGAAAAAATGATTCTCGATTCATTGCGCTGGTTAGGGTTGAATTGGTCAGAAGGTCCAGATGTGGGTGGTCCTCATGCACCATACCGTCAATCTGAACGTATGGATATTTATAAAAAATATGCGTTAGAACTGGTTGAAAAAGGTCATGCATTCTATTGTTTTGCCACTGCTGAAGAATTAGATCAAATGCGTGCTGAACAACAAGCACGTGGTGAGTCTCCTCGTTATGACGGTCGTGGTCTAAAACATACGCCAGAAGAAGTTGAAAGACGTTTAGCGGCTGGCGAACCACATGTTATTCGCATGAAAGTACCTGAAGAAGGGATTTGTAAATTTAATGACTTACTCCGTGGTGAAGTAGAAATTCCATGGGCACAAGTTGACATGCAAATTCTGTTGAAAACCGATGGCCTACCAACTTACCACTTAGCAAACGTTGTTGATGACCATTTAATGGAAATCACTCACGTGATTCGTGGTGAAGAATGGATTCCATCTGCACCTAAACACCAATTGCTTTACCAATATTTTGGTTGGGAAATGCCTGTGCTTTGCCACATGCCACTTTTACGTAACCCTGATAAGTCAAAACTATCTAAACGTAAAAACCCAACTTCAATCAATTACTACAAAGATATCGGTGTATTACCAGAAGCATTACTCAACTATTTGGGTCGCATGGGTTGGTCAATGCCAGATGAACGCGAAAAGTTCAATTTGACTGAGATGATCGAGAATTTTGACATCCAACGTGTATCGCTTGGGGGTCCAATTTTCGATGTAGAAAAACTCAATTGGTTAAACGGTCAATGGATCAAAGCACTTAGCCCTGCTGAGCTTTTAAATACTTTATTGGCGTGGAAAGCAGATCGTGCCAAGTTAGAGGAAATTGCGGCTGCAATTCAACCACGTATTAACCTATTGTCTGAAGCAGTGAATTGGTCAGCACATTATTTTAATCACTTCCCTACACTGTCTAAAGCACAATTCGAAAGTAAAAAGTTATCTGAAGAGCAAGTTCGTCAAAGCCTACAATTTGCAATTTGGCGCTTAGAAAGCTTATTTACTTGGAATAATGACACAGTTAGCCAAACGCTAATGGATTTAGCTGCACAAATGGAAATTAAATTACGTGACTTTATGCCTGCGTTCTTTATTGCCATTGCGGGTTCTACTGCTTCAACGCCAGTGATGCAAACCATGGTGACCATTGGTCCTGATTTGACTTTTGCTCGCCTGCGTCATGCACTCGAAATCATTGGCGGTCCAAGTAAAAAAGAGCTTAAAGTATGGGAAAAATTGAATGAAAGCTTAAAATTGCCGAAAAATGATGCAGTTGATGAAGCTTAATTAAATTTTTTATTGACGCATGAGTGTTATATCCCTAATATAGCGCTCACACAGATTGAGCACTTAGCTTGATACCTAGATTGCTTTCATAGCATTGACTGTGTTGCCTCATAAGTCCCTATCGTCTAGAGGCCTAGGACATCGCCCTTTCACGGCGGTAACCGGGGTTCGAATCCCCGTAGGGACGCCAAATTCTAAAAAACCACTGACCTAGATCAGTGGTTTTTTTTCATCTATACATTTTTGATTTTAGTTTCGATGTTATAGAATTAAGCAAAAGAAATACGGAGCGCTCATGCAGTACCAATGCCCTAAATGTCAAAGTCGTAAAATTCTTCCTTTAGCAAGTGCCAATGCACCTGCTGTACGACCAAATGTTCCTAAAAGCTTAATCATCCTCGTACCCACTCTATTTTTACTCCTATTATTGGTCATTATTAGCCTTGTATTGATGATTTTTAGTAATGGTGCTGGTGAGACACTTCAAATTGCAACTGTGATCGTATTTTTAATTGCAGTGATAGCGGGTGTGATGTTCTGGAAAGATTTACCAGATTTCAAAATTTCGATGCAAGCCTTCATGCAATCTCAAAAGAAATGGAAATGCCGTGAATGTAATCACGAATGGGAAAATTAATTGTTTATTTTCATCAGTCCTAAAAGCTCATTTGAGCTTTTAGGACTTAAAATTAAATAAATTTAAATTTTATATATGAGTAGTAGACAAAACCTTCAAAAGAGCATAATTTAATGAAATAGATCTCATTTTTGCATGGATAAGCAAGGAGAACCATAATGATAATAAAACTATTTCAATCACTATTCTTTGATCTAAAACGTACTCGAACGGCTAATTTATCCAATCTCGAGCCATCCACATCCTTAAACCCTCGAAATCAAATGTGGTTATACCTACGTGATGCATTACGTGGGAATGCTGAAGCACAATATCAATTAGGTCTGAGTTACTTAAATGGTGAACTAGGTTTGGATCGAAATTATCAAATTGCTGAAAAATGGCTGAACCAATCAGCGAATGCTGGAAATGAAAATGCAAAAAGAACTCTACTTCAAGCTTATAGTCTTTTAGCATTTTCATAAAATTAATTCATAAAAAAACCAGCCTGAAGGCTGGTTTTTTATTAGATGGAATTAACCACCAATTTTGCGATATTTTTGGCGCTTAGCCACTAGATCATCGCCATCGCGTTTACGACGGTATTCTTCGAACTCAGCATAGTTTCCTGTGAAGAATTCTGGTGTTTCACCTTCGAATGACAAGATGTGCGTTGCAATACGGTCTAGGAACCAACGGTCATGCGAGATGACCATTACAGTACCTGGGAATACTAAAATTGCATCCTCAAGCGCACGTAAAGTTTCGATATCCAAGTCGTTCGATGGTTCATCGAGAAGGATAACGTTTGCGCCCATTTGTAGAATTTTCGCAAGTTGTAAACGGTTACGCTCACCACCTGACAATTGACCTACACGCTTCTGCTGATCTTGGCCTTTAAAGTTAAAACGACCAATATATGCACGTGATGCGATTTCATATTCACCAATACGTAAGATATCTAAACCGCCAGAAACTTCTTCCCAAACCGTTTTATTGTTATCTAAGGTGTCACGAATCTGACCCACGTAAGCCACTTTAACTGACTCACCTAGCGTTACCGTACCTGTATCAGGTTGTAATTCACCTGTCATCATACGGAATAGTGTGGTTTTACCCGCACCGTTCTCACCCACGATACCCACGATCGCACAAGGTGGAACAACAAAAGATAAATCTTTGTAAAGCGTACGATCACCAAACGATTTGCTGATACCTTCAACTTCCACAACCTTGTTCCCTAGACGTGGACCAGGTGGAATGTAGATTTCAGACGTTTCGTTACGTTGTTGGAATTCACGAGAGTTAAGCTCTTCAAAGCGTTCCATACGTGCTTTATTTTTCTTTTGCTGACCTTTTGCATTAGAACGAACCCATTCAAGTTCTTTTTTCAATGCTTTAGCAAAAGATTCTTCTTGCTTCTGTTCTTGCTCTAAGCGGGCATTTTTCTGCTCTAACCAAGAAGAATAATTACCTTGATAAGGGATACCCATACCACGGTCAAGCTCAAGAATCCACTCAGCAACGTTATCCAAGAAATAACGGTCATGCGTAATCGCAACGATTGTACCAGGGAAATCTTTTAAGAAACGTTCCAACCATGAAACAGATGATGCATCCAAATGGTTCGTCGGTTCGTCAAGAAGCAACATGTCTGGTTTAGACAAGAGCAAACGGCAAAGTGCCACACGACGGCGCTCACCACCTGACAATTTAGTGACATCAGCATCCCAAGCTGGCAAGTTTAAAGCTGCCGCTGCTTGTTCAAGCTGGTTATTTAAGTTATGCGCATCCCAAGTTTGAATAATTGCTTCAAGCTTTTCTTGCTCTTTTGCAAGTGCATCAAAGTCGGCATCTTCAGCTGCATATTCAGCGAAAACTTCATCAAGACGAGCTAATGCATCAAGTGCTTCACGAACGCCATCTTCAACGTTGCCACGAACGTCTTTTGTTTCATCTAATGGCGGCTCTTGCTCAAGGTAGCCGATCTTGATACCTGGTTGTGCACGAGCTTCACCAGAGAAATCTTTATCTACGCCAGCCATAATACGAAGCAAGGTAGATTTACCTGCACCGTTTAAACCAAGAACACCAATTTTAGCGCCCGGGAAAAATGATAAAGAGATGTCTTTAAGGATTTCGCGCTTAGGCGGAACCATCTTAGAGACACGGTTCATCGTGTAAATATATTGGGCCACGTAGGACTCCTCTATAAAAAAAACAAAATCCGCTGTAAATACAAATCGCGGACAAATAATTAGGGAGCATTATACGATGAATACGATAAAAACATAAGCCATGCGCCCGAACTTGCAAGGAATGTTACAAGATTATTTTTTCATCAAATTCACCATTCAAAGTGCACAAGAATATGGCTTTTAAATGAGCAACATATGAGAATTTTAGATAACTTTTTCAATATTTTATAAATTTTATAATATGATTAGGGTGCTATATTCTCATTGAACAATTTTTAAACCACAAGAAGATCTCAAAATGACATATAAGGACGAAACCCTCGCCATCCATGCTGGATACTCACCTGAACCAACGACTAAAGCAGTTGCGGTACCCATTTATCAAACGACGTCTTACTCATTTGATAATACGCAACATGGCGCAGACCTATTCGATTTAAAGGTCTCTGGGAATATTTATACACGGATTATGAACCCAACGACTGCTGTGCTTGAACAACGTATTGCAGCACTCGAAGGTGGGATCGGCGCATTAGCACTTGCATCAGGTATGGCAGCCATTACCTATGCCATTCAAACCATTGCTGAAGCTGGGGACAATATCGCTTCTGTATCTACACTTTATGGTGGTACATATAATTTATTTGCACATACGCTACCAAAACAAGGGATCGAAGTGCGCTTCTTCGATTATCAAAATCCAGAAAGTTTGCGAGCACTTGTTGATGAAAAAACTAAATTAGTCTTCGTTGAGTCTATTGGTAATCCTCTCGGCAATATTATTGATTTAGAAGCGATTTCTAAGCTTGCACATGAACTTGGCATTCCTGTAATTGTGGACAATACAGTTGCTACACCAGTGCTTCAAAAATCTTTTGAATTTGGTGCAGATATTGTTGTTCACTCTCTAACCAAGTACATCGGCGGACATGGTAATTCGATCGGCGGTATCATTGTTGACAGCGGTAAATTCCCTTGGGGTAAATATCCAGATCGTTTTAAAGCATTAAATACGCCCGATCCAAGCTATCACGGCGTGAACTATGTCGAAGCGCTTGGTGAAGCAGCTTATATTGCACGTGCTCGTGTCGTGCCATTACGCAACACAGGTGCAGCGATTAGCCCACAAAATGTTTTCTTAATCCTGCAAGGTTTAGAAACATTAAGTTTACGTATGGAACGTCATACTGAAAATGCTTTAAAAGTTGCTCAATATTTACAAGCTCATCCAAAAGTAAAATGGGTAAATTACGCAGGACTACCTGATCACCCGCAACATGCTTTAGCTCAGAAATACGTTAAGGGCAAACCTTCAGCAATTCTTTCATTTGGTGTACAGGATGGCTTAGCAGGCGGAACTCGCTTTATAGATGCCCTACAATTATTCACACGATTGGTGAATATCGGTGACGCAAAAAGCTTAGCATGTCACCCAGCAACTACAACGCATCGCCAACTGAATGAAGAAGAGTTAAAAGCTGCTGGCGTTTCTACGGATATGGTTCGCTTATCTATTGGAATCGAACATGCTGACGATTTAATCGCCGACCTAGAACAAGCGCTCGCTCAAGTTTAATCTTGGTAATACATTAGAAATAAAGCCTCATGACTGGGGCTTTATCCTCATTTACCATATCGTCTTTTTCAATTATTTTATTCGTATTACCACAATAAAAAATTAGAGCATTTACTCTAATTTTTACAATAAATTCATAAACTTATGCCATGGTTTATTTTCATTTTTCCACTATGCTGATTTGTATGACACGTTTAAAAATACGTGTTCCACAATTCATTGCATTTACAGGGAGAATGAAGTGAATAAAAAATTAGAACAGCGTTTTAAAAAACGTGTCCATGGAAAAAATATTCTGATTACAGGCGCGTCCAGTGGTATCGGTTTAACTGTTGCACATCAATTGGCTGCGGCAGGTGCGCATGTATTATTGGTGGCACGAACTGAGGAAACTTTACAACAAGTAAAATATGAGATTGAGCAAAAAGGGGGAAAAGCTGACATTTTTCCTTGTGATTTGAATGATATGAGTTCAATCGATGCTGTAACGCAACAAATCTTCAATAGCGTCACACATATTGATATTTTAATTAATAATGCAGGTCGTTCGATTCGCCGTGCAGTCCATGAGTCCATCGACCGTTTTCACGATTTTGAACGCACGATGCAACTCAACTATTTTGGTGCTGTTCGCCTCATTTTAAATATCCTTCCACATATGATAGACCGTGAACGTGGACATATTATTAATATTAGTTCAATTGGTGTATTAGCCAATGCTACACGCTTCTCTGCATATGTCGCTTCAAAAGCTGCATTGGATGCATTTAGCCGTTGCCTATCAGCTGAAGTCCATGCGCATAATATCGCTATCACCTCGGTCTACATGCCTTTGGTCAGAACGCCGATGATCGCTCCAACTAAAATATATAAATACGTGCCAGCACTTTCACCGAATCAAGCTGCAGATTTAATCGCTGGTGCTATTGTGAACCGTCCAAAAAAGGTAGCGACTGGTCTTGGAAAACTTGCATCAATTACTTATGCAATTGCACCTGATATTAATAATAAATTGATGTCGATTGGATTTAATTTATTTCCAAGCTCTACTGCTTCTGTCGGTCGCCAAGAGAAATTAAACATTGTACAGCGTGCATATGCCCGACTATTTCCTGGCGAACATTGGTGATCGAACAAGTTAATTTAAGTACTTTGTGAGATGATCTTGTTACATTTTCACTGTGTGATTTTAATTATTCTTTAAGAATTAAATGCCATGATCAAAACATAAAATAGGAGTTTGTCATGGCTCAAATTTATTTTTTTAAATTATTTTTTCTAGCAGTTGCTGTTTTGATTTTTACTCAAATCATGAGCATGATTATTCAGCAACATTACTCATTCGACACCTTATTACAGCTAGGTTTATTTTTAATTTTGCTTGAGCTGGGATTCAACATAAAACCAGCCGATGCTCAAAATAAAACTGAATTGGATCAACAGCAGATGAATCATGCCAAAGCACCAAAGTCTTATGCATATCATTTGTCAAAAATAGGTTTAGGCACTATTGCATTCAGCTTGATCTTACCGAATCTTATTTAGTGCTAATCATGATTGGGTTCAAATCTAGGCGTAAAAAAAATTTTGAGATCATTCGTTAGGCGGCAGAGTTATGTTATAAACCTTGCATCTTATTGATTTTATGCTTTGTACTTATGCGTGGTTTAGCTTTAGTGCTGCAATGTGCAGCCATCGCATTTGCGATATTCCTCATTTATCAAGTTACTCTCGGTTTTTATACTCAAGAATTTAAAGTTTTAGACGTAGTCGCAGATGTAGGAACTATTCTCATCTGTATCGATCTTGCCGTATTCTTGTGGCATAGCCGCCAAACTAAAGCTGCCAACCTACAAGACTATGCACAAAAGATCGAACAATCAGTTCCAAAATTCGTAAAAATTTCACGAAAATTAGGTCATCTCGGGATTTTATTGATCTTAACCAGCTGGATTGTCCCCATGATTAATGGATAAATTAAAAACCTCCCATTTGGGAGGTTTTTAATATCACTTACTGATGAAATGAGATCATTTAAGATAAAAAGTTGACTTGACCAGATTTCACATCATAGATTGCGCCAACAATCCCAATCTCTTTACGCTCAATCATGTCTCTTAACGTGTCACTATTTTTAATAATATAATTAATATTATTTCGCACATTTAACACAGTTACGGCATCAATAAAATTGGTTGTAAGTTGATAATTACTCATATCATTTTTGACTGTTTCCGCCGCCTGCATAATCGGCTTCAAAAAATGCTGAACGTTCGGTGTATCTTTTAGTTGACTCAAATCCACCTTTTGCTCAAATAAATGACAAGCAGATCCTACCGCACCACAGTCCGTATGCCCCAATACCACGATCAGTTTTGAACCTTTGGTTTTACATGCAAACTCTAAAGAGCCCACGACTTTTTGACCAGCAATATTTCCAGCAATACGCAAACTGAATAAATCACCGATTCCTACATCAAAAATGCGCTCTGTCGGTGCTCTAGAATCCATACAACCCAACACTGCAGCAATAGGATGTTGCCCTGCATTTGACGTAACTTGAATTTGGCGAGCAATATTATGGTGTAAACGCTGATGATTAATAAAACGCAAGTTCCCGTCTTTTAGCATCTGTAAAACTTGATCAGGACTGAGCTGTTTTTGGAGTTCTTGCGTACTCACATCAAGATCGAGCTCGTCCTCTTTTATTTCAGGATAATGTGCTTTAAAACCTTGTAAATTAACTTTTATCCCCTGCTTTACCGCCACTTCACTTTGAAAGTCCTTAATAATTTGATAGATATCTGGATCAATATAATAGGTATTGGATGCATCGATTAGCACATTTTCATGCGGTTTAACTTTTTCTAAAGCGGTGACGAGTGCGGCACGATTTAAAAAACTTAAATTCGGTGCTAATTCAATACGGGTAAGTGAACCATGCAAGTGTTTTTCATGGATCACACGTACACCACGGTGTAAATGACTCTGTAAGATAATCAATAAACTGATCACTAGACCAATCATGATGCCTTTCAGTAAATCAGTTGCAATGATTGCAACTACCGTGACAATAAAAGGTAAAAATTGTTTCCAACCTTGCGCATAAATCCGTTTAAATAGGCTTGGTGTTGCCAATTTAAATCCAGTCAAGATTAAGATTGCTGCCAATGAAGATAGCGGTATCGCATTGATTAATGGGGTGAGCGCCACCACTGCAACAATCAGTAAAAAACCATGAAAGATTGCAGAAAATTTGGTTTTAGCCCCACTGGTTGCATTCACTGAACTACGAACAATGACTGAGGTAATCGGCATACCACCGATCAATCCTGACATAGAGTTTCCAACACCCTGTGCAAATAATTCACGATTCGGTGGTGATGAGCGCTTTTGTGGATCCATCTTATCGGCAGCTTCTAAATTCAATAGTGTTTCAAGAGAAGCTACCACCGCTAATGTAATTGCACCCGTATAAATTAAACTATTATTCCAATACGAAAAATCTGGAAACTGGAAAATCGTTTCTGAACCAGAAAAGATATTCGGAAGATTAATCAATTGTTGAGGGTTTACTGCATATGGAGAGCCGATTTTCAACATGATAAAGTTAAGAAGTCCAGCAAATATCACCGCAATCAAGGCTGAAGGCAGCGGCAGTTTTTTTAATTTACTACTATCCCACAGTAGGATTAACGCAATACAACTTAGACCAATTAATCCTGAGCCAATATCAATATGACTCAGTACAGATTGAATTGACCATTGATCAATCAAAGCAAATCCTTTGACGTCCAAACCAATCAATTTAGGTAATTGACTGATAATCAGTAACAGACCAATCGCGGCAAGCAATCCCAAAATCACATTGGTGGGTACGAAATTTGAGAAAACACCTAACCTAAAAATACCAAATAATATTTGTAAAATTCCAGCTAAAAACAATGTGAACAAAAAGGCTTGATAATTACCTTGTAGTAATTCAATTTGGGTCAATACAATCGCCACTAAGCCTGCAGCGGGACCAGATACACTGATATGTGAGCCACTAAAAAAACCAACAACGATTCCACCAATCACGCCAGCAATAATGCCTGAAATGAGTGGTGCACCTGATGCATGAGCTATGCCCAAACAAAGCGGAAGTGCAACAAGGAAAACAACCAGACCTGAGAGCAAATCACGACTATAAAATCGAGGTTTCAGCTCTTCATTTTGAGATATACTCATGTTTAATTTCTCTTAATTATATGACTTATAAAGTTAAAAATAATTTTGAAGTGATGAATTGATTATTAAGTTTTTCTTGTTATTTTATACCATCTTAAAGTTTACATTTAAAATAAATCACCTTGATGTTCTTCATTTATTTAAAAACATAAGCATAAAAAAAACCTCCCATATGGGAGGTTTTTTACCTGATTAAAGATTACTTCGAACCTTTAACCCCTGCTTGTAATAATAATGCACCTAAACCACCAATCTTCTGTTCTTGTGGTTTCTGCTGCTGAGGTTTTTTCGCATGTTGTGGGCGATCACCGTGTGGACGTGCTTGCTGAGGACGCTTCGCGTGTGGTTTACGCTCACCACGTTGCTCTTGCTGGCCATGAGTTTCACGACGTGGCTGGCGCGGTGCCTTCGCAGGTGCTTCAGATCCTGCAGGACGCATCGATAAATTAACACGATTACGTTCCACATCAACTTGCAACACACGCACTTGAACAATTTGTCCTGGTTTCACAAACTTATGTGGATCAGAAATAAATTCATTCGCTAGTTCTGAAATATGAACTAAACCATCTTGATGAACGCCAACATCAACAAATGCACCAAAGTTCGTTACATTGGTCACCACACCTTCAAGCTCTAAGCCTTCAGTCAGTTGTGAAACCTCAGTAATGTCATCACGGAACTTCGCTGTACGGAACTCTGGACGTGGATCACGACCTGGTTTTTCAAGCTCCGCCAAAACATCTTGGATGGTTGGTAAACCAAATTTGTCATCAACAAACTCTTCAGGTTTAACCTGACGAATGATTTCAGTATTGCCAATAATATCTTTTACAGTGGTCGCTTTCGCTTCAGCAATCTTGTTGACTAAACCATAAGACTCAGGATGAACTGCTGAAGCATCCAATGGCTCTGAACCGTCTTGAATACGTAAGAAACCTGCAGCTTGCTCAAAAGTACGCTCACCTAAGCGTGGTACTTTTTTCAAATCTTGACGATTATCAAAACGACCATTCTCTTTACGGTAGTCTACAATTTGCTGTGCTATAGATTTGTTTAATCCTGCGATGTAACCCAAAATCGCTGAAGATGCTGTATTCACATCTACACCAACTGAGTTCACACAGTCTTCCACTACAGCTTCAAGCGTTTTTGCCAAGCCTGTTTGATTCACATCGTGTTGATATTGACCTACACCAATTGATTTAGGATCAATCTTCACAAGTTCAGCCAATGGATCTTGTAAACGACGCGCAATAGATACTGCACCTCGAATCGATACGTCTAAATCTGGTAATTCTTGTGAAGCCAATTCAGATGCTGAATAAACTGAAGCACCTGCTTCAGATACAGACACGCGCGTTAATTTAAGATCAGCATGAGCAGCCATCATTTCCGCAACAACAGCTTCTGTTTCACGACTCGCGGTACCGTTACCAATAGCAATTAGTTCAACATTGAATTCACGACATAAACGTGCCAATTCATTGATCGAACCTTCTTTATCTTCTTTAGGTGCGAATGGATAAATCGTGCTGTGTGCCAATACATCACCAGATGCATTCACGACAGCCAATTTCACACCCGTACGGATACCAGGATCCACACCTAAAGTAGTACGTGAACCTGCTGGTGCTGATAAAAGCAAATGACGTAAATTTTCTGCAAACACTTGCATTGCTTCTGCTTCAGCAGCCAAACGCTTTTCAGTCAGAAGTGAATGCTCAATTGTAGGGCGGACTTTGCCGAGCCAGAATAATTTTGCAGTCTGCTTCATAAAATCTTGACGAGCTTGAGGTTGAACTTGATCAAGATTGTATTCAGTTTCAATGCGCGCCAAAGGAGCATCATTTTCACCATCAACTTTTAGACCGAGTACATTCTCTTGACGTCCACGTAACATTGCCAATAAGCGATGTGATGGAACTTTGTTTAAATTTTCAGAAAAATCGAAGTAGTCACGGAATTTTTTACCAACTTCTTTTTTCTCTTCACTAGCAACTAAGCTTTTTAACACTGCTGTTTTTGCAAACATCGCTTTAAGCTCTGTCGTGAGTGCAATATTTTGTGCCCAGTCATCAATGAGAATATGCTGAACAGCGTCTAATTGACTCTCTAAATCAGGATAATCTTCATGATTAAATCCTGCTAAAGCTTCTGCAGGTTCAACATTTTCATTATAGATTTTTTCAGCGATTGGGCCTAAACCAGCCTCTTTTGCTTTAAATGATTTACTCGTACGTTTTGGACGATACGGTGCGTAAATTTCTTCTAATGCATTTTTTGTTTCAACGGCATTGACGCGAGCTAACAAATCATCCGTGAGTTTATTTTGTTCTTTCAGTGATTCAATGACCTTTTCACGGCGTTCAAATAAATCACGAAGGTAAGTTAATCGGGTATCCAGTTGACGTAACTGCGTATCGTCTAAGCCTTGAGTTACTTCTTTACGGTAACGTGCAATAAATGGAACACTAGAACCTTCATCAATCAGCTTAATGGCAGCTTCTACTTGGTTTGGACGTACGGCAAGTTCACTTGCCAACTGCTGAACTAAGTCAGTCATCGTGTTAAATTCCACAAGGATAAGGACTAAAAGTTAGTGATTATAAAGACCGAGACTATAAAATCCACAATTGTTTTGAATATTTGCAATGAAATTTTAAATAAAAGTCTCAATTTTTCTGGTTTTATCTCCCAAAGAAAAAGCTTCAGGTGAAGTCTCTGATCAATTATGTGAGTGTAATGCCTCATTGTGTCATCACTTTGACAATCAACTAAAACATTTAACTCTTTAAAATCACTTTATTTTTCTAATTTTGATGTAAATTTCTTGCTTTCAATACCACTTCAAATTAGCTTCATATTGAATAGCGATTTTATTTTAAATTATTTGCCTAAAAACAGGTCAACACATGTTGTGATTTGGTTTCAAAACACGCTTAAAATTGTAATTTTGAGCAATTTGATACATAGTCTTAACAAGAACTTAGGCATTATACTGAGACAAATGAATATTTATAAATACAACTTTTAAGGGAGTGCATCATGAGTTTAGTTGTACCTGCTGAAAATACTGATGTAGTACACAATGACACTGACAGAGTTGAGCGCATTCTGGTCGTCGACGATGATGTGCGTCTTCGTACCCTTTTACAACGGTTTTTAGAAGATAAAGGTTTTGTGGTTAAAACCGCACATGATGCGACGCAAATGGATCGTTTATTACAACGTGAACTTTTCTCGCTCATCGTTTTAGATTTTATGCTTCCTGTGGAAGATGGTTTGAGCATTTGTCGTCGTTTAAGGCAGTCGAACATCGACACGCCTATTATTATGCTCACTGCACGTGGTAGCGACTCTGATCGTATTGCAGGGCTTGAAGCGGGTGCTGATGACTATCTACCAAAACCATTCAATCCAAATGAATTGTTAGCTCGTATCCGAGCAGTACTACGTCGACAAGTGCGTGAGGTTCCTGGGGCACCTAGCCAGAATGTTGAAGTGGTTTCATTTGGTCCTTGGTCACTCGATCTATCTACTCGAACATTAACTCGTGAGGGTCAAGTGGTGACCTTAACTACTGGCGAATTCGCAGTACTTAAAGCGTTGGTGCAACATCCTCGTGAACCATTGACGCGTGATAAATTAATGAATTTGGCACGTGGTCGTGAATGGGGAGCAATGGAACGCTCTATTGATGTTCAAGTCTCTCGTTTACGTCGTTTAATCGAGGAAAATCCGGCTCGTGCACGCTATATTCAAACGGTGTGGGGTGTGGGATACGTATTCGTACCAGATGGTGCAGAATAATTTTTAAACAATGGACTCCGCCATCAATGATGTCGGGGTCTTTATTTTATGTATTGAACAATTACATGCACTTATTCTTTTTAAGCCCAAATTCTCAGGTTAGACCGTGAAACTTGATCCTATTGACCCACAAAAATTTAATGAGTTTGTTGCGTATTCAGAGCGAAAACGAACCAAATGGGAACGCTTTCTTGACAAAATCAAGCCGCGCTCCGCTGCTATGCGAACAACAGTCTTGGTTGTTTTTGTGGTGTTCTTTAGTCTGTTTATGTCACTTTGGTTTTTTTGGAAAACCCTCTATTTACCAGAGATTCAACAGCATGCACGCTACCTTGCGGTTGAACTCGAAATTATTAACAACCCTGACCTTCGAATTTTTCATGGTGACACTGAACTTGATGTCGACACATGGTTAAAACAGCGTGTTGGAATTGAATACGTCACTGACCCAGCTGCATTCCCCAACCAGCGCGATAAAGTCATTGCTGAACTCTTTACGAACCAAGTTGAAAAACGTTTGGCCAAAGAGCTCGACGTGCCTGAGGTCACCGTCTATTTCCAATTTAAACCCAGTCCACGTATTTGGATTCAAACTCCAGAAATGAACGGGAATTGGGTTCAAGAGCCGTTAAAAACTTATGCGAATTATAGCCCCGAATTGATTTTGGCATGGTTTCTTGGCGTACCGCTGATTTCAGCCATGATTATCTTAACTTTAGTGAGACAGCTCAATCGCCCACTACGCCGACTGCAAAATGCAGCAAATAGCTATAGTAAAACTGGAAAAGCCCCCTATCTTGAGACGAACCACGGACCTTTGGAAATCCGCCAAGTCAACCAAGCCTTTAATCATATGATTTATACATTGGAGCTCACTGAACGTGATCGTCAAATTATGTTGGCTGGTATTTCACATGATTTAAGAACCCCGCTCACTCGAATTCGACTGAGTGCCGAAATGATGTCAGATGATGACTTCTTGAAAGAAGGCTTAATCTTTGATGTGGATGATATGGATGCCATTCTTAATCAGTTTATTTCTTACATGCGTGATGGTTCAGATGAAGACCTGAAAGAAACCAATATCAATACCCTCTTACAAGAATTGGTCATTCAGTTTAAACCCTTGGATATTCGCTTTGAACCAGAAGAACTCCCACTGATTACTGCACGTTCGCTTTCCCTCAAACGCTTAATTGGTAACTTAATTAATAATTCTAAGCGTTATGGTGCTGAACCCATTGAGCTAAGTGCGAAAGTCGAGGGAGATCATCTAAAAATTTGTGTTGCTGATCACGGTGCTGGAATCCCAGAAGATCAAATTGAAGATCTTATGCAACCTTTTGTACGTGGTAATGAAGCACGAACAATCCAAGGGAGTGGTCTTGGTTTAGCCATTGTGAAACGAATTGTCGATATTCATGAAGGTGAATTAAAAATTCATAATCGTCCTGAAGGAGGTCTTGAAGCGGTCATTCTACTGCCCCTTTCAACACCTCAAGTTGCTGATATTTCAACCAATAGTACCTTAGATAAAATCAGGCAAACCATCACCGAACGATTTTGATGAATGGTGAATAGTTGAACGGTTGAATTGGTTTAATTATTCACCACAATGAAAATTAAATATAAAAAACAATATCTTATAAACCATAATATATCTTTATATCCGCATTTTTTGAAAAAATTAGACCTTAGCCTAACAGGTATGCAAAATGGCTCGCTTGATCGGTACAATCGGTGCCAGATCCAGAATATCAAGAGAAGAGTAAACCATGTCTTTAGATCGCATTCGTTTAGAGTCACTTCATGAAAAAGTCATTTCAGCTGAACAAGCTTCAACGTTTATTGAAGATGGCATGACCGTAGGTATGAGTGGTTTCACGCGTGCTGGTGAAGCTAAAGCAGTTCCATTGGCATTGGTAAAACGCGCTCATACAAACCCTTTAAAGATCACTTTAATCACAGGTGCGTCTTTGGGTAATGACTTAGATAAACAGTTAACTGAAGCTGGCGTATTGGCTCGTCGTCTACCTTTCCAAGTCGACAATACTTTGCGTAAGGCGATCAATAAAGGCGAAGTAATGTTTATTGATCAGCATTTGTCAGAAACTGTTGAACAAATGCGTAATAAACAATTGAAAAAGCCTGATATTGCAGTCATCGAAGCTGTAGCAATTACTGAAGATGGTGGCATCATTCCAACGACTTCAGTAGGTAACTCAGCAAGCTTTGCAATCTTTGCAGAAAAAGTAATTGTTGAAATTAACACAAATTTAAGCCCAGCATTCGAAGGCTTGCACGATATTTATATCCCATCTTATCGTCCGACACGTCAGCCGATTCCACTCACTCAAGTCGATGAGCGTATTGGTACACATGCAATTAATATCGATCCAGCTAAAATTGTTGGCATCGTATTTAACAGCGAATTCCATGATTCTCCATCAACAGTGACTGCACCAGATGATGAGACTCAAGCAATTGCAAACCACTTAATCGAATTCTTTGAAAAAGAAGTCGCTGAAGAACGTCTTCCTAAAAATTTAGGTCCATTACAAGCAGGTATTGGTTCAATTGCCAATGCGGTATTAACGGGTCTTAAAGAATCGAATTTTGAAGATCTCATCATGTACTCAGAAGTACTTCAAGACTGTACTTTTGAATTAATTGATGCTGGTAAAATGAAATTCGCTTCTGGCTCATCAATTACACTTTCTGCACGTTATGGTGAAAAAGTATTCAATAATCTTGAGCAATACAAAGACAAACTTGTATTACGCCCTCAAGAAATTTCAAACCACCCAGAATTGGTACGCCGTTTAGGAATTATCGGGATCAATACTGCGCTTGAATTTGACATCTACGGCAATGTGAACTCTACACACGTATGTGGTTCAAAAATGATGAATGGTATTGGTGGTTCAGGTGACTTCGCACGTAATGCACATATCGCAATCTTCGTGACTAAATCAATCGCTAAAGGCGGTGACATTTCATCTGTAGTGCCGATGGCATCTCACGTAGATCACACAGGTCATGACGTAGACGTTCTTGTGACTGAACAAGGTCTTGCTGATTTACGTGGTCTTGCACCGCGTGAACGTGCACGTGCAATCATCGATAACTGTGTTCACCCATTGTATAAAGATGCATTAAACGACTATTTCGATCGTGCATGTGCTAAAGGTGGACAAACTCCTCACCTACTTACAGAAGCGCTCTCTTGGCATTCTAATTTCGAAGAAACAGGTCATATGTTATCTGCACCTGCAGAAGCAAAATCTGCATAAGTATGACTTAAAAAAGCCCTGAATATCAGGGCTTTTTTTATTTAAAAGATTCTAAAATACTTTTAGATCATCATAGACATAAACTAATGAAATAGGCAGGATTGGATAGGACACTAAAGTGTGATAAGTTTTACATTTTACAAATATTAAATTACACAAAATCACACTTTATCAGCTGAACTTTACACATAATTTAAATATTATTATTTCATAGCAAGATTATGAGTGAACAAATAATAATAACAGCGTACTGTTTCATCAGTTTTCCTTCCTAGATTTCCCCCAAAATCTAGGAATTTTTTTGTCTATATGTTTTACAGAACTCAAGTTTAGTGTCCACATAAAAAAACCTCGATATTCGAGGTTCCTGTGTATGATATGAATTCTATTTTAATGATTACCTTGAACTTTTTCTTCAATCTCTTCCACACTGGTGTGTCGTACGTCATAGCCTTTAGCCATATAAATCACTTGTTCAGAAATATTTCGCGCATGGTCACCAATACGCTCCAAAGAACGCAGTACCCACATGACATTCAGAACACGAGAAATATGACGAGGATCCTCAATCATGTAGGTCATTAATGTACGTGTAGCAGATTGATATTCACGATCGATATCTGCATCAGCCAACAAAACTTTAAGTGCTTGCTCTGCATCAACACGTGCAAATGCATCCAATGCATCATGAATCATTACTCGCACTTGATTACCGATATGACGTGTTTCCATATAACCACGAGGTGATTCACCTTCTTCACATAGATTTTGGGCTATACGTGCAATTTTAGCTGCTTCATCACCAATACGTTCTAAATCGGTATTGGCCTTGCTCATTGCAATCACCATACGCAGATCACTTGCAGCAGGATGACGACGCACTAAAATCAAAGTCAAACCTTCATCAATTTCACGCTCATAGCGATTTACCGTATTATCCTGAAATTGGACATCTACAGCTAAATTTACATTTGTATCTAAAAGAGCATGAATGGCATTAGCAACTTGTTGCTCAACCAAACCACCCATTGCCATAAATTTGGTATGGACATCTTGCAAATCTTCGTTAAATTGAGAAGAAATATGGTGGCTAAGTACAGGATTATTAGAGCTCAAAGTCTTATTACTCCACACAGCGTGAATGGATTGAAATTTTTGCCATATTAAAGCATATCAATTGTGAATGTTTGATGACAAAACAATCAATTCATTCTATTTTTCAACTAACCATGCATTCATTTGACGAAGCTCATTTTCATTCAATTGACCCACAGAAGCCTTCAACCTCAACACATTCAACACATAATCATATTGAGCATTCACAAAATCTAATCGTGTTGCAAAAGCATTTCTTTGCGCAAGCAACACATCAACCATACTTTTAAGCCCTTCATCATACTGAGCTTGGGATGCTTTCGCGACTAATGCTGAAGAATCCATGGCAGCTTTGCGCGCTTGCAATGTAGCACTATCCATATCAATTTGTAGGTAAGATTTTTTAGCATCTGTGGTTGCTTTACGTATCGCAGCTTCTAATTGGCGTTCCGACTTTTCAACATTTTTTGTCGCTTTATCAATATTAATTTTAGTTCGTCCACCGGTATAGGCATTCCAGTTCATTTCTACACCCACCTGATCAAATTTCCCATCACTTGATATAGCTGTTTGTGGTGACTGTTCACTATAACCATAAGTGGCTACTGCTTCGACTTGAGGATAAAGCGCCGCTTGCTCTACACGTCGCTGATCATTGGCATATTGACGTTGCAAACGCGCTTGTAGAATTTCAAGATTCTGTTCTTGAGCCAATTTGGTCCATTCACTCATGATATTCGGTACAGGCTTTTGATACTCGAAATCATCACTTAAAACAGCGAGCTTTTCTTGGTAAGGTCCAATCAACTGAGCAAGTTGCTCTTGTGCCAAGATTAATTGAACACCTGTCGCAATTCGATTTGCTCGCGCATTTTGATATTGTGCATTCGCTTCGCTGACATCGCTTTCAGCAACTAAACCTTCTTTGAGTTTGGCATTCATCATATTGAGCTGCTCGAATAATGCTTTTTCTTCTTGAGCGTTAGTGAGCGTTAAAGCCTGTTGACGTAGTACATTAAAATAAGCTTCAGAGACATTTAATATATGTTGTTGCTGTTGCTGTTTTAAAGTGACTTCACTCAGTTGAACTGAGGTTTTTACCTGTTTATATCCCTGCCAAGCATCCATTCTGAAAATGGGTTGTCGTGCAGTAATCGCAATTTGACGAGTGGTCGATGTCGATGCCAACAGGTCAGAACTATTAAAAAAAGGATTCGATTCTGTACTTGAACGATTTACATCTTGGTTTTTACGCGTCACATTTCCTGAAACAGTTACTGTCGGCAGCAAATTACCTTTTGCTAAACCTATATTTAACTGATCAGCCTCATACTGCAAAACGTTGGCTTGCCAATTTGGATCGGTTTGCTTTGCTCGCTCATAGGCTTCAACGAGGTTCAATGCAAAGCTCATCGGGCTAAGCGCAATTAAACTGACTGCAAGTAGAGTTTTTTTCATGATAATGACTTCACAGTACCTTAAGCATTTGAATAACAAGTAATTAGAATAGGATGTTGCAAATATAATCTTTAATCGAACTTTTTACGTATCAATTTTATTATTTTTTCATTTAATCCGGAGAATTATTTTGAATTATGCACATTGATGTATGTTTTTCATACATTATTTTAACGCTTGATTGCGAAGCAACTACAATAAATTTCACTGTACGGTTTTAAAATAAGTGAAAATCTATTTGCGCCTCATTTCACACTTTAACTGTATTTTGATATCTCAATGAAGTCATTTTTGCACACGTTTAAGCCTATTCGTCAATTATTGACTCTTATGGTCGTAAGTCTTGGCTTAACTGCGTGTCAAAAACCGATTTCCGAAGAAATACCTACTGAATCTCCAAACCCAACCCAAAACCAGAACACCACACCTGATCTCAACCTCATTTGTCAAAAACTCAAAAAAGAAATGCTCGGGATAACTGCTCAACGGACTACATTCGCCATTGAGCAAATCAATCAAGATATTCGACTTTGTCTTCCCTTAATGCCATTTCAGGAACAGAAAGAATTGATCGGTTTGGCAGACATCATGTATAGAAATTTCTTAAGTATAGATCGATCAGCTGATCAGCAGAAAGCTTTTGATTTATATGCTCATGACCAGTCGCAATTTCCGACGATTCAACAATCACAAATTGAAAAATTACATCCACGAGATCAATATTTACTTCGGCATAAGGGTCAAGCGTATATTGATCTCGTCGATATTAACCACCAAGCAACTTACCAAAGAAACCCATACTATTTAGCACGAGTATTTGCCCCCTATTTCCCTGAGGCAGAACAAGCATTTATGCAAGAACTTGCTGAACAAAATCAGCAAGCACAATTTGAAGATCCTCATTTTCATCTTGAAGCACAAGAGATTTCTAGACGTGCCCAGTATTGGGAAAATTATCTAAAAAAATATCCTCAAAGCAGTTTCCGTTTAGATGCAGAGTACCTTTATCATTTTTATTCAAATCTATTATTTAAAGGTCTCAAACATGATCCTGTTTCTCATGATTTTGAAGGACGTGTTGAAATTGCACCCGATGCTTTAGCTGAAATCGATCAACTCGCAAATATGAAAAATAGTCGCTTAGCAGATCAAGCGAGACTTTTCTTAAAATTTATCGAACTGGATTCACAACAAAAAAGTAAATTAACTTCAAATCAGACTGATCAAAATCCGCAAGTTCTTATACAGCTAAGTCACTATTTAAACTTAAAAACTGTTGATCTTGAAAATCGTCGTAATTGCTTTAAAGACGCAATTTGTTATGCATCATAGTCTGATGACTTTAATCTGACTTTATATGTTAATATTTTGGCATCGCTTGACGGAGCGCGAGTAATAACTCGCTGAGATCACCTAAAACATTGTTTTGATGGTGAGTACCGTTGAACCTGATCAGGTTAATACCTGCGTAGGAATCAAGCCATCTAAAAACTTTGTTCTAGGTTATTCATTCAGGATAATTCCGCCACCGTTTTTGGTCGTGCTTGATTCGTTGATGTCATTCATAAGGATCATTGCAATGAACCAATTAACGAATCTTTCAAATACAGATCTCTCTGCTCAACATGAGCAAGATGCTCAAGATCTCACCCGCATTTTACCAGCGTCAAAAAAAGTCTATGTTCAAGGTTCTCGTCCAGATATTCGCGTACCCATGCGTGAAATTGCACTCTCCGATACACCAACGGGCTTAGGCGGTGAGTATAATCCTGCCATCATGGTGTATGACACTTCAGGTGTTTATACCGACCCTGAGATTCAAATTGATTTAAATCGAGGCCTACCAAACCTCAGAGATACATGGCTTGAAGAGCGCGCAGATACAGAACAACTCGCGACATTAAGCTCAAAATTTGGGCGAGAACGTCTTCAAGATATTCGTACAGCTGGCATTCGTTTCGCACATATCCAGAAACCTCGTCGAGCTAAACCAGGACATAACGTTACGCAAATGCATTATGCTAAGCAGGGTATTATCACGCCTGAAATGGAATACATTGCGATTCGAGAAAACCAAAAACAGCGCGAAGGTGTGGATACTCGCCAACATGTTGGTCAAAACTTTGGTGCAAAAAATTTATTAGAAATTACACCCGAATTTGTACGCCAAGAAGTCGCTGCAGGTCGTGCCATTATTCCTGCCAATATCAATCATCCTGAACTCGAACCGATGATTATCGGACGAAATTTCCTAGTGAAAATCAATGCCAATATTGGCAACTCAGCACTGGGTTCATCCATTGATGAAGAAGTGGCAAAAATGACATGGGCAACACGTTGGGGTGCTGACACTATCATGGATTTGTCTACAGGTAAAAATATTCACGAAACACGCGAGTGGATTATTCGAAATTCTCCTGTACCTATTGGAACTGTTCCGATTTATCAAGCATTAGAAAAGGTGGATGGGATCGCAGAAGACCTTACATGGGAAATTTTTAAAGACACTTTAATCGAACAAGCTGAGCAAGGGGTTGATTACTTCACGATTCATGCTGGTGTTTTATTACGCTATGTTCCTCTCACAGCCAATCGCTTAACGGGCATCGTTTCACGCGGCGGTTCAATCATGGCACAGTGGTGTCTTGCACATCATAAAGAAAATTTCTTATACACCCATTTTGATGAAATCTGCGAGATCATGAAAGCCTATGATGTCTCATTCAGCTTAGGTGATGGTTTACGCCCTGGGTGCATTCAAGATGCCAATGACGAAGCCCAATTTTCCGAACTGCGTACATTAGGAGAATTAACCCATCGAGCTTGGAAACACGATGTGCAAGTCATGATTGAAGGTCCTGGTCATGTTCCTATGCATATGATTAAAGAAAATATGGATTTACAACTTGAGGTTTGCAAAGAAGCACCTTTTTATACATTAGGACCATTAACAACAGATATTGCACCTGGTTATGATCATATTACTTCAGCAATTGGTGCAGCCATGATCGGTTGGTATGGAACAGCGATGCTTTGTTACGTAACACCTAAAGAGCATTTAGGTCTACCCAATAAAAAGGACGTCAAAGATGGCATTATCACCTATAAAATTGCAGCACATGCTGCAGACCTCGCCAAAGGACACCCAGGTGCTCAAGTCCGTGATAATGCGCTTTCAAAAGCACGTTTTGAGTTTCGTTGGGAAGATCAATTTAATTTAAGTTTAGATCCTGATACGGCACGTAGTATGCATGATGAAACCATGCCGAAAGAGGCACATAAATCAGCGCATTTCTGTTCGATGTGTGGACCTAAATTTTGCTCAATGAAGATTACCCAAAATGTGCGTGAATACGCTCAAAATCAGCAGTCTGACAACCTAGATCTCAAGTTAAATCAAGAGATTGAATCAGGTCTCAACGCCATGAAAAATGAGTATCATAAGCAAGGACAAAAGTTGTATCAGAAGCTGTAAAAATTAAAAAACCTGTTTTTCTTTAATGCAATCTCAGTTAGGATGAAATAAATTTTTGTCCTAACGTATACGAATGAAAATTCTTGAAAAAGCTACTTACAATAATAAAGATTTTAAGGTCCATTCTCGCGAATCCCTTTATCAAGGATTCATTCGTATAGAGAAAGTGAGCATCACACATCGTTTATTTGGTGAGAATACTTATACCCCAACAATTCATCGTGAATTAGTGCATCGAAAAGAAGCTGCTGGTGTACTCATCTACAATGATGCACTCAAGCGCTTTGCACTGATTGAACAATTCCGAATTGGTGCAATCGATGATCCTATCTCCCCATGGCAACTAGAAATCATTGCAGGCGTATTAGATGGCGATGAATCACCTGAAACATGCATTCAGCGTGAGAGTTTAGAAGAATCTGGTTGTGAAATTCGTAATCTGGAACATTTATTTACCTTCTACCCTTCTGCTGGTGCGTGCGATGAAGTTTTTCATTTGTATGTTGCAGAAGCAGATCTTCCTGAGCAAGGCGGTATTCATGGTATGCCAGATGAAGGTGAGAATATCCAACTGCATATCTTAGCTTATTCAGATCTTGAACAATTATTGGCATCCAAACGATTGTGTAATGCACCTGTCATCATGGCTCTGCAATGGCTCAAACAGCACATTGCCACTACCTCTATAGCGCTGAGGTAATTTATGACGCCTTTAATCAAACAGAATAAAAATGATCAGCTCATTATCCAAATTACCGATACTCATCTCATGGATCATCCTGACACGCCGTTTGTTCAGATAAATCCTGAACAAAGTTTTCATGCAGTGATCAATGATATTTTAAATCGCTATCAAGACATTGATGCGATTATTCATACAGGTGACTTGGCACAGGTACCACATGAGGCAACTTATCACCGATATTTGAGTTTCATGAAAAATTTGAATATTCCGTTTTATCAAATTCCAGGGAATCATGATGATGCCGAATATTTTCCTTTTGCAGCGCCTGATCCTATACCGGCCGTGTTAACTTTCGAAACGTGGAAAATCGTCCTATTAAATAGTGCTGTGCCCCACAAAGTAGATGGTTGGATTAAAGCAGAACAATTGAATCATTTATCAATGATTCTTCAGGAAACACAGCAGCACCCTGTCATTTTGGCGTGTCATCATCACCCACTTGAAATGAAGTCCAAGTGGATTGATCGACACATCTTAAAAAATTCAGATCAATTGACCCAGATCATGGCAGAGTATCAACACATTCAAGCAGTGATCTTTGGACATGTGCACCAAGATTCGTTGAATGTTTGGAAAAATATTCAATTTTTATCAACGCCCTCCACCTCCGTTCAGTTTAAACCAAAGACTGAAGATTTTGCCTTTGATGACCTTGCACCAGGCTATCGCAGCCTACTACTGAAAACTGACGGTAGCTTTGAAACACGTGTTCATCGCCTACAAAATTTCGCGCAAAATATTAATAAAGAAATTTCAGGTTATTAGCTTTTCTTTTAAAGTGTTTTGGATTAAGTTATCTGTCCGAATGGAATCTGAACAGTCCAAAACAGATATTCATAGCTTTCATCTTTGATAAAAAATCTATATGATGACGCCCCCGATAGCAACAATCTATCGGAAGCGATAAAAACACTTGCATATCACCATATTTTTTGCGTACGCAAACACGCATATGATGAGGAATGCCCTTTATGGCGAATGACAACCAAAATCAAGTCTTGGAAGAAAACAACGTAGTTACTGAAAAAGTAAAACGCGTGCGTAAGACCAAGCCAAAGACTTCCGAAGGCGGTACTACAGCGAGTCTATTTGGCATCGAGCCTTATCAGCCGAAAAAAAATGAAGAATACATGTCTGAAGGTCAACTTGAGCATTTCCGTCAAATTTTATTGGCATGGAAAGACGAGTTAATGTCAGAAGTGGATCGAACATTAAATACAATGCAAGATGAAAATACTGCATTGCCTGATGTAAATGACCGTGCAACGCAAGAAGAAGAGTTTGCGATTGAGCTTCGTACTCGTGACCGTGAACGCAAGTTAATTCGCAAAATTGAACAATCTATCGAAGCAATCAAAAATGATGACTATGGTTTCTGTGAAACCTGTGGGATCGAAATTGGCTTGCGTCGTTTAGAGGCTCGTCCAACAGCGACGCTTTGCATTGATTGCAAAACTTTAGCTGAAATTAAAGAGAAACAAAATAACGGTTAATCATGTTATTTAATAATCCTTCCCTAACCCCTCCTTTGATAAAGGAGGAGGACAACAGGATGGCTTATGTGGGTCGGTTTGCGCCATCGCCAACCGGCCCTCTTCATTTTGGATCACTCATTACAGCTGTTGCAAGCTATTGTGAAGCAAGATCTCATGCAGGCAAATGGGTTGTACGAATTGAAGATACAGACATCCCTCGCATATATCCTGGTAGTGAAGAACATATATTGTCATGTATTGAAGCTTTCGGTTTCGAGTTTGATGACGAAATTATCTTTCAAAAAGACCGTTTAAACATCTATGAATCTGTCTTAAATGATCTTCAACAACGTGACCTCACCTATGCCTGCCAATGTACACGCAAAATCTTAGGCTCTAATCATATCTATAGCGGTACTTGCCGCGATTTAAAACTACCACACGATCAACAAGCCATTCGGGTTAAAACATCAGACGAGTTGATTTGTTTTGAGGATCTTTTACAAGGTCAGCATTGCTCTAATTTGACCAATGAATTAGGAGATTTTGTTCTTAAACGTCGCGACGGTATTATTAATTATCAGCTCGCCGTGGTTGTGGATGATTATCTACAAGGAATGACTCATGTTGTGCGTGGTGCTGATTTGCTGGATAACACTGAACGACAAATTTGGTTAGGGCGATTATTGGGCTACCCTGAACTTCAGTATATGCATTTGCCCCTAGCAATGAATAAAGATGGTACAAAGCTTTCTAAGCAAAATTTAGCTGTAGCACTTGATCTCACCCAAGCCCCCCAACTCTTGAACAAAGCTATTCACGCATTAGGACAAGATCCAGTTGATCTAGATCAACCAAATCGCATGCTTCTACAGGCAATTCAACAATGGGATCGTAAGAAAATTCCAGTTGGCACCACCATACAAGGTGTTTTTGAATAGTGTCCATACAGAATCATGCTTGTTATTCCGCTGAAAATGTTTTTGAATTCCATTTAGATAGATTAATCAGGAGTTCATTATGTTTTTTATTTTTGGGGTAGGACCTAAAACCCTCAAAACGGAAAAAGGGCAATTTCTATGCCCAGTCTGTCGTACATATAGCAATTACGAAATTAAACAACAACGCAATTATTTTTCTTTATTTTTTATTCCATTGATTCCACTATCAAAACCCAAATCTGGTCAAGTCACCTGTTTAAACTGTGGCACACATATGCCAACGATGGTGTTGCAGCAAAATAGTACTCCACCATCATCAGATTTGAATGCTTAAGATACAATCGTGTATTTTAAAAGCTAGATACTTCCTTGGCCTGATTCTTTTCTTGGGTTGTTGCTTCAATTTTCAGCATTAAACTGACCATGACAGCACACATAATCAGAGATGAACCACCATAACTAATAAATGGTAAAGTTAAACCTTTTGTTGGGAGCAGCCCCATATTCATGCCAGCATTTACCATAATTTGCAGAACAAAAATAATGCTAATCCCGTAAGCCAAATAACCCGCTCTCAAGAATTGATGTTGAATGGCACGATGCCCAATTCGAATACACGCACCCACCATAAGAAATGACAGTGCGAGAACAACCGTAATGCCCATGAAACCGAACTCTTCTGCCAAAATAGCCAACATAAAGTCCGTATGCGCCTCAGGGAGATAAGACATTTTTTGAATACTATGGCCTAAGCCTACCCCTAACCACTCACCACGTCCAAAGGCCATAAGCGCATTTGAAAGCTGATAACCAGAACCTAAAGGATCTGCCCATGGATTGGTAAAAGACATTAAACGCTCGAAACGATAAGGCTCGAACACAACCAGCACTACAAATGCCATGATAATGGCACCCAATGCAATACCAAACTGGATTAGTGGCGCACCTGCAAGAAAGAACACCCCTAACATCGTTAAGGCAACCACTACCGTTGCACCTAAGTCAGGTTCAGCAATAATCAAACCAACTGTACATAGCATTACTGTTGCTAATCGTGCCAGCCCTTTCACATTATTCCGCACTTCTTCTGCCCGACGGACAACATAATCTGCAGTAAAAATAGCCATCATCACTTTCGCAGCTTCAGTAGGCTGGAAGGTAAATCCTGCGATTCGAATCCAACGCGTCGAACCGTTCACTTCCGAACCGACTAATAACACCGCGACAAGCAATGCCATAGTCATCATCCATAACGGAAATGTGTTATTAAACCAGGTATTTAACGAAACACGATAAACCAAAATTGCTGCGACAAACGCAACCACGATGGATATGGCATGGCGGATGACATAGTGGAATGGATTTTCATGCAATCTTTCTGCGTAAGGCATAGAAGCTGAACCAACCATCACCGTTCCAATACAGAGCAGTGCAATCACACAAAAAATTAGAACATTCCTTGATGTAATTTCACTTGGAATACGTGGTAACCAACGTTGGTAAATTTTATTCACTTTATCAATCGTTGTCTGAGCTGACTCAGCCATATCTTCGTCCTTATTGTTCTTCGTGCAGCGCATTCACACAAGCAACAAATTGATGTCCGCGTTGTGGATAGCCAGTAAACATATCAAAACTTGCACATGCCGGCGAAAGCAATACCACATCATGTTGCTGTGTATTTGCTTGACATAATTTTACTGCTTCTTCTAATGATGTAGCGTGAAGAATTGTGGTTGTGCCTTGAATTGCTTGTTCAATCACTGGCGCATCTTCACCAATGAGTACCGCGAGTTTTGCAAATTCCGTTAATGATTTTCTTAAAGCAGTAAAATCTTGCCCTTTACCTTGACCACCTAAAATGATGGCAACTTTAGCTTTCTGTCCTGCGATCGCCGCACCTAAGCCGTCTAATGCTGCTAAGGTTGCCCCAATATTTGTACCTTTTGAGTCGTTATAATAACGAACACCTTGCACTTCTTTGACAAATTCGCAGCGATGTTCCAACCCCTTGAAGGTTTTCAAAGTTTCCAGCATGACCTCTAATGGTAGACCTATCGCTTCACCTAAAGCTAAACACGCAAGTGCATTTGCGACATTGTGTGTCCCTTGAATATACATCTCAGAACTTTTCAATAAACGTTCACGCCCCCTTGCTAGCCACATCGTGCCATCAGTATCTCTGAGTACACCATACTGATTCATATCTGGTGCATTGAGCCCAAAACTCTGCATTGGCGTTGCATCAGGTACTAAGGGACGTGTCAAAGAGTCATCACGATTGAAGACCACTTTCTTGACACCTTGAAAAATACGATGTTTGGCCGTGTGATATCCCATCATATCGCCATGACGATCGAGATGGTCTTCGCTCATATTTAAGACGACAGCAACTTCAGCATTTAAGTTCGATGTAGTTTCTAATTGGAAACTGGATAGTTCTAAGATATATAGCTCTGGATCATCTTTGGTTAAATCTAAGGCTGGACGTCCTAAATTCCCCCCTACAGCGACTTTTTTGCCTGCATCTTTCGCCATTAAGCCGATCAAGGTGGTCACTGTACTTTTTGCATTAGAACCTGTTATTGCAACAATAGGCTTTTCAGTCGCACGTCTTAAAATTTGAATTTCACTGACAACAGGAATGCCTTGTGCAAGCGCTGTTTGAATCACTGGCAGTTTAGGATCAAGCCCTGGACTGATAATAATTTCCTCAGCAGACAACAACATTTCTTCGTCAAATTTCCCAAAGCTAGTTTGGACTTCAGGTGGAATTTGATCATGTCCAGGTGGAGAGGTCCTCGAATCTGTTACTGCAACGTGATAGCCTTTTTCATGTAGAAAATTTACCGCAGCAACACCCGAAATTCCGAGTCCTGCGACAACTTTTAATCCACCACGCTGTATTAACATTTCTGCCCCATATTTTAGTCTAATTAGAAACTGCCGAAATGTTAGCACTTTGCTGCTTTGAATGCTTTTTTTGATTTCATAATCTTGACATTATTTTGTGTCCATGCGTAAAAAAACCGCCAATTTAGGCGGTTCTTTTATTGAAGTAAACTACTTCCATTTCACAGCTTGAGGGTTTAACTTGGGTGTTTCCTTGTCTGAAACAGGACAAGCGCAATTTCCGCCACAACCAGCAGTCATTTTGGGTTTAAGCCACTTTGATAGTGCCTTCCACCCTTTTCTTTCCGTGGCATCTGACAGTTTCATAAAGGCTGAATTTGACGTCTGTGGAAAAACCTTTTTGAACACGACCAATGCACTCCAAAGGACCAATGCCGTAATAATTAGAATTTCAATCATCTCAGTCTCCTCAACTCTTCAGATTTAAGCTAACACGCTGGTCGCGACTTGATAGGTTAAAAACGACATAAAATACGCTAAACCAAATAAATAGACGGTCATAAAGCCAACTGTCTTCCAAGAACCTGTTTCGCGTTTCACTGTCGCTAATGTCGCCAAACAATGTGGTGCATAAATGAACCAGACCAAAAGTGATAATCCTGTTGCTAAAGACCAGCCCAAATCCCCACCACTACTAATCAGTGATGCCAAGCCTTCCGACATCGCATCCTCATCAACAGCAGACAAAGCATACACGGTGCCTAAAGCAGCAACGACAACTTCACGCGCAGCCATGGCTGGAATTAAAGCAATACAAATCTGCCAATTAAAGCCTAATGGCGCAAAGATTGGTTGCATCAAATGACCTAACATCCCCGCAAATGAATAATCAATCGCAGGTAATGTTGCACCCTCTGGTGGTTGTGGGAATGTGCACAAGAACCATAATAAAATAGAAAGCGCAAAGATGATTCCACCGACTCGCTTCAAAAAGATTTTTGCTCGATCAAGCAAGCCAATCCACACGTTTTTCAAATCTGGAAAACGATAGCTTGGAAGTTCCATCAATAACATATGTTGAGATTTATCTTTTTGGAAAAACTTCAACACAAACGATACGATCAGTGCACTCACAATCCCTGCCATATATAGACCGAACAGCACTAAACCTTGAAGGTTAAATAGTCCCCAAACCGTTTGAGAAGGCACAAAAGCTGCAATCAACAACGCATAGACGGGTAAACGAGCTGAACAAGTCATCAATGGCGCAACAAAGATCGTGGTCAAACGGTCTCTTGGATCACTAATAGTCCGTGATGCCATGATTCCAGGAATTGCACACGCAAAACTCGACAGTAATGGAATAAATGCACGTCCCGAAAGACCTGCTTTATACATCAACTTATCAAGTAAGAATGCCGCTCGGGGTAAATAACCTGATTCTTCAAGCACCAAGATAAAGAAGAATAAGATGAGAATCTGAGGCAAAAAGACAACTACACCACCTGCACCCGCGATAATTCCATCAACCACTAAACTATTGAGTAATGGATGTGCAATATTCTCACCAACGACTTCACCCAACCAGCCAAAGAACGTCTCAATACCATCCATGAAGGGTGCCGCCCAAGCAAAAACTGCTTGGAAAATGATGAACATCATCACCGCTAAACTGAATAGACCAAGTACTGGGTGCAGAAAGATTTTATCGAGAAAAACTGAACGTTTATCATCAAATTCAACAAATTGAACGGCATCTTTGACAATCGCTTCAACTTTGTCGTGATCAGATCCTTTCAAACCTGTCAGCTCAGTTTGAGGAACAGCATATTTGCCATGATCTAGCGCATTCATCAGGTTTTCAATACCTGAGCGACGCACAGCAACCGTTTCTACAACTGGAATGCCTAAGCGCTCAGAAAGCTTTTGGGTGTTTATTTGCATTCCACGACGACGAGCTTCATCCATCATGTTAAGTACGAGTAGCATTGGACGACCCAATTGGATCAACTCCAAAACTAAACCAAGGTGCAACTTCAGATTGGTTGCATCAACAACGCATAAAAATGCATCTTGATGACCTTCTTCCGCAATTTTCCCATAAACAACATCACGGGTGATTTCTTCATCTGGACTAGTTGCGTCTAAACTATACGTTCCTGGCAAGTCTAAAACACGAACCGCTTTACCTGAGTTTAGCGTGAAGTGACCAATTTTTCGCTCAACGGTTACACCTGCATAGTTACCTACTTTTTGGCGTGTTCCAGTCAAATGATTGAATAATGAAGTTTTACCACAGTTAGGATTACCAACAAGGGCAACACGCAACGCATCGCTCATGCCGACACTCCTTCTATTTCAATTTTTTGTGCTTCATTTTTTCTTAAGGCAAAGCGAGTAAAACCCACTTGAATGAGAATTGGATCACCGCCAAACAGTCCTTTCGTAATGACTTGTACTTTAGTTCCGGAAACAAATCCTAGCGTTTCTAAACGACTTGCCACCATATCTGTAGAAGTACCATCTACAGTGCGATGCACTTGCGTAATGATGGCAGATTGTTTGACTTTCAAATCAGATAAACGCACCGTACCTAACCCTAAAAAATTTTGAACAGTATACATACAAATGAGAATTATTACCGCACTCTCATCAAGAATGATTCGCATCTTCTTATAACACATCGACATGCATAGAAAATTACACTACATTAGATAATCTCAATTAAATCAATCGAATTTCCCAATCGAATATCCCTATGATTAATAAGAAACCTCGAGTTCCTGCACCCATTCAAATTCCAGAACAACTTTCGTTCTTACACGGATTTCGAGATTATTTAATCGCTCAGTCTGTTAGCCCACACACCCGAAATGCCTATCTCACAGATTTAGTCCAATGCAGTACTCTGTTAACCAGCCCCATGACCTTATGGTCACATGATGATATTTCAGATGTACTGATTGAGCTCACCAAACAAGGGAAAAGTCCTCGATCAATTGCTCGCACTTTATCGGCACTTCGGTCTTTCTATAAATTTTTAAGAGAGCAAAATTTAAGAACAGATAATCCTATAGCCGCACATAAAACACCCAAGTTAGGACGAGCGTTACCTAAAGATTTATCTGAGCAAGATGTTGAATCACTCATTCAAGCACCAGATACAAACACAGCGTTAGGCTTGCGTGATCGCACGATGTTTGAAGTCCTTTATGCTTGTGGTTTACGCGTGAGCGAACTGATTAATTTAAGAATAGATCACATCAATCTCAATCAGGGTTTTTTGCGAATCTTGGGCAAGGGAAATAAAGAACGTTTAGTTCCTTTGGGGCAAATTGCTGTGGAATGGATTGAAAAATATTTAGCAGAAGCTCGTCCACAACTCTATAAAAGTGCTACAGATTACTTATTTCTGACCCAACATGGCGGGATTATGAGCCGTCAAAACTTTTGGTATGCCATCAAACGTTATGCCCTCCAAGCAGGTATAGCGACAGAGCTATCCCCCCATACATTAAGACATGCTTTTGCAACTCACCTGCTCAATCACGGTGCAGATCTCCGAGTGGTACAAATGCTCCTCGGGCATAGTGATTTATCGACAACACAAATTTATACGCATGTTGCACAAATTCGCATGCAACAGCTTCATGCTCAGCATCATCCCCGTGGCTAAGTCATCGATCTGAATTTTGTAGCACTGAGCTATAATTTACGATTTGAGAATATTTTTTGTTATGCTTAGCGCAGTAAAAATAATGCTGAAAACTTTAAAAGGGTTGTTTATGTTATTTACCCGTTCGAAAATTTTATTCGCTTCTACCCTTGCAACGACGCTTTTTATGAGTGCATGCTCCAAATCTGAAGACACACAAAAATCAGATGGTACTTTAACGGCAACTGCTCCAGCAACCGGCCAAGCATCAAATTTAACTGAGCGAAATGCGCAACAACGCTTGATTCAAAAGTTAGAGAAAAATTTTAAAACCGCAAATATCAATGCCAAAATTATCGATATTAAACCAACCGAAGTACCAAATCTTTACTGGGTCAATTTAGAGGGTATGACTGCGGTATACACTACTGCAGATGGTCAATATATTTTCCAAGGTGATTTACTACGTTTAGGTAATAAAAAAGTTGAAGATATTGGACAATCCTTCCAGTCGGCATTGAGTAAAGGGTTACTAAGCCAGTTAAAAGCTGAAGATCTCATTATTTATCCAGCTAAATCTAAAACCAAACATATCGTTTACGTTTTTACAGATATCAGCTGCCCTTACTGCCATAAATTGCATGAACATATGGATGAAATCAATTCTAAAGGAATTGAAGTTCGTTATATCGCGTGGCCACGTGGAGAACAGTATTTCCCAGCAATGGAAAGTGTCTGGTGTAGTAAAAATCGTAAAACTGCATTTGATCAAGCTATTGCAGGTCAACAATTAAACAATACCAACTGTGAAAATCCTGTTAAAGATCAGTACCAAATGGGTTTAAAAATGGGTGTCAATGGAACGCCTGCAATTTACAGCTCAGAAGGTGTTTATCTTGGTGGATACATGACAGCAGATGAAATACTAAGTAGCTTAAATAACTAATATTTATGAGATAAATTACTGCTTTTTATACATCAATATTTAACTCGATTGACCCTAGAGTCTGCCTCTTTTTTTAGCTATGATCTAGGTTCAATAAAATTTTACATATTTTTTGGAGTGTGACGTGAAACCAGTTCGTCTGGCAATACTCGGTCTAGGAACCGTAGGTGGTGGTGCCCTTAAACTATTACAAGAAAACGCTGCTGAAATTAGACGTCGCACCGGTCGTGAAATTCAAATTACTTATGTGGGTACTCGTCGCCCTCGCCCAGATTTAAATCTTCCAGACTCAGTTAAACAAAGTGCCGACCTTCTTGATATCGTTCGTCAACCTGATGTTGATGTTGTTGTTGAAGTCATGGGTGGTATTCACCCTGCTTATGAAGTCATCAAAGAAGCAATTGTTCATGGCAAACAAGTTGTCACTGCCAATAAGGCGCTTTTAGCTGAACATGGTAACGAATTATTTAAACTTGCTGAAGACAATGCTGTGCAGATCGCCTATGAAGCAGCTGTTGCTGGCGGTATTCCAATTATCAAAGTAATTCGTGAAGGCTTAGCTGCCAATAAAATCGAGTGGCTTGCAGGCATCATTAATGGTACAGGCAACTTTATCCTAAGTGAAATGCGTGAAAAAGGACGTGCTTTTGCGGACGTTTTGAAAGAAGCGCAAGAACTTGGCTATGCTGAAGCAGATCCAACTTTTGATGTAGAAGGGATTGATGCTGCTCACAAGTTAACCATTCTTGCATCTTGTGCATTTGGTATTCCACTTCAATTTGATAAAGTTTTTACTGAAGGAATAGGCAAAGTTACTGCTCAAGATGTGAAGTACGCCGAAGATCTTGGCTTCCGTATTAAGCATTTAGGTATTGCACGTCGTGCAGAAAAAGGCATTGAACTACGTGTTCACCCAACGCTCATTCCAGATGACCAGTTGATCGCAAATGTAAACGGCGTTAAAAATGCTGTTCTCGTACAAGCGAACGCAGTCGGCCCAACTTTATATTATGGTGCTGGTGCTGGTGCTGGTCCAACTGCTTCTGCCGTAGTCGCTGACGTTGTCGATATCGTTCGTGACATTTCTTATACTGAAGACGGTGCTGGAACTATTCCACAATTAGCATTTGAAGCACTCACAGACTTACCAATTCTAAGTCGTGAAGAAATGACAACGGGTTACTACATCCGTATTAATGCTGAAGATCAAACAGGCGTACTTGCTGAAGTTACTACGATCTTGAGTCGTGCAGGAATCAGTATTGATGCCATTATGCAGCAACCTCGCTTAAAAGACCTTATTCCTATCGTGATTCTGACAGATCCTATTGTTGAATCAAAAATGGATGAAGCGCTTTCACAAATTCAAGCATTACCCGTCATCCATGGCGAAATTGTACGAATTCGTTTAGAATCGCTTGATAATTAATCATCTCGGGTAGAGGGTACTGCTGCCCTCTCCAGCTCTACACACAATTGGAACATCATCATGTCTAATGCCAATCGTTACACTGGTTTAGTTGACCGTTATCGCGACCGTTTACCAGTGTCTGCAACTACTCGTGCAATCTCCCTAGGCGAAGGTAATACACCACTGATTAAGCTTGCGAATATTCCACGTTTAATTGGCAAAAATGTTGAAATTTATGTGAAGTACGAAGGCTTAAACCCGACTGGTTCATTTAAAGACCGTGGTATGACCATGGCAGTCACTAAAGCTGTTGAAGAAGGCTCTAAAGCGATTATCTGTGCATCTACAGGTAATACCTCTGCTGCCGCTGCCGCTTATGCTGCTCGCGCTGGTATTAAAGCATTTGTTTTAATTCCAGAAGGCAAAATTGCAATGGGTAAAATGGCTCAAGCAATGATGTATGGTGCGATCACAATGCAAATTCGTGGTAACTTCGATGACGGTATGCGCCTTGTTAAAGAAGTTGCTGACCAAGCACCTGTAACTATCGTAAACTCAATCAACCCTTACCGTTTGCAAGGTCAAAAAACGATTGCATACGAAATCGTTGATGAATTAGGTCGTGCACCTGACTATCACTGCTTACCAGTAGGGAACGCAGGTAACATCACTGCACACTGGATGGGTTATACTGAAGCTGTTGCAAACCAACCTGCGGATCAATTTGAGCAAGTAATTTATGATGCTGAAACTGATCAGTTCACTGGTCCTAAACCTGAAGGTTTACCGACGATGGTTGGCTATCAAGCTTCTGGCGCAGCACCATTCTTACGTGGTGCACCTGTTCAAAACCCTGAAACTGTTGCAACAGCAATCCGTATTGGTAACCCACAAAGCTGGAACCATGCGAAAGCGGTAGTACGTGACTCTCAAGGTTGGTTTGATGAATTAACAGATGCTGAAATCTTAGAAGCTCAACGTTTGCTTTCTATGTATGAAGGTGTATTTGTTGAGCCTGCTTCTGCAGCTTCGATTGGTGGTGCAATCCGCGATATTAAAGCGGGCAAAATTGCTGAAGGCTCAGTCATTGTTTGTACTGTAACAGGTAATGGTCTTAAAGATCCTGATACTGCTATCAAACAGTGTTCTGATGCAGTCATGCTTTCAATAGATGCAACGATGGATCAAGTACGCGATTCAATTTTGTCTAATATGTAAGATTGCATCATAAAAAACCCTGCATCTGCAGGGTTTTTTATTTATGGTCTAGATCGCACGTGGTAACTGACTGGTCCAACGCATTAAGCGAACAGCATCATCATTACGAGCTTGAGTATTGCTTGCTCCTAAAAGCACAACTACAGCTGGACGATTATTCAAAGTCGTATGCATCACCACACAACGCCCAGCCTCATTAATAAATCCCGTCTTTGAAATGTTAATATTCCAGCCACCGTTACGAACGAGAGAGTTCGTATTGTTCGATTTCAACACACGATAACCGAGGTTAAAATCATAGGTTGGCGTCGTAGAAAATTGACGAATAAGACCGTACTGTGATGCGGTACTCACCAAGATGCCCAAGTCCCGCGCAGAAGCAACATTGCGAGGATCTAGACCTGTAGACTCAGTAAATTTAGATGAATGCATCCCTAAGGCACGTGCTTTATTATTCATAGCAGAGACGAAAGCCGCACGACCTCCTGGATATGTTCGAGCCAAAGCCGCAGCTGCAGGGTTTTCAGATTTCATTAAAGCGAATAATAAGGCTTCAGCACGATTCATTGTGTCACCTACACGCAATGTCGAGCTTGAGTTTTTACCACCCGCACCTGCAAAATCAATGCTTTGCAGCGTAATATTTTCAGACATATTTAATTGTGCATCTGCGATCACAACAGCTGTCATTAATTTTGTAACAGACGCAATCGGTAGAACAGTATTCGTGTTCTTACTAAATAAGACCTCACCCGTATTTGCATCCATGACCAATGCTGCACGCGCGTTCACAGAAGGTTGATTACTATAGCGACTGTTATCAAGAATCTGAGAGGTTGGTGATGTTGAGGTCGCAGGGCCTGTAGATTTACGAATTGTTGTTGTAATCGTGGTTGTTGCTTGAGGGGTATACTCTTCTGAAGAGGAAGTAGAAGCTTTGAGACTATCATTATTTAAGAATTGGCTTGCATCTTCAGATGACCAACTGATGCTCGCCTGCCCCGGTGCAGAATTAGCATGATTAATTAATTCTGCAAAGCTCAATGAGCTCATAGAGAGTAGTACTGATGTAGTCAGCACATGCATTAGCGTTAATTTCTGTTTTTTCACGATAACTTACTCATCTTACGGAGGCATTTTGCATCATTGCTAATCACCTCAAATATGACTTACATTTAGGTACAAACGTGATTAATATTAAACCACGTGATTATGCACAGTATTTTAGTAAAGATTAGGAATAGCATTGCTATTTTTGTTAGTCCAATGCAAGCAATTTTTGCATCATGTAACAAAAAAGTAAGAATAGATTTCAGAGGAGGTGTTTGTGATCACGGTATTAGTGGTAGATGACCATGAGTTAGTTCGTACAGGTATTTGTCGTATGCTTGAAGATCAAGCAGATATTCAAGTCATTGGTCAAGCAGAGTCCGGTGAAGAAGCCATTAGTCTTGTTCGTCAACACCACCCTAATGTCGTCTTGCTCGATGTGAATATGCCTGGTATCGGTGGCGTAGAAACCACTCGCCGTTTATTACAAACAGCACCTGACACCAAAGTTCTCGCCGTCAGTGGCCTAGCGGAAGAACCCTATCCATCACTACTGTTAAAAGCGGGGGCTCGTGGTTATATCACGAAGGGAGCTCCGATCACAGAAATGGTGCGTGCAATTAATAAAGTCATGCAAGGTGGTAAATACTTCAGTGCAGATATTGCTGAACAGCTTGCGAGTTCTTATTTATCTGATACACAAACCTCTCCTTTTGACGCACTTTCTGAACGTGAAATGCAAGTCGCGATGATGGTTGTGAATTGTATTAGTGCCCAAGAAATTTCAGACAAACTTTTCGTTAGCGTAAAAACAGTGAATACTTATCGGTATCGTATATTTGAAAAATTAGGAATCGATAGTGATGTCAAACTGACTCATTTGGCAATTCGTTATGGTTTGATTAAGCCTTAATTTGATCTGAGTATTCCAATGACGTCTGCTGCTTCAATTTCTATTTACCAAACGATCTACCGTCTTGGAACACTATATTCAAGTTATCGTGTCATTATCGCCCTAAGCTTAACGCTCATATTCCTACTGACGATTGATTCTGAACGTTATTTTTATCAATATGAATCAATCTATTTTTACGCTTTACTCCTTTATGTTGCAAGCAGCATCGTACAAACGATCGTTTTAAAATACTTACCACAAGCCATTTCTAAACAAATTATCACCTTATTTGCAGTTGACCTGCTCTTTCTAAATACCCTTACTTTTGCACTCGGTGGTCCCAATATCGCAATTGGGTTATTGTTTGTCATTTCCGTCTTTGCAGCAAATTTTTTACTCAGTAAAAACCAAGCCTTATTCATCACATTGGTCGCGGTGATTGGGGTCGTATATCAACAGTTTTTTGGTAGTTTGTTCTCCATTGAAAGTCTAAATAATATTGGTGACAGTGCCTTTCTTGCTTTTTTATTTTTTGTGGTTCATGGCATTGGTCAAGTATCAATACAACGATTTCAAGTACTCGAATCGGTCAATATACATCAAGCTAACGAACTCTTTAAATTACAAAATATTAATCGTTATATTCTTGAGCAAATCGAAGTTGGTTATCTGGTCTTAGATGATCACTGTAAAATTATCGTCTGCAATCCTGCTGCATGTTCCCTACTCGGTATTTCGCCACTCTATGCTCATGAACAATATAATCTTGCAAATTTTCAACCAGATCTCTATGAAATTCTCAAAAATACATTAGTTGCTCATGGAGAGCGCTTTCAATTTGAATCGCATCAATCATCCTATACGGTTGATATTCGCATTCAAAAACTGGTTACACCTCAACAAGCGCTCACGCTATTAATTTTGGAAGATGCGCAAAAGCTTAATCAGAAAGTTCAACAAATGAAATTAGCTTCTCTTGGTCAATTATCAGCCAGTATTGCACATGAAATACGTAATCCTTTAGCGGCAATCGTACAAGCTAATGAACTTAATGATGATTCGGATGAAGAACAAAAACGTATGCTCAATCAAATGATTGCCAAGCAAGCAAAACGTATTGATAAAATTGTCAAAGACACATTGGATATGGCAAAGAATAAAAAAACTGCTGGTGTACTAATTCATTTTGAACAGTTTATGCATGATCTTATTCACCAAGATTTAGCAGATATCAGTTCTCATATTCAATTACAGCTTGAAGCTAATCTTGAAGTTTATTTTGATGAAATCCAACTGCGACAAGTTCTGATTAATTTAATTCGTAATGCTATTCGACATAACGATCCGACCGCAGAATACATTTTTGTCAGAAGTAGTCATTCAGAAAATCAAATTTTTATTGATGTTATCGATTTTGGCAAAGGCATCCAACAACATGATTTATCTCAATTATTTCAACCATTTTTTAGTACTGAAACCAATGGAACTGGTTTAGGATTATATTTATCACAAAGTATTTGTGAAGCTAACCAAGCAAAATTGAGTTATATCGAGCAAGAACAGCAAGGTGCATGTTTTCGTATTACATGCCATAAGACAGACGTTTAGATGGATAAGATCAGGTTATGGTAAAGCAACAACCTTTAGTACTTTTAGTCGATGATGAACCTGATTTATGTATGTTGATGCAAATGACCCTTTCTCGGATGGGCATTAAAACGCATATGGCACATCATTTGAAACAAGCGCTACATTTTCTAAGAGAATATAAATACGATGCGTGTATCACCGATTTCAATTTACCAGATGGCAATGGCATCGATTTAGTTAAATACGTCACCCAGCACTATCCGAAGACGCCCATCGCGGTACTGACCGCCTATGCCAATATGGAGTTGGCAATCTCCGCTTTAAAAGCAGGCGCTTTCGATTTCGTCAGTAAGCCCATTAATCAACAACATTTGCATCAATTGCTTAAGAAAGCATTACATACCCCTGCAGTGGATGATGATCTCAATCAGCTTCCACTTGAGGAACAACTGCTGATTGGTGTCTCAGAACAAACTCAACAGCTTCGTACAGCAATCAAAAAAATAGCTCGATCACAAGCACCCGTCTTTATTACAGGTGAATCAGGGACTGGTAAAGAAATCGTTGCGAATCTTATTCATCAACTCAGTAATCGTCATGATCATGCCTTTGTCGCGATCAATTGTGGTGCGATGAATGAAGACCTGATGGAAAGTGAATTATTTGGTCATATCAAAGGCAGTTTTGTGGGTGCTGACCAAGACAAACAAGGGTTAATTCAAACAGCTGACGGTGGAACATTATTTTTAGATGAAATTGCAGAGCTTTCACTCGCCATGCAAGCTAAATTGCTACGAGCAGTTCAAGAAAAGAAAATACGTCCGATTGGCAGTGATAAAGAGCTTGATGTTGATTTTAGAATTGTCAGTGCAAGCCATCAAAATCTTGAGCAATTGGTTCAGCAAGGCAAATTTAGACAAGATCTATTTTTTAGAATTCATGTGATGGATTTACGTCTTACCCCACTCCGCGATAGACCCAAAGATATTCCCGTTCTAGCTCAACATTTTATTGATAAAATCAGTAGTGAATGGCGTATTGAAGCCCCTCAACTGTCTCAAGAGGCGATAAAATTCCTTAAACAACAACCATTTACAGGGAATGTACGCGAACTTAAAAATATCATCGAGCGTGCACTTACACTTTGCGATGATAAGCTCATCGCAGTCGAGCATGTAAAAAGCCCTTCATTAAGCTTAACATCCCCACCTTTAGCACAACAACCAAATAGTCCAATTGAAGCAACTACTGATTTACCTTCTCAGACACCCAAAGGTTTGCCCGAAGAGGGATTAGAGCAATACCTTGAGAAAGTAGAAAAGGAAGTTTTAATTAATGCGTTAAACTCAACGCATTGGAACAGAACCCTGGCCGCCAAAAAATTGGGAATGACATTCCGCTCATTACGATATCGTTTAAAAAAATTTGGTTTAGATACTGAAGATGAATAACTTAGCATCACCCCGATATTGATGATATTTAACGGCTTCTTAACAACAAATCGGCTGCGTGTTGGAGGTAAACCTCCTCCTTCATATCCTGCGGCCAAGGATATTCGATATTAGGGGCTATGCCTTGCCCATCAATCTCGACACCATTCGGTGTTAAGTAATGAGATACTGTCATTTGTAGTGCCGCACCATTTTCAAGTGGAAAGAGTTTTTGCACAACACCTTTACCATAACTCTTTTCACCAATGATTACGGCGCGTTGATGATCTTTCATTGCTGCCGTAAATACTTCTGCTGCAGAAGCCGAACGTTGATTAATCAATACTCCGACTTTAAGCCCTGTAAATTCATGTCCAGGTAAAGCTTGGAATTGTTGATCACCTTCTGAACGGCTACGTGTAGATACAATCAAACCCTGATTTAAAAATAAATCTGCCGTTTCCACAGCAGAAGATAATAATCCACCCGGATTATTTCTTAGATCTATTAAAACAGCTTTGAGTTGTTGGCTATGATGCTCATCGATATAACGTTTTATTTCATTCGCAGTATCTTGCTGAAAAACTTTCACCTTTAATAGTAAAACTTGATTACTCAGCATATGTGCTTGTATATCGGCAACATCTAGTTTTTGATTTCTCACTAAAATAATTGGAGATGAGTTCGGTGATCTTTGTAAACTGATGGTTGATCCAATCGAGCCGCTGAGCAAGTCTTTGACTTGATCTTGGTTTAACAATCTAAGCTCTTGTCCATCAATTTTGTAAAGTGTAACGCCGTTGGCCAATCCTAATTTTGCCGAGTCACTATCGGGATCTAAATTTTCGATCTGCCATAAACCTCGTGAGGTATCAAAGCTAAGATCAAAATCGATACTCGCTAAATCCTCCTCGGTATATTTGAGGAGTTGGCGATAATCTTCTGGAGATAAATAGCGAGAGTAACGATCTAGCCCACTCACCAAACCTTGGATCGCTTGTAAAAATAACTGATCGTCAGTGACTTCAGTGACATAGTTTTCTTTTACTGTACCGTAAATCTGAACAAACTGCTGTATAGATTCAATCGGAACTTCTGAACTGTTTGATGACCAGTCTTCTTCTAATGGATCAACTGCTGGACCCTTAGATCCAGCAGCGAAAGCATGAACCCCATTCAAACTTAAAGCTAGACCTAACATGAGTTTGAATAACAATGGATTCATACTGAATTCCTTCTTATTTTTTAAACTAAAGTCACTAAATTGCGACCTTTCATTTCAGCAGGAACAGGCAACTGCATTAAATTCAATAATGTCGGTGCAACGTCTGCAAGCACCCCACCCTCTGCAATTTTTGCTTGAGTTGGACCTACATAAATAAATGGCACATGCTCAGTTGTATGTTGAGTATGGACTTGACCACTTTCATAGTCCTGCATTTGTTCAACATTACCGTGATCCGCAGTGATCAACATATGGCCTTTCTTCGCCATCACTGCATCATAGACACGACCTAAGCTGACATCCACTGCTTCTACTGCTTTAACGGCAGCATCGAATACCCCTGTATGTCCAACCATATCGCCGTTTGCATAGTTCACAACGAGTAAGTCAAATTCACCTGAATTAATTGCATTCACTAACTCATCAGTGACTTCATAAGCACTCATTTCTGGTTTTAAATCATAGGTTGCAACATTTGGTGATGGAATCAAAATACGTTTTTCACCTGGATACTCATCTTCACGACCACCACTGAAGAAGAAAGTCACATGGGCATATTTCTCAGTTTCCGCGATACGCAATTGAGTTTTACCTAAATTAGACAGGTATTCACCAATTGAATTGACCAACGGTTCTGGCATATATGCCACCGGCGCATTAATTGTCGCTTGATAGCGCGTTAACATGACAAATTTCGCAAGCTGAGGCACAACTTTACGCTCGAAACCATCGAAGCCTTGTTCAACAAATGCTTTTGTCAATTCGCGAGCACGATCTGCACGGAAATTCATAAAAACAACAGCATCGCCATCTTGTACTGCGGCTACATCCCCAATACGTGTTGCTTTCACAAACTCATCTGACTCTTCAGCAGCATACGCTTGTTCGAGACCTTCCACAGCAGACTCAACTACGCGAACAGCCTCACCTTCTGTTAATAAACGATATGCTTGTTCGACACGATCCCAACGATTGTCACGATCCATTGCGAAATAACGACCGATCATCGTTGCAATTCGACCCTGACCTGGATATTGGGCAAATAGTGCATCTAATTTCTCTAAAGACGGCTGTGCACTTTTTGGCGGAGTATCACGACCATCTAAAAAAGCATGTAAATAGACTTGAGCACCTCTTTTTAGTGCCAACTCTGCCATAGCAACAATATGGTCTTCATGAGAGTGAACACCACCTTCAGACAACAATCCAAAAATATGTACTGCTTTTTGATTTTCTTTTGCTTTTTCTACAGCATCAACCAATACTTCATGTTTATAGAAATCACCAGTACGGATATCTTTGGTAATACGAGTGAAATCTTGATACAACACGCGTCCAGCACCAAGATTCATATGACCAACTTCTGAATTCCCCATTTGGCCATCTGGAAGACCAACATCTTCACCTGAACCTGAAATCAGACCATGTGGATGATTCTGTTTCATTGCAGTTAAATTAGGTGTTTTCGCTGCAAGAAAAGCATTATCTTCGACCGCTTCACGATGACCCACACCATCCATAATGACTAAAACGTGAGGGATTTTGCCAGCAGTTGCATCCGTCATGATATACACTCTTTTCTGTTTACAAATTAATCAACGTATCTTAACGAATTTTTCATTAAGACTCTATCTGAACACGATGGCTTTGATTGATCTAGACCATCTATTTTTCAATTTAAAAATTCTCTAGCGCGCTCGATATAGCAAATAGCTACCTACCGCAAAGATAAGCACAATTGGCAGAAAAACAAACCAAGCGGGAGATGGTGAATACACCAAACTCGCGTACCCTAAGAAGTCTTGTAGGTAGTAAAAACCAAGCCCTACAAATAACGCAATCACTAAACGAAAACCCATAGACTGTTGCCTTAAAGGGCCAAAAATAAAAGAGCAAGCAATCAGTACGAGTGCCAACAATGCAAATGGCGAAGCCACTTTTTGCCAGAATGCAAGTAAATACGTTTTAGGAACTTGACTATATTCATCCATATAGCGCATAAAACTGATCAATTGGCTTGGAGCTAAATCTTCAGGATCAATCGTCACCATATGAACATATTTAGGTTGAAGCGCTAAAGCAACATCCTGCTGAGGAGTTTGAATCAGTCTCGAATAGCCTTCAGGAAAAATATCCATCTGACTGGCTTCAATTAAAGACCATTGTCCATTTTGTACAAATTGACCTTGATTCGCAGTCAAGACTGACTTCAGACGATAATCTTGATCAAAGTCCATCATCTCAACTTGACGTAACTGCCCTTGCGCATTTGCATAGTCAATATAAATAAATCGTTGACCTTCTCTAGTCCAATACCCTTTGACTTCGCCAAGCTCAGCAACAGAACGACGGTCTTTAATACTTTCCGCCCGCTCATTGGTGTAAGGAATAACATATTCACTGAGTAAAAATGAAAGCAATACCAAGAGCATTGCTGAGCGCATGACCCAACCCACAATACGCCACAGGCTAATCCCTGAAGCGCGCATAACAATCAGCTCACTATTTGAAGCCATTGAACCCAAACCGAGCACTGCACCAATCAATGCTGAAATAGGTAAAATTTCATATAAATATTGCGGTGAAGCCCATAGAACATGAAGAAGCGCTTGCCAAGCTCCATACCCTTCTTTGAGGCTGCCTAATTCACCCATATAGGTAAAAAGAATTTGAAGGGCTGATAAAATCGCTGTAGCACCCAACATCGCCAGCGCTGTGGTTTTCGTCACATGTTTTGCGACAATTCGACGTGCCAACATTATGATTTCACCTGCTCAATTCGTTTTTTTAACTTAGGCGCTAGTTTTTGTTTACGCGAGAAAATCGCCGCACCCACTGCATAAACAATCAAGATAGCGGGATAAGCCCAAATACCAATCTCATCTTTACTAATTCTGGTTTTAATCGCCATTAATGCCACAATCAAACTGGCAAAAATTAAGAGTGCAGGAAATAATTTTAAATATCGTCCTTGGCGTGGAGTAACCTCAGACAATGCCGTTGCTAACATCAATGCCACAATCAATGTAAATGGCACAAATATTCTCCAGCCCAATTCACTGGCTACTACAGGGTCTTCACGAGTTTCAATCAACTTCGAAATTGGTAACGCTTCTACATCACCACTTTCGAATTTCGCCTCTTTATCACTTTCAAGACGCAAACGATATGAAGCAAACTCGGTATGACTATATTTCGGACTATCTTGATAAATTTCGTAACGACGACCTTGGGTTAAATCAACAACACTCGCTGTTTCACCGACCATTTCAACACGTGTCGCTTCTTTCGCTAAAATCATGATGTCAGGTTTTTCAGGCTTATCTGCACGCTGATAGAAGAAAATTTCTTTTAAGTTTTTACGATCTTCCGAAAGTGCACCAGCATAAATGGTATAAGGACCTGAGGAAATAAACTCTTTTGGACGTACCAAATCAAAGCCTGATCGAACCGCTTGGGTCGTCGTAAGCTTTTCAAATTCACGTATACCCCATGGAGACATCCATACCATTAATACCGTTTGAATGGCCAAATAAATGGCTGTGAGAGGTAACAATAAACGAGCCAATTGATTACGACTAACACCACTGCCATTGAGAACCGCCATTTCATGATCTACATACAGTCGGCCAAACACCAACATGAGACCAATGAAAAAACCTAAAGGTAAGATCAATGTCAAAAATTCTGGAAGACGGTAGCCAATGATGCTAAATAAAATACTTGCATCCATTCGACCCTGAGCTGCCACGCCAAAATACTTGATCAAACGCCCACCCAACATGATGAGTGTAAGCAATGAAATCACAACCACAGAGGTAGATACCACTTGTTTGACGAGGTAACGTCTTATAATCAAAGTAATCTTCCAAAATTAGGTTAAATCGGCTAGCGCTAGTTTACCCGAATGTTAAAAATATAAAACCTCATTGAAATTCTATCATTGGTAGTGTTTCAATGGTTTAATGATTTAAACGGTCTCAATAGGCACACAACAAGCATATGAAACTTTCAATTAATACATCATTAGCACAAATTTCAGAAAGCCAACATTTGGTTATTTTAGTCGACTCTGAAAACACCCATGCAGTTAAAAGCAACTATCAAATCAACAATTTAGACAGCCTAACTGAAGCAGCTCAATTCAAAGCAGGTTTCAATGAGTCTTTATCGTTATTGGGTCAAATTGAAAATCAACCGAATAGCATTTTACTTGGCTTAGGTAATGCACAAGAAGTTAAAGCTGCAAAATTAGCAAAAATTGCACAAACTATTATCAAAGCTTCACAAAAAAAATTCAAACAAATCAGTGTTGATATTTCAGCTTTGCCGAATGAATTGCACTACTTATTTGCACTTAAACTCACTCAATCTGCTTATGCTTTTGACGAGTTTAAGTCGAAAAAAAATGACTTTATACTCGAACAAGTTCATTTAATTGCATCAAACTCTACGCTAACGTCAAATCAACTCAACTTAATTCAAGCAATTGAAAGCGGTCAAAACGTTGCACGTGATTTAGCAAATCGTCCAGGAAATATTTGTTTTCCTGAATATTTAGCGGATCATGCAGTTGCATTGGCAGCAGAATTCCCAGATTTATTAAAAGTAACCGTACTAGATGAACAGCAAATTGCTGATCTTGGCATGAATGCATTCCTTGCAGTCAGCAAAGGTTCAGATCGCCCTGGACGTATCATTACTCTAGAATATCAAGGTCAACTTGAACAAGCTCCTATCGTCCTCGTGGGTAAAGGGATCACTTTCGATACGGGCGGTATTTCATTAAAACCAGGTTTAGGCATGGATGAAATGAAGTACGATATGGGTGGTGCAGCCTCAGTTTTAGGAACCATGCGCTCACTCTGTGAAGCTCGCCTTCCAATTCATGTTGTAGGTGCAATTGCGGCGGCTGAGAACATGCCATCAGGTCATGCAACTCGACCAGGTGATATCGTCACCACGATGAGTGGTCAAACTGTTGAAATTCTAAATACAGATGCCGAAGGTCGCTTAGTCCTCTGTGACACGCTGACCTATGTCAAACGCTTTAACCCAGAACTTGTAATTGATATCGCAACATTAACAGGCGCTTGTGTTGTTGCCCTAGGCTCTGTTTTAACAGGTATGTTCACACCAGATGATGAACTGGCAAATGAACTTTCTCAAGCTGGTGAACAATCATTTGACCGTGTATGGCGTATGCCTGTCTATGATGACTACCAAGAACAGCTTGACTCTCCATTTGCCGATATTGCCAATATTGGTGGTCCAAAAGCTGGTGCTGTTACAGCTGCTTGCTTCTTGCAACGCTTCACGCGTGAATATCGTTGGGCACATTTAGATGTTGCTGGTACAGCTTGGACATCTGGCGCAGCAAAAGGTGCAACTGGTCGCCCAGTTCCATTATTGGTTCAATTTCTCGCAAATCGCGTAAATTAATGTCTAAAATCAGCTTCTACTTATTTGAAAAGAGTCCAGAACGACAGGTCCAAAGTGCCTGTCGTTTATGTCGAAAAATTCTGCGTCACCCTGCAAAAATATGGATTCATTGTCCAGAATTGAGCATTCAAAACGAACTCGATGATTTACTTTGGAGTTTCGATCCGCAGAGTTTTTTGACACATGGCATTGATGATCAATCAGCAGCTATTTGTATTTCGTCTAAGCTCCCTGAAACTCAGGAATGGATCGTGTTTAATTTTCACATTCATGCACTTGAAGATCCTTCACGTTTCAGTCACATTATCGAAATTATTGAAAACAACGAAGCTGCCAAAGAAATTGGACGAGAGAAATATAAAACCTATCGAAAATTAGGTATCTCACCTCAAACACATAAACTTTAGCGCGTTGTCATTGGAAAAAGGAGAATCACGGTGGCCATTAATGTCGGTCAAGATTTTAAAAAACGTTGGTTGAAAGCGCCAGAAGCGGTTCGCCAAGCTTTTATCGACGACCTTAATCGCATCAGTGATTTACTCGAACCTCAAACTCAACCAGAGCAATGGTTAGACCATGATAATCGTGCCCAGCAAGTGGCTCAATTGAAGGTTGAACAGGCTTATGCAGATGAAAAAGCACGATTAATTGAAGAAGCTCGTATTCGTAAGCAAATGGCTTTAGAAAAATCATTAGCAGAAAAACGTGCACTGCAAGAGGCTTATAATCAAAAGCTTCTACAAGATGAATATCTTAAATTTCAACAACAAACCGATTCGCTCGTACAGTTACGACAAGTGATTGATGCAGAAATCGATGAATATACTGAAAAATACCAAAAAGTGACTACACCCCATCGGGACTTTTCAGGAAACTCTCCCGCGCATTTATCAATTCATCAAGATTTAGATACGATTCGTTTACGTCTCGAGCTTGAAGCTGAAACCATGATTGAAGATGCCGTACAAATTTTTAAATCAAAACTCCAAGCAGCAGCAAAAGAAGAGATCGAACTTATTTTAAAAAATACATCTCTACCCTCTTAGAGGCTCGAACGGTGGATGCTTAGTGTCATCAAAATGAAACATATTTGTCACACCATGAATGTGATTTAAATGCTCTCTGCGATTTGACGGACATGAGGAAAGTATCACCATGGATCTTTTAAGCAACATCTCTGAACGAATCACTCATTTGAAATCTGGCGAACATGTCACGATCAGTGCTCAAGAACTATTGATTAGTCGAGCAGATTTTCAATCGGTTTTAGTGTATTTAAAACATGAGTCAAAAAAAGGCGACTTTTTAATTCAAGATGAAGCTTTGGTAGAGAATTGGTTTGATCGCACATCACTCACCATTAATAAAATTTAAAAGAGCCCACTGAGAGCTTTTTTTATCAGGTTTGAAGTATCAATTTAAGCAAAAAAATCTAAAACGGCTGAGAATATATTTCCCATGCCATACCCCATACCTAGTAAAAGTGCGATCCAAATCCAAGCACCAATAATATTGTAAAACATGAAACTGCTATAGCTCATATATCCAGAGCCAGCAGCGAATGGTGCAAAAGAACGTACAAAAGGGATAAAGCGCGCCATTAAAATGGTCTTACCACCATGTTTTTCGAAATAAGCATTGGTTTTGGCAATATACTCAGGTTTTAACCAACGTGAGTGCTCGCTAAAATATTTAATACCAAGCCATCGCCCTGTATAGAAATTGAGAATATAACCTAGGACTGAGGCGATAAATAATAACAATCCCATATAGTGCAAATGAATCAACTCAGTGGTCGAACATAAAGCACCGATGGCAATGAGCAAACTGTCCCCAGGTAAAAAAAACATGAAAACGGAACCATTTTCCGCAAATATCACTAAAAATAAAATTGCGTAAATCCATACGCCATATTGCTCTAATAAACTCGGTAAAAGCTGCTCCAAATGCAGTAAAAAATCAATCATTCTGAAGTTCTCTGAGCATGTTGCTTTCTCCTTTAGATAGATTGTATACCTAATTTATTTAAACAAAAAAACAGCCTAAAAATTTAGGCTGTTTTCTATTTTAATCATTTTTTAACGTAAAAAGCCATTCTGTGCTAAAAATTCCATGCTCAATTTAGACTCAGGTTTATGTTCAGCAGCCTTATCCCCAAGCAATAAACGTTCAATATATCGTGCAAGTACATCGACTTCTAAGTTTACTTTAGTCCCAACTTTCCACGTACTAATATTGGTCCGCTCTGCAGTATGAGGAATAAGATTTAAACTCAACACATTGCCACGTAGATGATTGATTGTAAGACTAATTCCATCAACTGTGATGGAACCTTTCTCCGCTAAATATTTTGCAATTTCAGGCGGGGCCGTTACCTCAAAATAGAGTGAACGTGCATCTTGACGTTGCACCGTAATTTCACCAACTACATCTACATGTCCACTAACAATATGACCACCAAAGCGAGTTGTTGGTAACATCGCTTTTTCTACATTGACGGTTTGCCCAACCTTCCAACTCGATAAAGTTGTACGATGAATACTTTCAAGTGACACATCTGCTTCGTACCATTGATTGCCCCATGCAATAACAGTTAAGCAGATGCCATTAGTCGCAATAGAATCACCCAAGTGAACATCAGACATATCAAGATCAGTCTGTATACGCAAGCGGATATCACCACCTACATTTTGTAAACTTTCGACTTTTCCTAAACTTTCTACAATGCCTGTAAACATAATGGGTACTCTTAAATTTGTTCTATTTTTACCATAAATCCAATTGTTCAGCGACGCCTGTAGTGTCAACACCACCCAATTCAGCATAGTGGTGTAACTGACCAAGTAACTGTCGAATTGGCGGTCCTGATTTTGCGTGCGTGTCTGTAATCACGATAAACTCAAGAACGCGCGCACGCTCAGACTGACGCTGCTTACTCACACGATATCTTGGAACATCTTGAGTCAAAATGGTGACTCGTCCACGCTCTAAATTCGCTTTAAGTAAATCACCAGCCTCAATATTTCCATCTGTTGAATAGCTGGTCAAAATATAGCGTGCATTAATGGTTTGCAAAAGCTTTTCATACGCTTCTTTGGCATGTTTAGAAGAATTGTATGGGCTTGGTCGTTCTTTACGCCAAGCACGGTCGATTCCGCTCTTGAAACCCTTAGTATCTGGACTTGGTAAATCTACCTGATCCCATAAAGTCAAAGCATTCAATACATGATAGTTGCTACTATACGCATGCTGATTATAGGGTGGATCCAAATATGCCACATCGACTTCGAAACCACTCATTTGGTTTGCTAAGTGTTGAGCATCCACACACCACATTTCAGCTGCTGGGCCTGTCAGATTTGAATTTTCACAAAAACGACTTGGGGTCAGCCATAGTAATGATTCAATTCGCTCTAAAGCCGTCTGAGTTTTACCGCCCCAGCCGTGATGGAAACTCTTAAATACGCCTGACGTATTACTCACAAAACTTGCTGAATACAATAAAGGTGCAAGTAAAGCGCTCATTTCCACATCATCAATTGCACCTTGAGCTTGCCAAGTTGCAATTTGTTGACGAATTGCATCAATCCGCATGCCATTTCGACGTTTGAAGAATAAACGGTCTCGTGAAGGATCATAGATCTCATCATTACGAGGACAGAGATTGTGTGTTACCCATCCTTTAACTTCAGGCAAGCGATTAAGATAATCAATTGCTTTCTGATATCCGCCTAATTCTTTAAAAGCAGGAGCTTCAGTACATGACAATATGGCATGATTAAGTGCGTGGCTGTAAGGCTCCCAATCGTTCGCTATTACTCGGTAGCCATTTTGACGAGCCAAACGAGAAACCACACCGCTTCCAGCAAAAAAGTCCGCAAAGATAGGCGCTCGACCTGAACTCGTATTCAAAGTTCCAGTGCTTTCTAATGCCTCAAGAATCAAATGTAATAAACGACGCTTGTTGCCTAAATAAGGCACAAGTTGATTAAACAAATACTCATCTGTCGTACGTGCTGCATGGCGACGTTTATGATAAACCGTTGACTCTGTACTCATAGCGACTCTTGATCAGGGATTAATTTTAAACGGATGTCATCACCTAACTGAGTTACATCTTGAAGTTTAAAACGGAGTTGTTCTGTCATTTGTTTAAATTCAGCATTAAACATTGGACGAGCTGATTGACCTAATAGTGTAGGCGCAATATAACTAATCAATTCATCTACCAAATTTTCCTGCAAAAATGCAGTAGATAGGGTTGCACCAGCTTCCACCATCACATCATAGATTTGAAAATCTTTTAAAACTTTTAGCAACTCAACTAAGGGCTGAACTTCGAGTTGAATCACGCCAAGTTGTGCAAGCTCTGCTCGAAATGGCCCCATGACCATGACAGTATCAGGATTCTCTAACACTTTAGCATCTAAAGGTAAGCGACCTTGACGATCTAAAATCACACGTTTAGGCTGCACAACTCGTTCTAATTGAATATTCGGTAAAGCTCGGACATTCAACTGACAATCATCAGCCAACACTGTTTCAATACCCGTGATCACCGCACCAGAAATTGCACGCCAATGTTGAACATCCTGACGTGCCAATTCACCTGTAATCCACTTCGACTCCCCTGAAGCCATTGCTGTACGACCATCGAAACTCGACGCGACCTTTAAACGTACATAAGGTAATCCCTTAGACATAGCTTTAAAGAAGCCTAAGTTCAAAGGATGCGCTTCCAACTCACAGATCCCGACTTCAACGTCTATACCTGCCTGTTGTAGGATAGCCACACCTTTACCAGCAACCAATGGATTAGGGTCTGAACAAGCCACTATCACTTTTGCAATGCCCGCTTCGACCAAACCTTTCGCACAAGGAGGAGTACGACCATAATGCGCACAAGGTTCTAATGTGACATACGCGGTTGCACCCTGTGCTTGCTCCCCTGCTTGACGAAGTGCAAACACTTCGGCATGTGGTTGCCCAGCTTGGGGGTGAAAGCCTTCACCAATAATCTGTCCGTCTTTGACAATGACACAACCTACATTAGGATTTGGTTTTGTCGAATATTGACCTTGCTTCGCCAATGCTATTGCACGACGCATCCACATTTGATCTTGATCGATCTTTTGTTGCGAGAACTCAGACATTCATAACCTTGAAGTTGAATTTGGGGCGAGATTAATGTTCTTGATCTCGGTGTTGCATTTGTTCGATTTGACGGCGGAACGCTTCTACATCTTGGAAATCTTGATATACAGAGGCAAAACGTACGTATGCGACATGATCGAGTGCAAATAAAGCCTTCATTACAATTTCGCCTATAGTACGCGAACGCACATCACGTTCACCTAGTCGACGAATTTGAAGTTGAATATCACTGACCACCGTTTCAATTTGTTCTTGTGTCACGGGACGTTTTTGTAAAGCATGCATGAGTGAACGACGAAGTTTCGCTTCATCATAAGGTTCATTTTTACCATCGGACTTAGTGACACGAGGCATCACCACTTCAAAACTTTCAAAAGTTGTAAAACGCTCATTACAACTAATACATTCACGACGACGGCGAATTTGGCAGCCTTCAGCAGCTAAACGTGAATCAATCACCTTACTATCAGCGGCGTTGCAAAATGGACAATGCATAGCAGTTTAATTGAACAAATTCTATTTACACCAAGTGTATCAAAAAATTCTGCTCATGTTGAGCTTTCATCAATATATAGCAAAAAAACAGCCCCAAAGGGCTGTTTCACACTATATATTGATTTTTGTGTTTAATCGTTATTCAACACGCTCACCATGTTGACTTAAATCCAGACCCATACGCTCATCGTCTGACTCAACACGAATACCGATGATTAGATCAATGACTTTTAAGATGATGAATGTCAGGATTGCTGAATAAGCGATTGTTGCAAGAACACCTTCAACTTGTACCCATAATTGGCTTAATACGTTTGTAGGTGCTGCATCGCCCATGATGAACTCACTTGCAAAGAATGCGGTTAGAATTGCACCGACGATACCACCAACACCGTGAAGTCCAAAGGCATCTAATGAGTCATCCGCTTTCAATGCACGTTTTAATGCAGTAATACCCCAGAAGCACACAACACCACCAATAAGGCCCATGGCCAAAGCACCACCTACTGTCACGAATCCAGCAGCTGGCGTAATCACAACCAGACCAGCTACCGCACCTGATGCCGCACCCAACACTGAAGCTTTGCCACGAACGACTTTTTCAGTGATTAACCATGAAATGGCAGCAGCGGCAGCAGCAACTTGAGTTACAACTAATGCATAACCTGCTGAACCATTTGCACCTAATGCAGAACCACCATTGAAACCAAACCAGCCGACCCAAATTAAACTCGCACCAATGACAGTCAATGTAAGGTTATGTGGTGCCATTGATTCTTTGCCTAGCCCCATACGCTTACCAAGCATATACGCCGCAACTAAACCAGCAACACCTGAGTTAATATGAACAACAGTACCACCTGCAAAATCAAGTGCACCATCGTTACCTAACCAACCACCACCCCATACCCAATGTGTAATAGGAGCATAGACAACCACCACCCAAATTGCGATAAACGCAACAAAAGCACTGAATTTCATACGCTCAGCAATAGAACCACTGATAATGGCAACGGTAATGATTGCAAATGTCATCTGGAAGATGACAAATAAAATTTCTGGAATTGTTCCACTCAATGCTTCTGTAGTGATACCAGACAACATAAATTTATCTAGACTTCCAATAAAGGCATTACCTTCACCAAAAGCAAGTGTGTAGCCAACCACTACCCAAGCGATACTGACCACCGCAGCAGCGACAAAGCTGTGTGCCATGGTACTTAAGACATTTTTTTTACGTACCATACCGCCGTAGAACAGCGCTAAACCAGGAATGGTCATGAGTAAAACGAGTGCAGTTGAAACTAAAATCCAGGCAGTGTCACCCGTATCAAGAACTGCGGCTTCTTCAGCAGGAGCTTCTTCTGGAGCTGCTGGTAATGTTTCAACCAAATTAGAATCTGTAGATGAAGCCTCAGTTTCAACAACTGCAACTTCAGTAGAAGTTGGTTCTGACACTGCTTCTTCAGCCCATGCGACAGAACCACCTAAGAGTGCGCCAGACAAGCTCAGCGCCATTAGCATTTTTTTCATTCGTATCCCCCAACCTAGTTTTTGTGAGTTATTCGCTACTCAGCAAACTTCATGCCAAATTAAACTGCGTCAGCACCAGTCTCACCAGTACGGATACGGATAACTTGTTCTAGATTCGTCACGAAAATTTTTCCGTCACCAATTTTGCCAGTACTAGCTACACGTGTAATTGATTCAATCACTGAATCAACCATTTCGTCACTGATTGCGATTTCAATTTTTACTTTAGGTAAAAAATCAACCACATATTCAGCACCACGATAAAGTTCAGTATGACCTTTTTGACGACCAAAACCTTTTACTTCAGTTACGGTGATCCCTTGAACGCCAATTTCAGAGAGTGCTTCACGCACGTCATCTAATTTGAATGGTTTTACAATTGCTGTTACGAGTTTCATGTTGTTTTCCTTCGGCTTTTTTCACCAGTAAGGTTTTATGTTCAAATTTCATGCCAAACTTCATAATGGTTGGGGATATTAATCAGCCAGCATGAACTTATTTATAACCTATTTTATACGCCTACACGGTCTTATGTTCTAAAAATATTGGGAATTTTGATGGATTTTTTTTATGTTCTTATTGGTTTAACCTATGAAATGTAGTTAACACTAGGGTCAATCCAAAACGAATGTTAAACTTCAATGTTGATGACTTATTATTCGGAAGAACTATGATTGAAACTTTATTACAGGCAATTTTAGAACAGGTTGACCAACCCAAAAAAGATTTAGAAAAAAATGTGAGAGCGTTGTTAAACGAAGCAATTAGTAAAATGGATTTGGTTTCTAAAGAAGAAATAGAGCGTCAGAAAACTGCACTAAACAATGCCAATTTGCGTTTAACAGAACTTCAAACGCAATTAAAATCATTAGAAAGCTTAATTTCCGATCAAAAATAAGCAACATTGCACCAATACAGTGCTTAAACACAAAGTTAGTGATTAAAAATAAAGCAATTCTAAAAATAATATAATAATGGTTCAGTTTTATGTCATTTGCCAAAATTTATACCCGAGGTCTTCTTGGTTTACATGCACCACTGATTGAAGTAGAGGTTCATGTCAGCCAAGGATTACCTTCACTCACCATTGTAGGTCTTCCAGAAGCTGCTGTTCGAGAAAGCAAAGATCGTGTCCGTTCTGCAATCATTAATAGCGGTTTTCAATTTCCAACCAAACGGCTGACGATCAATCTAGCCCCTGCTGATTTACCCAAAGATAGTTCAAGGCTTGATTTACCTATTGCTTTGGGGATTTTAATCGCTTCAGGGCAACTACATGATCAAAATATTGACCGTTTTGAATTTATAGGTGAATTGGCACTCGATGGTCTGTTAAGACCTGTAACTGGAACTTTGACTATCGCAATGGCATGTCAAACCGCAGGTCATGAGTTAATGATTCCCGTGAGTAATTTGGATGATGCAGCCCTTCTTCCCAATTTTGAGGTGTATACAGCCAAGTCATTAAAAGATGTTTGCCAACACTTTGATCAATCGAGTCCAATTCAACCCATATTAGCGAATAAAACGATCCAACCTCAAATAAATCGATTTGATCTCGCTGATGTCAAAGGTCAATTACGTCCAAGACGCGCCTTAGAAATTGCAGCAGCTGGTGGACATTCTATTTTATTTAAAGGCCCGCCAGGCACTGGTAAAACACTGCTTGCCTCAAGATTGTCTGGCATCTTGCCCCCATTAACCAATCAAGAACACTTAGAGGTCGCAAGTATTTACTCCATTGCAAATACACCTTATCAATTTGGTCATCGCCCCTTTAGAGCGCCACATCATACGGCATCCGCTGTGGCCTTGGTTGGTGGTGGATCACACCCTCGACCAGGTGAGATCACCTTAGCCCATTTAGGTGTACTTTTTCTGGATGAATTACCTGAGTTTGACCGAAAAGTCTTAGAAGTATTGAGGCAGCCTCTTGAGTCGAAAGAAATCGTCATTTCCAGAGCATCAAGACAAATTACTTTCCCGGCTAATTTTCAATTTGTCGCTGCAATGAATCCATGTCCATGTGGATATGCCTTCAATCAAGACAGTCGTTGTCAATGTTCACCTGAATCAATTAAGCGCTATCAAAATCGAATTTCTGGCCCTTTACTAGATCGGATTGACTTACATATTGATGTGCCACCTTTACCTCCCCAAGACATGCAAAGCACTACACCGATGGAGAATTCTGAAACCGTCAGAAAACGGGTGATTCAGGCCTATGAGTTGCAAATTCAACGACAAGGTGTGACAAATCAAAATCTAAGTTCTCAACAGCTTGATCAAGTGGCTCAACTAGATGATTCTGCAAAAAAGATTATCGCTATGGCTCAGCAACGTTTGAATTTATCAGCACGTTCTTACCACCGAATCTTACGTGTCGCTCGTACAATTGCTGACTTAGCGAGTTCTGAACATATACAAACAGCTCACTTAACTGAAGCGCTCTCTTATCGTAAACAGGAATAAAAAAGCGACTCAGTTGAGTCGCTTTTTCAAACTGTTAATAATTTATTGATAAATATTATAAAAATACACAGTTATCTTCGTCTAAAAATTATATTTTAAACCTACTTGTACTTGCTGATCAGCAGAATTCACAGCGTTACCATTTAGGTCACCAAATAGATTCCATTTATTATCACTTGTTGCGAAGTTCACCCCAACACCATACAAGAAATAATCTTTATCAAATGATGGCGCACGATAATCAACTGACACGCCATTTAACAAGTTTGAAGATAGATTTACCATTGGTAGATCACGGTCAATCGCATAAGCATATTCACCATAACCCACTAAAGATAATTGAGGTGTCGCTTTAAATTCTGCTCGCAAACCTAAATGAGCTTTAGTTTCTTTAGCCGTCACATCATTAACACTAACACCAAATTCAGATGATTCTTTAATCGCATCCATTGAAACGGTATTGTGGCTTAGAGCTAAATAAGGTGACAAGTTAAATTGATTAATTAAACGTTGATAACCAATTTCACCATAAACACCAAACTTATCCAAATCAGCATTTGCTAAAGAGTTTTCAGAGTTTACACCATCCGTAGCTAAACGGTTAAACTCAGCGTCACCGAAGCCATAATTCGCATTTGCACTTAAATAAACGTTCTTATTTAAATCCAACTTACCATACACACCTAAAGTCGTAAGATTGATCTCACTATTCCCGTTAGAAAGTGTGTACTTAGATTGCTCATTATAGTTAGTAACATAAGCACCAATCAAACCACGACCATCAATTGCAACATCTGCGCCCGCAGTTAGACTGTCGATTTCAGACTCAACAGAATCCCAACCTTTTGCGCTTGCCTTAGTATCAACTTGACCGTGAGCAATCCAAGCACCAGACTTGCCATTTTTGGCAACTTGGTAGTTGCGTTGTGCAATTTGAGCATTAACCATCGTATCATTCTTCAACAACACTGATGGCGTTTCTGCAAACATAGCACCTGACACAGAGTTCATAACAGATTGAGCAGCTTCACTTGAAGATGCCTGTTGAATATTTTTAACATAGTCAACGAGCTGATCATTTGAACCATTTGCCTTAGCTTGAGCAGCCTCAACCATTAATTGATTGATAAGGTTACCTGACGGCGTAGAAATACCACCTGCAATTGTACCTGCAGCAGTAGCATCAGCAAATTGAACATCAACATACAATTGCTTATCAGTAGCGCGAAGCTCACCTACATCTAAGAATGCAGATTTAGATTCAACTGACTTAAACTCACCTGTTAATGACTGGGAATCAACAACTAAATACTCACCAGCAGTCACCATTTCTTTATTAGATGCGTAAACAGTTAAATCACCATCTAATTGAGCATCACCTTTTACAGTTAAATGATGATCTACACCATAAGCCAGTTTAGAACCAACAGATGAGTTAATTAAGTCACCGTTAACTGTTAAACGACCTTTTTCAGTGCTAACAACACCGTTATTATAAACCGAACCTACAGAACCAGTACCAGATAACGTAGCATTTTGATCATTCAAGACCACAGAAGATTGGAGTGAGCCATTAACAATGATTTCACCACTCTTAACAATAGTATCACCTGTGTACGTGCTATCCCCAGTGAATGCCAAGGTGCCAGCACCAGACTTAATAATTCCCCCATCACCTTTAATGTCATTTGAGAAAATATAAGTGCCATTGTCTACATTTGCTTCAAAGTCGCCAAAGTTATGACCTGTATAAGCAATACCTCCAAGCGCCTGAGTAGGATTGTAATAACCCCAACCAAATGTTTTGTTGTATAAGCCGTTAGATTCACTACCATCATCAATAAATGTTGAAGTAGTCAATAATACCTGTCGAACTTGGTTCATATCCATCCAAGGATATTTAGAAGCAATCACAGCAGCAACAGCGGTAACTTCAGGTGCGGCATTAGAAGTACCCGCATATCCAATATGCTCACCCGTTAAAGAATCAACCAATCCCCAACGTGTGAAATTTGAGGTTAAGCAAAAACGTTCTGCCACACCACAAGCATTTGATTTTTCGTGTAACTCTTTCCCGTTATTTGCCATACCAGCAACAATCAACATACCCTTTTCGAGAGATTCATCATAACTAGCCAGATAGCCTTGAAGCGATGGATTATCTAAACCATCATTCCCAGCAGAGTAGACAAGCAAAGCCCCTTTCTCAACGGCTTGACTAGCATAAGGTGCCATTGAACTTAAATAAATGTCAGCCTTATCATCAACATCAGAACCATACGAATTGTTGAAGATTAAAATATTATGGCGATCAATTAGATCATTAATTGCCATTAGAGTTTGAATAGTACTGCCAATTCCAGACCCAGTATCAGATGTACGTGCGCTATAAATTTCCGCAACATCTTTAGCAAAACCCTCATTGTAATTGAAGCTCTCACCAGCCTTTTTACCAGCAATAACTTGGGCAGAATTAGTACCATGGCCTGTTAAATCTTGAAGCTCTAAAGGTTCATCACTTAGATCACGATAACTAACAGTACCATCTTGAATATTATTGCTGTATGAGTATTGACCTTTAACAGCAGATGCCAACTGAGCAATAGAACGCACACCCGTATCAATCACACCCACTTTAACCTTATTACCCGAAGTATCTGTAGGGGTAACCTTAAAGTCATCAGGATTATATTCATATTTAGGAGTTTCAGGCTCAGGCGGTTGAGTTGTTCCAGGCCCACCATCAATAGGCGGTTTTGTAACAGGCGGAGGAGCTGACGTAGAACCCGATCCACCACCCCCACAACCAATTAGGGCTAGACTCATTGATATAGATAAAATATTTCTTTGTTTTTTAAATTTTAAATTTATAGATTTCACGTAAAAATGCCCACTCGTATTTATAAATAAAACTGATTAAATTGTTAACTATTATACCAATTAATAAAATTTTTTATTATATTTTTCAAATATTTAATTAAACAACCACTATTAAAATATTCTAACAATTACTCACATTTACTGTGTTTCAATCCTCAATAATTACATATTTTTATAAATGTTATTAAACATGGATCTTTATGTAAAAAATTTCTAAATTAACTTTAAATTTAATGTAAAAAAAGCGACTCAGTTGAGTCGCTTTTTTTATTTGAGTTGAGTTTAGAAGCTATAACCCAATGCTAATACCATTTTATTCTTTAAATTGTTTCCATAACGATCATCACCACCAATAATATAATTCATGCTTGCTGTGACACCTGTTTCCCCTAAAGCTTTACTTAGACCAATATCAAAGTGACGGAAATTAAAACTTTCTGACTCTGGTGTTTCTGCAACATACTTACCGTCTTTTTCATAAACATATAAACCCAAAGCTGTGTCCAAGCTAAAATCGTTTGGTAGAGGATAACTATATGTAGCTTTTAAATATGTGTCTCCAGCGTTCCCCCAACCTGTATCTTCCAACAAAGTTTGAGCAGTTACTCCAACATCTTTGTAATTCAGACCAAGTAATAATTCAAAGCCATCATAAACTGACGTTTCAACGTCATAATAATAGTAATAAGTTGTACCTACAGTAAAACCAGTGTTTTCATTGATTGAACCGTTGTAACCCACATAAAAATTATTTTCCATTGGATTGGTAGTACCGTAAGCATCTGTACCTAACGTAGATGTCCACCACCCTGCGTACAATCCAGAACTATGGCTATAGTCTAATCCACCTTGTAATGTAGCTTCAGTATTTTCAGGAGCTGCCGTATTACCACGCAATATATAACTTGATAAAACACTGATATTACCCGATACAGAATGCGGTGAAGTTGGTACCTCAGCAAAACTAAATGTTGATGCAGATGCTACAACTGCTAGACCCAATGCTTGAATTGCTAATTTCATATTTATGTTCCCCCACATCATGATTAGATGCTTTTTCGGTTTATTTGTTGAACTCATATGTGAATTAGCAATAGCTATGCCAAAGTTAAAGGTGTTTAGATACAAAGGAATTAAAATAACGAGATAAAATAATTTAAATTAATGATTTTATTATTATATTTGTTTAAATTTCTTATTTTTAAAAATATTCAAAGAAATTTTTTTTGACGATTTACCTGAGTTAAAGACATATCTTTTTAGATCACACATTCATTTACAACTTGCCTCATTTTAAGGCTATTTTTTAATCAAACTTACAGTTGGAGTATCAATTTAGTGCGTCACAAAAAGCAAGTGATCTCTGAAGCACATTAAAATTAAATAAAAATGAACTGAATAACTATCATTCTTATTTAAAATCCTTTATTCATCCTTGTCTGCTTCTAGAGTTACAAAAAAAAACGTGCCAGATTGACTAAATTAAATAAAAAAAAGAATATCAGGTTAAAAATAAATATATGTTATTAATAGTTAAATTTAATTTTATAATAATTTTAATCTTTAATAATTCACAACTTAGTTTAATTTATATACTTTTTGCTTATGACTTTAGGTGCGAAATTGTGAATAATAGAGCCAATTTTGTTATACATTACGTATACAAATACTAAACATTAACCATAATCATTTTGTATGAGGCTCTCTCCCAATGCAAAAATTCCAAAAACTAAGCTTAGCAGTTCTTATTCAAACTGCTTTAATTTCTACTGCATTTGCGAGTGAGCAAAGTGAATCAAAGGGATTCGTAGAAGATGCTGAAGGATCAGTATTATTCCGTACAGGTTTCTTGCATCGTGATAAAAAGAACGGTGTCGAAGATACCAGCTCAGCAGCTCAAACAGCCATGGTTAAAATTGAGTCTGGTTTCACGAAAGGTATCGTTGGTTTCGGTGTTGGTGTTATTGGTGATGCTTCTTTCAAAATAGGAAAAAATGGTCACACAGGCAATCAAATGATTCCTGTTAAAGATCAGTTAAATTCAGATGGCACTAAAGATGCATATGATCACTGGGCTAGAGGTGGTGCATTTATAAAAGCTAGAGTATCAAACACTACTGCAACTTACGGCACTCAAGTTTCTGAAATTCCTGTAATCGCAAGTAATACAGCACGTTTAACTCCTGAATATTACACCGGTCTCTCCATCGTTAGTAACGAAATTGAAAACTTAAGTTTATATGCTGGAAAATTTACAAAAAATCAGTGGTCTAACGAGATTAGTTCTGATGAACAAGAATTAGATCGTGCAGTCTATTGGGGCGCTAAATATAAGTTTAATGATCAACTAAATACTTCGTATTATGGCGTTGATGTTAAAAATAAATTAGACCGCCATTATGCGAATATAAGCTATACCCAACCTTTAAAAAATGATTCATCACTAGTTTTCGATGCTATGGGATATCATACTAAATGGGCTGCTCAAGCAGCTACTGGATCACATTTAACCAATGATCTAAAAGATCGTCAAAATACAATTTGGGGTGTCTCAGCTACTTACAGTAAAGATGTTCACAATGTCATGATAGCTTATCAAGACAATGCTGGAAACACAGGCTATGACTATGCTTATAACAAAGATGGCTTACAAAGTATTTGGGTTCCTAACTCGTATTTATCTGACTTTAATAGTAATGATGAGAAATCTATAGGTCTTCAATATAACTACAATTTCAAAAATCATGGTTTAGCTGGTCTGAATTGGACGACTGCTTTTGTGTATGGTTGGGACATTGATTTAGCCGATCGAGATAACCGTACTCAAATTATCGATCAAGCTGAGGAACATGAATTCTTCAATCAAATTAAATATACCATCCAAACAGGTGCTTTGAAAGATGCTAGTTTACGTTTGCGTCATTCATACTTGCGTGGCAGTGACTCATTTAATAACCCTAATTTCACAAGTGAAGGAATTGGGGACACCAACGAATGGCGTATTTGGTTAGACATCCCAGTGAAATTATTCTAATTTTCAACTAAAAAGATCAATAAAAAAACCTGCACTTTGTGCAGGTTTTTTATAAAAGCTACAAGATCAAAGTTTGTAGCTTTATTTATACATCAGGCAAATTATTTGTTTGCTTCTGCATAAGCAGCAATTGAGCTTAACACTTCTTGTTTAGCAACATCTGCACCTTCCCAACCACTTAACTTGACCCACTTACCTGGCTCTAAGTCTTTGTAGTGTTGGAAGAAATGTTCAATTTGACTAATCAATAAAGGAGGAAGGTCAGTATATTCTTGAACATCTTTATAGATTGGCGTTAATTTATCGTGTGGTACAGCGACAAGTTTCGCATCAACACCACCATCATCTTCCATATTTAATTTACCCACTGGACGGCAACGGATAACCGAACCTGGTTCTACAGGATGTGGAGTAACAACTAATACGTCTAATGGATCGCCATCAAGAGATAATGTATTTGGTACATAACCGTAGTTTGCTGGGTAGAACATTGCAGTACCCATGAAACGATCTACGAAAAGTGCATCTGAATCTTTATCAATTTCATATTTAATTGGTGCTGCATTTGCAGGGATCTCGATAATTACATAGATATCGTTTGGTGCATCTTTACCTGCAGGGATATTACTGTAGCTCATAGCAAACTCTTTACTGTCAGTGTTCATTAAAATGGGGTTGATTATAACGCTTTATTCAGCAATCATCATTCGATTATACAAGCTGAAGATGTATTTTAGGTATGGTGTTAGTCTGTTTTTCTTAGAGCAATCGAATAATTAATAAAAGCAATAAGATCGGACAAAGCATTGATAAGAACCAAACAATTGATCTAAGGGTCGCCCAATTACATAAATAACAAATCCCATAGATGATTCGTAAGACGATATACGCCGAACCTAATAAAATCACTAATTGTTGTTGAACAACCATATACTCAGCCATCAAAACTGCCGCAATAAATAATGGCAAACTTTCAAAGCTATTTTGCTGCGCAGCATTCGCTCGAGCCGCTAAGCCTGTGGTTTTAGACATGAATTCACGCGGATTTTGATTATCCTGCCCTTTGAAACCACCTGCAATTTTAGCAATGACTGTAAATAAATAAGGGAGTAAACAAGCAATTAAAATAAGGTAAATAACACCTTCAATACCGTGCATGGATTTCAGTCCAATGATTTAAGCTGGTTTTATCTTAGCATGATGTTTGTGCGATAATTTTAGTTAAATTATTTTGTTTATTAAAATTCTGAGTAATGGCATGACCAATTCTGACCAAAAAAAGTTATTTGATGTTCTCGAGTTACAAAAGCAACATCAAAAACGTGTCGATCGTGTGCTTTATATCGTTCTTCCGATTATGGCTTTCTTGATCAGCGTAATTTGTGCCAATATGAATTGGCAATCGACTCTCGGCACATTGCTGGTTCTCATCATCGCCTTTATCGCGGTAGGGATTAAACGAGCAAATAAATGGATCTGGCTGAGCATTATTTCAGTATATAGCTTAGTTGATATTTACTTCAGTTATTCAGGACAGTTACCGAGTTCTGCTGTAGGACGTCATTTAGGTACAATGCTGACATTCACATTTATTATTGCAACAGCGCGACCTTATATCGACCGTTGGCTAATGAAAGAATAAAATAAAAAAAAGCGCCTTACGGCGCTTTTTTTATTTGAATTATTTGCGTAAATCTTTACGAAGGATTTTACCGACATTCGATTTTGGCAATTCATCCATGAATTCAACATAACGAGGACGCTTATATCCTGTTAAGTTTTCTTTCGCAAAAGCTAACACTTCTTCTGTTGTTAGTGATGGATCTTTCTTCACAACAAACAACTTAGGCACTTCACCTGATTTTTCATCAGCCACACCAATCGCTGCAACCTCGAGTACTTTAGGATGTGTTGCAATTACTTCCTCGATTTCAGATGGGTATACGTTAAAGCCTGATACCAAGATCATATCTTTCTTACGATCAACAATCTTGAAGTAACCACGAGCATCCATGATACCGATATCACCAGTACGGAAGAAACCATCTGCGGTCATCACCTTAGCTGTTTCATCTGGTCGGTTCCAATAGCCTTTCATGACTTGAGGACCACGAATTGAAATCTCACCTTGCTCACCTTGTGGAACTTCATTGCCATCGTCATCCAATACAGCGACATCCGTTAAAGGTAATGGGATACCAATCGTACCGCTAAACTCTTCAGATGCCGGTGGGTTTGCCGTTGCAATAGGTGAAGTTTCAGAAAGACCATAGCCTTCAATAATATTTGTACCTGTGATTTTTTTCCAAGCTGCAGCAGTTGAAGGTAATACAGCCATACCACCTCCCATCGCCATTTTTAATTTGCTATGGTCAAGTTGTTTGAATTCTTCATTATGAACGAGTGCGTTGAATAAAGTATTCACAGCTGGGAAGAAACCAGGCTGATATTTGCGTAGCTCTTTAATGACTGCAGGGAGATCACGAGGGTTAGGAATCAATACGTTTGCTTGACCCTTGTACATACCATAAAGTGCACAAACCATGAATGCAAAGATATGATATAGCGGTAATGCACAGAAAATGCGATCGTCGCTCGCACCATCTTGAGCACCAAATTTAGATTGGAAAATACCATCTGCTTGCATTAAGTTTGCAACAAGGTTGCGATGTGTTAATTCCGCACCTTTTGATACGCCTGTTGTACCACCTGTATATTGCAATACAGCAGTGTCGCTCAACGTTGTTGCTGGGCGCTTATAATTTGCAGAACTGCCTTTAGACATCGCAGTCGTGAATTTCACATGTCCTGGGATACTCCAAGCTGGAATTTGCTTACGCACTTTACGTAAAACAAAATTCACGAGTGTACCTTTTAAGGTACCTAACATATCACCTACTGTCGCCACGATCACATGCTTAACTGGCGTTTTACCAAGAATTGATTGATAAACAGAAGCGAAGTTTTCAATAATCACAAGCGCTTCAGTGCCTGAGTCATTCAGTTGATGCTCAAGTTCACGAGCTGTGTAAAGTGGGTTCACGTTGACAAGAACTAAGCCCGCACGGAATACACCAAGTGCCACCACTGGATATTGCAGTACGTTTGGCATCATGACCGCTACGCGAGAACCTTTTGCTAAACCAAGGCTTTGAAGATAGGCTGCAAATTGACGGCTCGCCGTATCAAGTTCATTGAACGTTAATGTTTTATCCATAAAGATAAAAGCATCACGCGAACCAAATTTCTGGAAGTTTCTCTCAAAAATATCAACAAGAGAGGTATTTTCTGGTGGTAATTCTACTGTTTGTGGAATTCCAGTTTTTTGGTATTCAGCGAACCAAATCTTTTCCATAATGCCATATTCTCCAATTAGTAATACTTGGTTTTAAACTCTTATTTTCGATAATGTATTGAGCATCTTATTTAATTTATTGCTCAATAAAGCATCCATAGCCATAAATACATTTCATATATAACGTATTTTGTCGACTAGATGCTAGCTTTATCTTTGAATGAAGAGTCTATTTGCTTTTTGATAACCTCGTGGTAATACCTGCCCTTTTGAAGCACGTTTACCGATGTATTTCAGCAGATCATCACCTTTTAATTTCAATTGTTGTTGTCCAGCAACGACCTGAAGCACATCATCCAAGTTAAGTGTTGTCATAGACACAATGCGTTCCTTTGCATCCAACTGCATCAATTTATTACCTTTTCCTTTATTGAGCATTGGTAATTCTGTCAGCTCTGTCAGTAATAATCGTCCAGAACTGCTGAGTACAGCGATATGTGTACCATCAATTTGTTGCAATGGCATTGCGCTTGCATCATCTGCAAGCGTTAAAAACGCTTTACCCGCTTTAGCATTGGTGTCCAATTGTTTCGCTTGTGTTTTAAAACCATATCCTTTGGAGCTGATCGCTAATATTTCCACCTCATCTTCAGCAATCAGAATTTGTTGGAAATTTACTCCATTTGCTGGCGATAATTTCGAGCTTAATGGTTCACCTAAGCCGCGCGCTGAAGGTAATCCTGTAATTGGTAATGCGTAACTTCGACCAGATTGATCTAATACATACACTTTTTGATTAGATTTACCTTGTGCATGACTTAAATATTGATCTCCTGCACGGAAATTGACTTTATCTAGATCGATCTCATGTCCTTTCGCACAACGAATCCAACCCGCTTCCGATAAAATGACAGTGACAGGATCAGCTGGCATCAAATCTTGTTCACTAATCGCGGTCGCTTCTTCACGCTGAACAATTGGAGATCGGCGATCATCACCAAACTTTTTCGCATCTTCTTTTAATTCTGAAATGATCAGATTTTTTAAAGATTCAGGATTCGCCAATTGCTCTCGAATCACGGCTGCTCGACCTTCAAGCTCTTCTTGTTCACGGCGAATTTCCATTTCTTCGAGACGCGCCAAATGACGTAATTTAAGCTCTAGAATGGCTTCGGCTTGAATTTCATCAATACCGAAATGTGACATTAACACTTCTTTCGGATGATCTTCCTCACGAATAATGCGAATTACCGTATCAATATCTAAATACGCAATTAAAAGTCCCGCCAGAATATGTAGACGTTTTTCAATTTTATTCAAATGGTATTGCAAACGTCTCGTCACAGTCGTTTTACGAATTTCAATCCATTCCAATAAAATACGACGGATTGATTTTACTTGTGGACGACCATCAGCACCAATCATGTTCATATTGACGCGGTAGCTCGACTCAAGATCGGTCGTGGCAAATAAATGGCTCATGACCGCATCTGCATCGATACGATTTGAACGCAAGACAATTACCAAACGTGTTGGACATTGATGATCTGATTCATCTCGTACATCACTTACCAACGGTAATTTTTTTGCCTGCATTTGATCAGCAATTTGGCTGATAATTTTAGAGCCAGAAACCTGATATGGTAATTCACTGATGACAATTTCATTTTTTTCAACCGAATATACCGCACGCATGCGATAACTGCCGCGCCCAGTGCTTTGTAATTTCAGTAATTCATCAGCAGGTGTAATAATTTCTGCTTGAGTCGGTAAGTCTGGACCAGGAATATATTCAGCAACTTTTTCATCAGACAAATTCGGGTTACGAATCAGTGCAATGGTACCCTTAACAACTTCCCGTAAATTGTGTGGTGGAATATCTGTTGCCATTCCCACCGCAATTCCCGTCGTACCATTTAAAAGAATATTCGGTACGCGTGCTGGTAAATTTACAGGCTCTTTTAATGAACCATCAAAGTTATCTTGCCAGTCGACAGTTCCTTGACCTAACTCAGAGAGCAGGACTTCACTATATTGTGATAGTTTGGCCTCGGTATATCGCATTGCAGCAAACGACTTTGGATCATCTGGTGACCCCCAGTTGCCCTGCCCTTCAATAAATGGATAACGATAACTAAATGGCTGTGCCATTAAGACCATTGCTTCATAACAAGCAGAATCACCATGCGGATGATATTTACCTAAAACATCACCAACTGTACGTGCTGATTTTTTGGGTTTACCACTATGCTTTAGACCAAGCTCGCTCATCGCATATACGATACGGCGTTGCACAGGTTTTAATCCGTCACTAATATGAGGCAATGCACGATCCATAATCACGTACATCGCATAGTTTAGGTAAGCTTGTTCTGTAAATTCTGCTACAGAACGATTCTCTGTCGCTTGGTGCGCAAGGCTTGTCATTGAATCGTGAAATCCTAATGAATGAATAGTTTAAGGGTGTATGCTAGTCTCCCAAACTGCGAAGAACAAGCAAGGTTGGACACTTTGTAAAGATAAAATAACAAAAAAAAGGCCAGTTGGTTTTATTTCATTTTAAATTGGACTTTTTTCTTGTATCCAATTAATTTTATTGAATATACAATAATCAAAACACAACTTTATAACGAATGCTTTTACATACGCTCATCGTATGAACGGAACAAACATGCATAATTACATTCCTTATGATCTTCGCTCAAAATTATTTCAAATTGACCCTAATCTAGATGTTCATTGGCAAACGCGTTTAAAAAATATTTTTAATAGTGTTCCCGCACCAATACAAGGTCTGATCCAGGAACAATTCCTGACTGCGAAGAATATTTACTGGGATCAACATCGACAATCATTCACTTTTAAGGGCATTGTTGGTCTTCAGGATTTAAGCAGTCATTTAATCTCACCGAAAATGCGAACTTTGGCTGAAAAGATCGCAGCCACTTTAGAAACGCTTAAATCATATCAAGACGTAATTAAAATCGCCGATTACTTAGAAACTGTACAAAATCAAATTGATCGTATTGAAACAGAAGAAGATCAAAGTTTTCTTAGAGACAAACAACTCCTACGAAAAACTTTTTTATATGATGCTGCAAATATCATCAAAACACTCGACTTAAATGTTCCTGATAATTGCCGACATTTAACAGCTGAAGAAATCCGTACTTTTATTCTTGAAGTTCATATTAAACATCAAATTTTAGGCTATTGGTTCAAAACCATCCTCCCGAGACAACTGAAGCAAATTAGCCATCCATTATTCCAAGACTTTATTATTCAAGAACAAAAAATTCGTGATTTTGATGTCATTGAAAGCAGTCAGTATTTATATCTGGTCGCGACCATTCATGACTTTAGACAGAACCCATATTCTATCCGCCGCTTTTTAATGGAAGAAAAGCTAGGTCTTGAAGATCGAGTTTACCTAAATGGCGTGGTGTTGGATAAGAAACGTTTAAATGATCCAAGTTATTTAGAACAATTTAAATGGCAAGTCAGTCGAATTATTACTATTCAACGACAGATCACGACTCCTATTTTGGATCTGATGGAAAAATTTCATAACGTTAATTTTGATCTGTTATTACCGTTACTCAAAAAACCGCTCGATGCCTCTGGATTTTCAGTCGAACAAGTCATTAACGAGCGCCTTTTAGATTTCGAAAAAGCTTTAACTCTTGAGATCTTGCAACCTTTTCAATATGCACTGCGTCATTCAATTCGTCACCCTGATGAGTTTGATTATTGTTTTATCAGTATGCATCGTCTGTTCTCTGATATTGCGAGTTTTTATAAAGACTTTTCAAGTGAACCCATTATCGCCTTCAATACTCAAGCTCAAATTTTCGAATATAAAATTTTATCCTATTTAAAATTGATGGAAAAAAGACGACATACTATTTTTGTGAGTTTAGATGCAGAGTCTTATGCGGCAAGTCATAGCAAATCTCAAGCAGCGATTGAGCAAGTTAAAACAATTATTGCCGATGCTCTAGACCAACATAAAGTCAATCAAATTGCTTTCAATCAGAAAAAAAGAGAACTCGAAAGCCAATCAAACAAAGGATTCTTTCAAAAAATGTTTGATAAAACTGAAAAGTTAAAATCGGATCTTGAAGCGCTTAAATTGGCTGGAATTAATAATCGACGAATTGCATATTTAGATCTCGTGAAAGTGCCCAAAAAACATGATGAAACGACGGTGTACCTTGAGTTTGAAAGTTTGATTTCAATTAATCAGACTGAGCGTCACTATGCTTTTGTCAATGGCGACAATGGGGTATCAGCTTTGCCTATTTTAATTCAACTCCCTGAAGATAAAGAAAAATTCAATCTTCAGCAAGTGTCGAACACATTACATTTTGACTTAACTAAAGCACGTCAAAAATGGGTCTAAAAAAGAGGAGCTTAGCTCCTCTTTTTTCACAGATTTACATCCCCATAGACTCAAGTGTCTTACCTTTGGTTTCCTCACCGAGCACCAAGATCACGGCTGCAACTGCCAATAATACAGCGGTAAACATCATAAATACTTGGCTAAATCCATTTGAAGCCACCATCATATGGGTAACCACTAAAGGTGCAACAATCCCACCAATACGCCCAATTGCTGCTGCCCATCCTGATCCGAAAGCACGAATATTTGCAGGATATTGTTCAGGCGTGTAGGTATATAAAACGCCCCATGCACCAAGATTAAAGAATGACATCAAGCATCCCCAGAACATGATCATCGCTACGGTATCAGCCTGCCCAAAGAAATATGCTGATACTGCACACATTGCAATAAAGCCTGAAAGAGTCGCTTTACGCCCTAACTTTTCGACGAGCCATGCCGCGACAATATAACCTGGCAATTGTGCTAAAATCATCCCGAGAACATATTCAAAAGACTGCACAATGGTATATCCCTCTTTGACTAAAAGACTTGGTAACCACGTAAAAATACCGTAATACGAATAAACAATCCCAAACCAAATTAACCACAGCATTAAACTGCGCTTTGCGAAACCGCTTGACCATAACTGACCAAAACTGACATTTGAATGTGTTGAAACTGGTTTCACTTCAATTTTTTCGATGACTTCGACACCACACTGCCGCTCGATTTTTTGTACAATCGCGTGCGCTTCATCAATACGACCTCGATTGATCAAGTAAGGAATAGATTCCGGAACTTTTTTTAGAATAACGAAGACATAAAGTGCAGGTAAACCACCCAATAAAAATGCAACATGCCAGTCAAATTTAGGGATGACGAAATACGAAACCAGTGCAGCACATAACCAGCCTAGCCCCCAGAAGCTTTCAAGTAACACAATAAAGCGACCACGAACATGGGCTGGAATGTATTCACTCACTAAAGTCACGGCAACTGGTAACTGTCCGCCTAAGCCTAAACCTACAATAAATCTAAAGATTAATAACCATGTTAAATTTGGTGCGAAAGCACAAAGAGCTGTTGCTATACTATAGATGACCAAAGTTGTAGCAAATACTGCTTTACGCCCGATTCGATCCGCCAGTCCACCAGAGAATACTGCACCTATCGCCATTCCCACAAAGCCGATGGATACAACCCAACCTTTTTCAGCAGGCGTCATTTGCCAGTCTTCAGCCATCTTCGCCAAGATAAAGGAAATTAGTCCAGTATCCATTGCATCAAACATCCAGCCTAATCCAATCACCCACAACAAGGTGTAGTGAAATTTACCAATAGGTAAACGCTGTATTCGTGAGATTAAATCCATAGCATGCTCTCTGTGAGGAGTGATTTAAATACAACCAATGACAATCGCTGTTTTCTCAACACTGCTTTTTTTTTATTTTCTAAAGAACCATATAAAAATGACCGATCACATTATCGGCCATTTTGAAAGATGAGTGTAAAAAGTTTAATTTACATCTTTTGATGACGCCGACTGTTCATCATCATCTTTATAAATAAATTTTGGCATTTCAAGGCCAAAGTAAATTGCGATACAACGCAATGTGAAACCAAAAACAAGAGTAGAAATAATGGTGATATCTTGTGAAAAACCGACTTCGATACAGCCCCAATAGAAAATGACCGCAACAAAAGAAATACTGGCATAAAGTTCGCGACGGAAGACTAAAGGCACATCGTTACATAAGATATCTCGTAAAATACCCCCTGAAACGCCTGTCAATACACCTGCCACTGCACAAACCACGAAACCCTGTTCCATTTGAATCGCAATTTGACAACCAATAATGGTAAAACCTATCAGACCTAAGGCATCTAGAAGTAAGAATACCGAACGTAGATGTCGCATCCATTTTGCGATAAAAATCGTAAATAATGCTGCACAACATGTAAGTACTAGATATTCAGGATGTTTCACCCAAGTTAAAGGATAGTGCCCTAGCAAAACATCACGAACTGATCCTCCGCCCAAAGCAGTCACACAGGCAATAATAATGACACCAAACCAATCCATACTTCGTCGACCTGCAGACAAGGCGCCTGTCATCGCTTCCGCAGTAATCGCAATAATATAAATAACGGTGAGTAACATTGCCCTACTTCCAAATGAGGGTTTTTAATGCGCAATATTCTAAGTTAATTAAAAATTAATTCTAGAGAAATCGCGCACAACATTGCTTAAATTTTTTTCCTGATCCACAAATACAAGGCTGCTTCATCGTCACAGTTTGATCTGTCGTTGGGTCTAAAAAATGCCACTGTCTATTGATGAATACGAAATTTGAGGTTTCATGATGGACATGTACCTGATCGACATGTTGGTAATGTGCTTTGAATTCAACTTGAGCATGGGTTTTATCCAGACGAGGTAAATGCTGAATAACCTCTAATTTTAACCACTGATTGCTCATCGCCCAATCCCGAATGGCAGCAATGTCTAAATGACTTTGCTGACCTGATGCTGTGGTACTCACAATATAGTCGATTTCATGTTTAGCGAATGCACTATAGCGAGAACGCATGAGCTGTTCAGCACTTTCTGCATCACGCTGACCACGATGTAAAGGTTCACAACAGTGTGTATAAATTCCACGCCCGCAAGGACAATTGAGTTCGGACATCAATATTCCAAAAAAAATAGCACCTAATCAGATGCTATTTTAACTGAGTTTAAATCATTCTGATGGGTCTTGTTTTACGATGGGTACAATATGTACTTTTTCGATTTTATGACCATCCATTGTAACCACCTCAAATAGATATCCTTCTGCTTCAAAGGTTTCTCCATTTTCAGGTAAATGTCCTAAATGGAATAAGATATAACCAGACAGCGTAGAATACTGTTCTGACTCATCAACTAAATCACGATCAAGCAATAATGAAATATGACGAATATCAGTTGAACCCTCGAGCATGAGTGAACCATCCTCTAAGCTTTCAACTGCAGTTTCTATTTCATTTTCGTTCGGGAACTCACCGGCAATCGCTTCTAAAATATCAATCGGCGTTGCAATACCCTCAATGGAACCATATTCATTGAGCACAATCGCCATTTGTAAGGGTGCCTGACGCAATTGATCCATCACCATTAAGACTTGAGCGCTTTCATGGACAATGACAGGCTCTCGAATGTGTTTTTCGAAATTAAAATCGCCTGATTCAATATAGTCATTCAAAACGTTATGCGTGAGCACCACCCCAGCAATATTGTCTAGCTCGCCATGTGCAACGATCAAACGTGAATGTTTCATAGAAAGCACTTGATGTTTAATACTTTCAGGATCGTCATCTAAATCGATCCATTCGAGTTCTGGACGTGGGGTCATTAATGATTTGACTGGTCGCTCAGATAAACCTAATACACCTTGCAACATCACGCTTTGGTATACAGCATTCTCATCCGAGAACATTTCCTCTACCAACGCTTGGGTAGCCAAAACATCATCCGTATTTGCCGATTGAGCATCTGCCGTTTTTGACTTACCACCAAGCATACGAATGACGGCAGATGCTGTTTTGAAACGTAAATCAGTCGTTGTTACCGTTTTTTCTTGGTTACGGCGCATCAATTGATTTAAAAACTCAATCAGGACAGAGAAACCAATTGCAGCGTATAGATAACCCTTCGGAATGTGGAAGCCTAGGCCTTCGACAACCAATGAGAAACCGATCATCATCAAGAAACAGAGACACAGAATCACCACAGTTGGATGCTTATTCACAAAGTCCATGAGGGCTTTAGAGGCCCATAGCATGATTCCTATCGCAATAATTACGGCGATCATCATGACCGAAAGATCTTTGACCATACCGACTGCTGTAATCACACTGTCGAGTGAGAACACTGCATCCAATACCACGATCTGTACAATGACCATCCAAAATGCAGCATGAACAGGATTTTCTTCTTTAACATGAACTTTACTTTCTAGACGTTCATGTAGTTCTAAAGTTCCCTTCATTAACAAGAAAATACCACCAAAAATCAAAATAAGATCTCGGGCTGAAAACGGATGATCAAAGATATGGAATAATGGATTCGTTAACGTGATAATCCAAGCGATTGACGCCAAAAGGATTAGGCGCATGCCAAGCGCGAGCGTTAAGCCTAAAATTCTGGCTTTATTGCGTTGCTCAGGCGGCAGTTTTTCCGCCAAAATCGCGATAAAGACGAGATTATCAATCCCGAGAACAATTTCTAAAATAATTAAAGTTAAGAGTCCCACCCATGCGGAAGGATCAGACATCCATTCAAAAATCATGAGTTACACTCCCACGTTTCAGGAAGATGGGATTCATTTAAACCAAAGTGATGAGGCAAAGTTATAAATGCAGTATTTAAATTTAGAAAATAAATAATATTTTGTTCTATTGAGCGATGTCGATCACTACTCATATTGATGTATTGGTTGCCGAACAGATTTTCAGTATAGAAAAGATTTTATTGCAATTCACTATTTTTTCGGTGAATCAAGATTGGCTTTATCAATCATTTTGGAATGAAACTACAAAATATTTCAAAAAAATCTTATTTATCTATACAGTTGTCACCTTTCTTGCTTAGATTAAACTACATGATGAAGTTAATTTAAAAAAGGTGAGTAAATAAATATGAATACAAGCATTCTTAATAACACCTTAGAGACCGATACATCAGTTAAATCAAAAGCAACTCAATGCCTTATTGCACTTTATTGTGGTTCTCGTTTTGGCAATAATCCTATTTACCAACAAAAAGCCATTGCTTTGGCTGAAAAAATTGCAAGGCAAGGATTTGGCATCGTATATGGTGGTGCAAGTATCGGATTAATGGGACAAGTCGCAGATACAGTCATTGAAAACAATGGTGAAGTTGTTGGTGTTATTCCTGAATTTATGCTTGATTACGAGGTTGCCCATAATCAGTTAACAGAACTTCACGTGGTAAGAACAATGCATGAACGCAAAGCCATGATGGCTGAACGTGCTAGTGCTTTTGTTGCGCTCCCGGGAGGTTTAGGTACATTTGAAGAAATCTTAGAAATCGCAACTTGGGGACAGTTAAATCAACACCAAAAACCAATGATTATTTATAACGTCAATGGATTCTATAATGCCTTGATTGCACAACTCGATCATGCAGTACAAGAAGGTTTTCTACCTGCTCAACATCGGGCAAAAATCATCGTATGCGAGCATTCACATCAAATCATCAATGCCATCGCAAACATGAAATGCCCTGAACAATTCGTGGTCTAAATTCGACAAGACTTTAAAGCATTACGCATGACGAGTAAAAAATAAAAGAGCCATATGGCTCTTTTATCATACATCTACACGATCAGGCTCTATTTCAACGTGATTTGATACGTTGCTGTAGTACCACTGACTTCATTCCCTACAATCAGTAAAGGCGTACCCGTTGGAGATTCTTTTGCGGAAACAAAGGTTAATCCTTCAGGACCTAAGTCTCCTGCCTGACCTTCCTCGATATCGGCAGTGGTTGCATCAAGTTTTCGCGAATGAATATATTGCACAAATTGGGGTTGGGCAGGATTGGAGATGTCATATACCATCACGCCTCCAACTCGTTCTAAACCAATAAATGCATAAGTTTTCTGGCCGATTTGACCTATCACCACGCCTTCTGGCTCTGGTCCCTTATTGTCACTACGATTATCGAACCCTGCTTCTTCATGGTTTGCATTAAAGATCTCAGGATGGTGCTGAGCAATATATTGTTCAAAATCATCACCCGAATCCCAAACCAGCTCTAATCCTGTTTGAGCATCATTTTCTGTCCAAATACTGACAGATCGTGCCCCGAAGCTATATAAATGATCATAAACCAAATTGCCTCGAGCATTGAGTTTAGGTGTGCCATCAGTATTCTTTTGATAACCTTCAGTCCAAGTGATATTCAAACGACCAAGCATCTTGTCTTCACGGCATCCTTTAGCATCTCCATCGATCGCTCCACAATATGCAAAATGCAGAGGATTCAATTCAGCACCTTTCGCCAGTGCTCGTAACTGTGGTGGCAGATCTTCCCCTTGTCGTCTATCGAAACCATCTTTATGGACTAGATTCTTCACACGCCATTCTTCAACAAAACCCTTTTTAATATTACCTTGAGCACTCGGATTATCCTTTAATTTTTCTCCCCAATATTCAGGATCATCTTCACCCCAAGCACGAGCATCCCCTTCATTGGCAGTGACAATATACGTTTTACCATTGACTTCGTAACTTGAGATCGCATCTGGCATATATAAGCCACGAACATGCTGCCAAGTTTGAATATTGATCTTCGCAAGACCATTTTCACCATCGGCATCACTGACATCTAAACCATGACCTTGTAAGCCATGATCTTTAAAACCGAGCGGATAAACAGCCATGACTTTGGCATTTAAAACATCCACCTTAGCTAAGGCATTATTTTCCTGTAATGCGACCCATGCAATTTTGCCATCTGCGCTGAGTGTGATGTATTCAGGTTCAAAATCTTGCGCTACTGTTGCATTTGGACCATAAATTCGCACACCTTGATTACGTAATAGCTGTGCTTGACTGTTAAAGGCTTTGAAATCAGCTGTTTTTGCAACTGGTTTGTTCAAATTTGAGAGATCAATGATTGAAATCGAACCTTCGGGATCAATCGCATAATCATGAGATGGCTCTCCTTCATTCGCCACCAATAAGGTTTTACCATCTGCACTAAAGGTCAGCATATCAGGTAGAGAACCCACTGGAACTTGGGCAATAAAGCTCGAATCATTGGCATTAAAAAGTGCCACGATTCCTGGATCTGTTTTATCTTTGGCTTGTACAGCCAAGGCAACAATTCCATTTTTTACAGCAACACTATTTACTTCTGAGTCTGTTAAATAAGATTTAGCATCTAAAGAGCCAATCCATTTAGGTTGCTGAGGTTGGCGATAATCAAAAATATCAACCACGCCTTCTTTTGCGTTTACAACAAACAATCTTTGGCTTTGTGCATCATAGGCAGGTATCTCTGCTGCGCTGACCGCAAAACCAGGACTTTCTGTACGACTGAGATAGTTGAGTTCAATCGATTCAGGCGTAATATCTGGTACTGATGTGATATTGTTAGTGTCATCATTACATGCCCCTAGCCCCAATGCACACATTGCGATCACAAGTGCGTTAGACTTTAGCTTCATTCTTTTAATCTTCTTATGATGTTGTTGGCAACAACTCTATGACCATGCGATGACAATGCTGTGACCATTAGATTGCAATTTTGTTGCAAATCCTTCGTAAATAAACCACAAGTGATACTGAGAAACTGTTTTAAAATATTAACTTACTAATATGATCCTACAAGATGAGCAGCACAGCACACCAACCCTTACAGCCTGAGTTTAGATTATTGGTGTTTTTGGTTTCGATCGGCTTTTTTATGCAAGGTCTAGACACAACTATCATCAATACTGCGATTCCTGCAATCGCTCATCACCTCAATGAAGATCCTCTACACATGCATAGTGTCGTGGTGGCTTATGTATTGTCAGTCGCAGCCTGTATTCCACTCAGTGGTTGGCTGGCTGACCGATTTGGTGTCCGAAATGTTTATTTTTCTGCAATTATCATTTTCACTTTGGCATCGCTCGGATGTGCATTTTCTTCTAATTTAAATGAGCTTTTATTTTTCCGAGTGATTCAAGGGATTGGAGGTGCTTTACTGCTTCCAGTTGGGCGTCTTGCAATGTTGAAAATAATTCCTAGAACGCAATTCCTTGCAGCCATGTCTCTGATGAGTCTTGCAGGTCTGATTGGCCCCTTAATCGGTCCTACTCTTGGCGGATGGCTAGTGGAGTACGTGACTTGGGAGTGGATTTTCTTAATTAATATTCCTATTGGACTCATTGGAGTTTTTCTCACATTTAAAGCCATGCCAAATGTGACCGAGACCCATGTTGCTAAATTTGATTTTTTTGGCTTCTTGTTATTAGTCATCGCGATGGTTGGCTTAAGTTTAGGGATTGAAAATTTTGCTAGCCCCTATCTTCCATTATGGTGGAGTATTGTTCTTATTGTGTTTGGTTTATCTGCAAGTGCTTGGTACATGGTGCATGCCCATACCCACCAAAATGCTTTATTTCGTGGGAAACTATTCAAAAATCCAATTTTCGCGATTGGTATTGTAGGCAACTTTTTTGCCCGCTTAGGCGGCAATGCGATGCCTTTTCTTATCCCCTTAATGCTACAAGTTGCTTTTGGTTTTGAACCATTTATTACCGGTTTACTTATGATTCCAACGGTATTGGGTTCACTGGCATCAAAACCGATCATTCGCCAAATTATTCAACGATTTGGGTATCGTCGGGTGTTATTAGTCAATACCTGCCTTATTGGCTTATGTATTGCAAGTTTTGCCCTCACCTCAGCCGAAACACCTTTATGGCTAAGAACATTACATTTCTTCATTTTTGGTATGTTGAACTCACTGCAATTTGTTTCTATGAATACGCTAACCTTAAAGGATTTGCCTCAACAAGATGCTAGTAGTGGTAACAGTTTTCTCTCGATGATTATGATGGTATCCATGAGTATTGGTGTAGCGCTTGCAGGTACACTGGTCAATGTATTCACCGCTTATCTTGGTACTGCACAAATGCAACAGGCCTTCCAATGGACCTTAATTTTAATGGGCTCAATTAACATTATTACCATGTTTATTTTTTGGAAAATTCCGAAAGAAATGGATGATGACTAATGGATATGGATTCTAGATACTGTCACTACCATTTACGTTTATTCGCGTTATGATATTAATCATATTTCGCACCAATCTTTAAGTGCTCATGAATTCAAAAAATAAGCAGCATATCTATTCGCAGAAGATTATCTTGTGGACTTCCCTTTTAGGTGCAGCCCTGATCGCACTCATGGTCGGATTATTGAGCTTTTTCTTTTTGCCGTTTCAACCAGCAACAGCTCAAGAATATCCAATCAAAGGATTTGATGTCTCACATCATCAAAAAGAAATTCGCTGGTCACAAATTCCCAAAAAGGAATATCAATTTGTCTACCTCAAAGCGACAGAAGGTGGCGACTTTAAAGATCGAAAATTTCAGGATCATTGGCTGAAAGCACGCGAGCATGGTTTTAAAGTCGGAGCGTATCATTTCTATCGACTTTGCCGTGATGGTAAAGTTCAGGCATTAAATTTCATTGATTCTGTGCCACGTAAAGAAGATGCCCTTCCTCCAGTCATTGATTTGGAATACGACAGCAATTGCATCAATACCTATAGCAAAGAACAACTGTTACATGAAATCGATGTTATGCACGATTTGCTGCATCAACATTATGGCAAACAACCTATCTTTTATGTTTCTAAAGCCTTCTATAACATCGTACTTGCTGGCGCTTTTACAGATACCCCACTCTGGGTACGTGAATACACCACTCAACCTGAATTAAAAGACAGTCCAGATTGGATCTTTTGGCAATACACCAATAAAGGCAAAATTAAGGGTATTTCTACACCAGTGGATTTGAATGTATTTAATGGCGATCAAAACGACTGGATAAAATTTCTAAAATTAAATCAAATTGAGCCATAAATCTTAAGGAGTCAGTACGTTACAACTAAAGTGATCTAACTAAAAAATAGAGTGCAACGGGGCTCAAGCAAGCGAGTTACGCTTTATAAGGATGACATGATGTCGCTTAAAAAAGGGATTTTAACGGTGATTGGTCTTTTGGCTGTCACGCTCATGGCTGCGTTTTTTTATTTATGGCAACCATCAGGAAAGCTCTCCGAATTTAATCAATGGAAGGCTAAAATAGACCAACCCGTCAGTGAACAAAAATTAAATGTTCGCTTTTTTGGCGTTTCCACATTGCTATTTGATGATGGTAATTCACAAATTCTAATTGATGGTTTTTTTAGTCGACCGTCTCTCATGACTATTGCTTTACAACGCCTTTCCAGTGATCAAACACTGCTTCACAATATGATTCAGGACCATGAGCTTAAACGCCTCAAAGCCATATTGGTGACCCACAGTCACTATGATCATGCTTTGGATATCTCAGTACTCGGAAGTTCACTCCCCAAAACTCACATCATTGGTTCGTTGAGTACATTAAATATAGCACGAGGCGGCAAAGTGCCTGAGCATCAATTGAAACTGGCTGTGCCTTTTCAAGCACTACAATTGGGTGCATTTCGTATTACGCCTATTCCCTCACAACATACGCCACCTACAGCAGTGAACAATGATTTAGGTGAAGAGATTCTGCATCCACTGCCTCAGCCAGCACGTTTTTATGAGTTTAAAGAAGGCGGTAGCTTTGACTACTTGATTGAGCACAATAATCACAAAATTTTAGTTAAAGCCAGCACAGGTGCACTTCCTAATCAATTTCAGAAGTTAAATGTAGATGTCTTGTTTTTAGGAATTGCTCAGCTTTCAAAACAATCACCCGAGTTTCAACAACAGTATCTCGCTGAAACCATTGATCAGTTACAACCGAAAGAAGTCATACCAATTCATTGGGACAATTTCTTTAAACCACTTTCACAACCTTTAGAGTTTCTACCACGAATAGCAGATCATTCTCCGAAAAGCCTACAACTCGTGATTGATCATGCACAGCATCAAGGTCGAAAGGTGACTTTACTGACGGAGCCTTACGCATACCCAATAATCAGCTCAACGATGCCTTAATTATGGGTTAAAATTAAGGCATCTCATGATTGATTGAACATTTTGCGAAAGATAATTCATATCGATATGGATGCTTTTTACGCTTCTGTGGAGCTTAGAGAGCGTCCAAAATTACAACACTTACCTGTGGTCATTGCATCTCATCACCCACGGGCCGTCGTTGCAGCAGCATCATACCCAGCTCGTGAGTATGGCTTACGTTCGGCCATGTCGATGACACAAGCCAAAAAACTTTGCCCACAAGTGATCGTCATTGAGCCAAATTTTTCTAAATACCAACATGTGTCAGCCCAAATTCATAAGATATTTCAAAAATATACCAGCATCATCGAACCCTTATCGCTGGATGAAGCATATCTGGATGTCACTGAAAATTTACAGCAGATCCCAAGCGCTACTGAAGTTGCGATGCATATTCGTGATGAAATATTTCAGCTTACTGGATTGACCGCCTCAGCAGGCGTTGCACCAAATAAGTTTTTAGCCAAAATTGCATCTGATTGGAATAAACCGAATGGCATTTGTGTGATCAAACCCAATCAGGTGCAACAGTTTATCTATGATCTTCCACTCAAAAAAATCCCTGGTGTAGGAAAGGTCACACAGGAAAAATTAAAAGCTTTGCAACTCGAAACACTTGGGGATTTACAGCAGGTGGAAGAAAAATTTCTCACTCATCATTTCGGAAAATATGGCAAACAATTATTTCTCTATGCTCAAGGGATTGATGAGCGACCTGTTCAAAGCGAACGCCAAAGACAGCAAATTTCTAAAGAAACCACGTTTGATGAAGATCTTTTTTTAAACCAATGTGATCAATTTTGGACTTCACTGCTTTCTCGTGTTTGGCAAAACCTTCAAAACAAGGAAATGATCGCTAGAGGTATCAGCGTCAAACTCAAACTTAAAAATTTTCAAGTTTTACAACACTCTAAAAGCTTTAAACAACCTTTCAATCACATAGAGGATTTGCAACTGGCACTCAAATTATTGTTAATGGAAATGAATATTCCTGATGAATATCAGTTTAGACTCATTGGTGTTGGGGTGTATCAACTTTCAGAAAAACAACAAGACACGCAACTCAATTTATTCGGATTGTAAATTTCGTCTAGTTTTCATGCAAAAGAACAAAATTAAGTCAATTTTTTTCGCCTTTTTTTCCTTTTTAGAGTAATCTAATCGCGCAATACATTTACCCATGTGTCTGCTGAGATGTTGTTAGAAGACCTATATCTAACACATTTGTCCTGTGATTGGCGTGACAATCCATCCGAATATTACAGGGCACTCTAATCTGAATGGGTACAATTTCTTTTTCCTCCAAATATTTCTGATCTCCTCCCATAAAAATAAACTTTCAGAGATACAGCAATTAAACCGAATTCATAGTTCCAATTCCCCTATACTTTCTGAATCCTATACTGCGTTTCATAATCTATATTTATATCTATAAGGGATGAGTTTTATGTCTGTTCAACGTTTACACGTTCAAAAACGTTTTTCTGAGGTCGCTATTTTTGGTCACTTCGTTCATCTGGCAGGTCAGTTAGCAGAAGACACGTCGCTCGACATTCGTGGACAGTCACAACAAACCTTTGACATTATTGACCGTTTATTGGCTGAAGCAGGTACAGATAAAAGCCATATCATGTCTGTGACAATTTATCTAAAAGATATTGAAAAAGATTATGCAGCATTCAATGAAGTTTGGGATGCATGGGTTTCTGATATTCAAGCTCTACCGCGTACATGCGTAGAGGCTAAACTGTATCATCCCGATGTTCTTGTTGAGCTAACGGTAATTGCCGCGAAACCTTGATAAAAAAAAGCATGCCTGAGCATGCTTTTTTATTTCAAAGATGATTAGCTAAATGCGCGAATATCTGCCAATCGCCCAGCACTATACTTTTCTAATTTATGCTCAATCACGGATTCATCTCCCCATTCAATTGGCATATCCTCAGTGTATTCATCCAAAAAATCACGTCTTAACTGCACATATTCTGGGACAGCATGGTAAGAGATCACTTTGTATCCCGCGGTTTCAAGTAATGCATTTTGAAACTGTAAAGTATGTCCACGCTTGAATGAAAATTTATCTTCTAAACTGACAATGGCAAGAACTTTACAATCCTTATTCATCACCACAAAATCAGCAAACATTGACTCATATTTACGGCGTGTACGCGGTAACTTTGTGGTCAGTAAGGCGTCAAAAGAGACATGTGCCAAAATATGCGCATTTGGCATGATTTCTTTAAGACGATTGAAAGTTACTTGCTGATAGGGGCTAAACACTGCTCTTTGACGGAGCATGCTATCAGAGGGTTGTTGATGCTTTAATCCTTTATAAGCAATGAACAACACCACAGCGAGTATGATCACACTCGCGATGATCATGATATCCATGACTAGTATCCTTATTTGAATTCTTATCGTTAATTTCTTTTTTAAACTACTTCAAAAAACACAACTTTTATTATTGTTTCATTATGCTGATGCTAAACATCGCATAGTCCAAGTGAAAAGCGCTTCAGACCAAGCTTATATTAAACATGTTCTGCACTTATTGGCTATAGTTTAAAACATGAACCACATCACACTATTACATAATTGTTGGACAATGATGAAAATTTCATTTGAAGATAATACAATATCACCTGAAATGAAAAACTCAAAACCTCACTAAACTACTAATTTAAATTATTATTTTAAAATAAAAAAGAGACTTACCCAAATCAAGCCCAATATTTCGATAAAATGAGCATCATCGAAAATATTGTATAGAAAATGTTCAAAAAAGGACGCCGCAGCGTCCTTTTAAAAGAAATTATCATTTATGCACGAGACTTGGGTTTGGATTTACCCTTAGGTTTCCCCTCGCCAAAAGGTTTTTTGCGATCTCCAGTCTCACGTGGTGGCAAACCAGTGTGCTGTGTCAAGATTTGGCCTTTCTTCGGACGATTATTTTGTCCTTGTGATTGACCACGATTAGCGGTTTGACCCGTACGTTTTTGTGAATCACCTGCAACAGTTGAATTTTTCTTACGTGCAGATTGATATTGACCATCCGTGCCCTGAGGCTGATACGTCGGAATCAAATGTTGCTTAGAATTACCAATTAAGTCCTGACGACCCATTTCTTTCAAAGCTTCACGCAGTAAAGGCCAGTTATTTGGATCATGGTAACGTAAGAAAGCTTTATGTAAACGGCGGCGTTTTTCACCTTTTACAATGTCGACATCTTCAGTATAACGTGCCACTTTCGCAAGCGGATTTTTACCGGTGTAGTACATGGTGGTCGCAGTTGCCATTGGTGATGGATAGAAGGTTTGTACTTGGTCAGCACGGAAACCATTCTTTTTCAACCAAATTGCAAGGTTCATCATGTCGTAATCGGTTGTACCCGGATGCGCCGCAATAAAGTAAGGAATAAGATATTGTTCCTTACCTGCTTCTTTACTGAAACGATCAAACATTTGCTTAAAGCGATCATACGTCCCGATACCTGGCTTCATCATTTTATTGAGAGGGCCTTTTTCGGTATGTTCAGGTGCAATCTTTAAGTAGCCACCGACATGATGCGTGACTAATTCTTTGACATATTCAGGGTTCAATACTGCAAGGTCATAACGTAGACCCGAACCGATCAAAATCTTTTTAATACCGGGTAAAGCACGAGCTTTACGATATAACTGCGTAAGAGGTGCGTGATCAGTATGCAAGTTTTGACAAACACCCGGGAACACGCACGATGGCTTACGACAGTTCTTTTCAATTTCTGGATCTTTACATGCCAAATGATACATATTGGCTGTTGGACCACCTAAGTCCGAAATAATGCCTGTAAAGCCCGGCGCCGTATCACGAATCTTTTCAACTTCACGTAAGATCGATTCTTCAGAACGGTTTTGAATAATTCGACCTTCATGCTCCGTAATCGAACAGAAGGTACAACCACCGAAACAACCACGCATGATGTTCACAGAGAACTTGATCATGTCAAACGCTGGGAAACGCGCATCGCCATAAGATGGATGTGGTAGACGTGCATAAGGCAAGTCGAACACATAATCCATTTCTTCTGTGGTTAATGGAATTGGCGGTGGATTAATCCAGACATCACGCTCACCATGCTTCTGCACGAGTGCGCGCGCATTCCCTGGATTGGTTTCTAGATGCAAAATACGGTTTGCATGGGCATACAGCACAGGATCATTGGCAACTTCTTCAAAAGAAGGTAGACGAATCACAGCCAATTCACGTGGTGGCAACTTATGCTTAATCGCCTTAGATGATGGCTGTAACTGCACGATTTGCGTATCTGCATCCAAATTGTCGCCTTCACGAACAATCGGATTACTGACCACTTCTTTTTGGAAATTCTGATACTGCGTTAAGCTGTTGCCTTTGTCTTTCTCAATTTCACAGCCATCAATATCTTCGGTCATCACATATGGATTGATGATTGGATCAACACGGCCTATGGTATCGACATCATTTGATGCGATCTCAACAAACTTGGCTTTTGCTGCACGGTTATGCTTATTAATAATAAATGCAGTACCACGAACATCAGTAATGTCTGTAATTTTTTCGCCTTTGGCTAGACGGTGCATCACTTCAATGATTGAGCGTTCACCATTACCATACATTAATAGATCTGCTTTTGAATCCATTAAAATAGAACGACGAACTTTGTCAGACCAATAGTCATAATGCGCGATACGACGTAATGAACCTTCGATACCGCCTAGCAGAACAGGAACATCAGGGAACGCTTCACGACAACGTTGACAATAGACTGTTGCTGCACGGTCAGGACGTTTATTCGGTTGGTTATCTGGAGAATAAGCATCATCTGAACGGATCTTACGGTCAGCCGTATAACGGTTGATCATAGAGTCCATGTTACCTGCCGATACGCCCCAAGCAATATTTGGTTTACCAAGTACACGGAATGCTTCAACATTCGTCCAGTCTGGTTGGGCAATAATACCAACACGGAAACCTTGCGCTTCAAGCACACGGCCAATGATACCGGTTACAAATGATGGATGATCGATATAAGCATCACCACAAACAAAAATAAAGTCACAACTATCCCAACCGAGTTGGTCCATTTCCTCGCGTGACATCGGCAAAAAAGGCGCGGGTTCAAAACAAGACGCCCAATATTTGTCGTAATCAAACAACGCTTTTGGCGCAGTCTGAGCGGTATAAGCAGTAGACATGGCTAGCAATTCTCGGCTGGCAGATGGAAGATCAAAAATTAGATCAAAGATGAAAGCCGATAATTTTACCATGAATTCAACTCAACTTGCTTGATTAAAAAACAATCAAATACAACTGCTTAAATTTTCTATTCATCACTGATGACCTAAGACCTATTTTTGTACATTTAACATACAACCAAATCTAAACAAAAAATAATATGCATTTAATTTCAGCAACTTAAGCTTAACAATTGACTCAATTCTTTTACGACTGATGATTTGGGTAATAAACAAAGTTGCTTTTCATTTTTATAGTGTTTGAAAAAAATGAAAGGCGTTTAAGCGTGCTCAAAATAATACTCACAACCGTTGCCACTATGATGGCTTTATTACTTTCTAATTTGGCTTGGACTCAATCTAAAATTCCACAGTCTTACCAGCAACAAGCAGCTTGGCAACAATTACAACAAAGCCTCCCTTTGAAGTTTCGTATCAACGACCAAAACAAACCACATGAGTACTACTGGAGTTGGAATGATTACCGTGTACATGTCGATGCTTATCCCAATACTAAAGCGCCAGCCAAAGTCATTTTATTACATGGCGTAGGTACAAATGGTCGTCAGATGAGTTTAATTCTTGGGCGTCCACTTGCCCAAAAAGGATATGAAACCTTCGCATTGGATTTACCCGGTTATGGTCTGACACAATATCCTTCAAAAAAAGAAATTCGTTATGATCATTGGGTGAAATTGGTCAATGATTTTGTGAACGAACAAGCGCAAAAAGATGATCGTCCTATTTTCCTTTACGGACTCTCAGCAGGTGGAATGCTCACGCTACATGTGGCCATGCAGAATAAACATGTCGATGGCATCATCGGAATGACCTTTCTCGATCAAGAGTTTAAAGACGTTCAAAAAGGAACCATGCGTTTTAGTGCTCTAAGCCCTGTTCTTTTGCCAAGTATGAAAGCAGTTGCACATACCCCTTTGAAGCAAATCACCTTACCTATGTCCTTGGTCTCAAAGATGTCAAAACTCACCAATGACCCTGAAGCCCTACGCATCATGCTGGCTGACAAAACATCTGCAGGTAATAGTATGAGCGTGGAGTTTTTAAACAGCTATATGCATTACCAAAAACCATATCCTTTGACTCAGTTTAATCAAGCACCTGTGTTACTGACTCAACCTGAACAGGATCAATGGACTCCTTTAAAATTGAGTCAACCTGTTTTGACACAGTTGAAAGTACCTTATCGTGTGATGAGTTTACAAAATGGTGGGCACTACCCTGTTGAGCAACCTGCATTAGATCAGCTGGTAAAATACAGTGATCAATTCATTCGTGAAAATATAAAACGCTAAATTGATCTATTGAACGATAAATGAATCACTTAGATTGTTTTGTAAGCATTTTCCTACAATCATCTCTTCCATTGTCGGCTATGCATATCAACGACACTGGACTATTCTTAAACCATCAGGAAACAGGAAGTTTCCCAAACAAAAAACAACAATAATAAGTTTGAGCATCAGGACGTGAGGTACGACAGGAGTTATACCTAAAAGCAGCCGATACGAAGAAAAGCCCATCAGGAAGATGGGCTTTTCTTTTTCTTACACATAAAATTTTTTAAGCACACTACACGTTGTCACGCTTGTAAAACAATTATGCATCATGCTTTTTCGCTTTCACAACACTTTCATGCATTCTATTTGTTAGCTTTAAAGTGTGTCACGCAACAACTCTTACTGTAATTTCCAAAGTGCAAGCGACTTATCCTGTTCCTACAACACGGAATAGCCTAGAGCAAACCGCTTACATACAAAATTTTAAAGATTGAGGATGTGAACATGGCAAAAGCTTTATTTATTACTGCAAATTTTGGTGTTGAAAAAGATGAATTAATCAAACCCTTAGCATTTTTAAAATCAAAAGGGATTGAAACCTATCATGCTGCTGAAGAAAAGAAATCTGTTCAGACTGTGGTTGGGGATCAAGAGCCTTCTGATCAAGTTCAACCTGATTTAAGCTTCGAGGAAGTCATCGCAGACGATTATGACATCCTGATTATTCCTGGGGGAACGGTGAATGCGGATAACTTGCGAATTCATCCACAGGTTCAAAAATTGATTCAAAGTTTTGCTGACCATCAAAAACCAATCGCAGCTATTTGTCATGCGCCTTGGACGTTAATTGATGCACAACGTATCAAAGATAAAAATTTGACGTCTTATAAGTCAGTAAAAATTGATTTAGAAAATGCAGGCGGTAAATGGGTTGATGAAGAGGTGCATCGTTGTAATACTGGCGGCTGGCCGCTCATTACATCTCGTTGCCCTGATGATATTCCTGCATTTAATGAAGCCATTTATAAAGAATTGACGCAGTCTTAAAAGATTAAAACCCCTTTTTAGGGGTTTTATTTTGCATGTTTTACAGACTTTTTAAGTAATCTACGATTTCTTGCTCGCCTGCCATTTCAGCAAGTTCTAAGGCCGTAAATTGACCTTTGTAAGCCACATTTGCACCTTTTGCGACTAGCAGTTGTACTACATCTAAGTACCCATTCTCTGCGGCTGCTTGAAGTGCGCTATAACCTTCATCATCAATTTGGTTTACATCAGCTCCGTTGTTTAAAGCTGTTTCAACTTCTGTGATTTCGCCTAATGAAGCCCAATAGATGAGTTCAGGAAGATGAAGTTCGCTATCATCGTCAGGGAGTGGGGAGATGGAATTAAAGTTCATTTTCTTGCTCTCTTGATGAATAAGATATATTGCCTTAATCTTAAAATTAGAACTACTCAAAAATTTTCTAAAACTTTCTCTAAAAATCTAGGGAACTTAATATCTTTTGCAACACATTGATATGTTCCGTCATCAAGTTTCTTTATTAATACAATTGCATCGTCTCTAATAATGTTTTCTGTATTTATTCGTAGTAAATCAGTTCTACTGTAGCCTATGCCTGCTGCAGAAAATACTAATCCCAAAGATACTAGAAAACAAAATATTATTGAACTAAGAGCTGACTTTGATGCTTTTAGCATAGGAAGCAAAAAAAGACCAGATACCCACATTAATATATAAAGATATGCGGAAAAGATAGTAGGCTGCATAAAAAAATGATTTTCATATTTTGTAAGTAACCAGAAAATCACTGCCAGTATTAAGCCTCCTCTTGCAAACCAGATTACAGAGTTTATATCTTCATTTTTAATTCTTTCTTCAATTACATCCCACTCACTTCTACTTATATCTTTACTAAAAAATTTAATGAGTTGATTTATTGCGCTTATAAAGATTAGTGGTATACCAATATGATAAAAACCACTCATAAGGTAATGTCTAAAATTTAAAACATCCGCAACTTTTACATTGAGTTCATAAAAATAGCTAAATTCATAGATGTAACCTAAAGCAGCAAAGAAAATTATGAAGCTGATTAACCAGTGTACCCCTTTTTTTGTATTATCCAATTATCATTAAATCATTGAAAATTAGATCTTATTTTATTCGATATTAATAAAATAAAAAGCCCCCTTACGGAGGCTTTTAAAACATTCATTTATTTAAGCTTTGGCAATACTTGGCTGACTTGAACCAATCTTTTCAGATTCACTTTCATTCATAATCAGAGCCACTGCAATTGCGGTAATTAACACAGGTAAACCTACTGCCATAAAGTTAAAATGCGCTGGTAAGTTCATCCCTAATAAGCCACCAATCAAGATTGGACCAACAATTGCTCCCATACGACCAATCGCAGATGACCAGCCAATCCCTGTTGAACGAACTGCCAATGGATAGTACTGAGCTACGTAGCTGTATAACAACATCTGTGAACCAATCGATGCAGCACCTGCCAAGAACACCAAAATGTAAAGTAACAGCATATTCGACTGGAAGCCCATTAAGCTCATCACAATCGCCCCCATTAAACCTAAGAACATTAATACAGGTTTTAAATGGTAACGGTCTGCCAAGATACCACCGCCAACGATCCCCACTACCGCACCAACATTCATGACCATCATGAACATCAAGCTATTATCCATTGAGTAGCCCGCAGCCATCATCAATTTCGGTAACCAGCTGCTGAGAGCGTACATGGTTAATAAGCATGTAAAGAATGCAACCCAGAACAACAATGTATTTACAGCGCGACCACGACGGAACAAGCTGACAACAGTTGCCGATTCAGGCTCATCTACTTGATCAAGCTCGAAAGTTGTATCTTTCTCAACTTTTACTTTAGGTTCAATCTTCGCCACAATTTGACGAGCTTCTTCCTGACGATTTTCTTTTACGATGAAAGTTAAAGACTCAGGTAAGAATTTCCAAATAATTGGAAGTAAAAGTAATGGAATACCTGCGATAAAGAACATGATTTCCCAACCAAAACTTGGTGTAAACCAAGAACCTAATAATGCAGCCATCACACCACCTACCGCATAACCACTAAACATAGTAGTTACCAAGGTGCTACGCATTTTTTGAGGTGCATATTCTGAGGTCAAAGCCACAAGGTTTGGCATAACACCACCAATCCCTAAACCTGCCAAGAAACGCAAAATACCGAACTCAGTTGGATTGGATGCAAAACCACCCGCAAAGGTTAATCCACTGAATAAAATAATACAGATCATAATGACTTTTTTACGGCCAATCTTATCTGCTAAAGAACCAAAAATCATTGCGCCAAACATCATCCCTGCAAGTGCAGTACTTGCGAGCATGCCTGCTTGAACAGCACTTAAACCCCATTCATCCATCAATAATGGTAAAACTACGCCATTAATTGCTAAGTCATAACCATCAAACAGGATAATGAGTAAACACCAAGCGACAACATTGAAGTGAAATGGTGTGAATTTAGCATGGTCAATAATTTTATTGACGTTCATTGCTTGCTGTGACATTCCTCACCTCCTGTGAGAGATCGTATTTCAATAATCTTTAAGCACGATCCAACCAACTTTGAATTTAATTGTTGTGAGCGACGCATCAAAATTGTGTGCTTAAAGTCTGTGAGGTAAATTTCACATAATTCTGTGTTAATAAAAATTGAACGTTAGTCTAAAATCCAATCAAAATTAGGTTTTTTATCTAAATATCGCATTAGACCAAAGTTGGTTTGACTTATGAAAATCAGTGTTTCCATCATTTTATTGGTGAGTAATGATGATATCTCGCTCAAATACGAATTTATTAAATTACTTATTTCATTATGATATTTTTCACTTAATTTAATAAAAAACCTCATAGATCAAAATCCATGAGGTCTCGAACAATTAATATAACTTTTTGTCTAATTTAATCTGAATAATTTCATTATCATCTGCAAGTTTTGCATTACGTCCACTCGAACCCGGGAAATTATTGTCATTCAGAACTGTGATTAAATCAGGTCCTTCAATCACAATATCTTCAATGGTAAAGAATGGAAAACCGAAACGCTCACCCGTCATAATATCGCCCTCACGTGGCGTACCATATAATAGATTTGGATTCGCAATATCCATTAAATTGACCAAGTCAGTCTTATTAACCAACCTCTTCGGTTCATTCAGTTGTATGCGAACTAATTTCTTGAAACCACCAATATTATTTTCAGAATCATCGCGCTCAATCACAACACCTTCATTTTGACTAAATAACTGGAAATCACCAATTGCTGTTGCTTTAGGATCGAGCTCAAAATAGTAATGGTCATTTGTATACGCTTTTTTAGCAATATCAAATTTTGAAATTAATAAATGTCTTTGCGCATTCTTGCTTAATGGTTTTTCCAGCATTGGATATAAATATTGACCATCTAGAGAAATAGCCATACCTTCAAATCCACCACTTCTTTGCACGAGCGCATTTTCTATTTCAGCCGCACTTTGATGAAGTTGATTTTGTGGAGATCGAAGCTCTTCTCCTTCTTTTTCAGGATGAGGCAATGCAATCGGAGCACTCTTTAAGACACCATCAGCACTAAAATGCAGTAAAAATGGACCGAATTCATCTCCGATCCAAATATCGCCATTTTTATCACGCTGTATAGATTCCGGATCAAAATCAGCACCTGTTAAAAGTCGTTCTGGCGTACTCTCATTGACAATTTTGAATGGTACTAACTTATTCGGATCACGAAGCTGTATATGAGACAGTACTTTAACGTTATTTGAGTTGGTCTTAGTAGTTCTAAAATCTACTGAAATATTATAAAGACGTAATAGATAGTCTGCTGAGTTATCTTGTGCACCAAATCCATTATCAGACATTACAAGATACGTTCCATCAGCATTTTTTAATGCCCCAGAAAATCCTTGAACTGGCTGACCTTTAAATGGTGGATAAATACCATTTGCACCTTTAACATAAAGTCCTGAATCTGGTCCATCGGCATAGGTAGCCACATCAAGCTTTGCAAATGAAACAAGTGTAGGTTCATTTATTTGATTTTGTTGATCTGAGGTGATCTTATCATCAGAATCATTACAACCGCTAAGGGCTAAAAATGACAATAGCACTGTGCTTAAAAGTGTCTTGCTCATAAATCCATATGTATCACTTAATTAAGGACTCATGATTAAACGGCATGATGGTGTCATTCCTCTGACAGATCAATGAAGATTTGATGAAGGCTTTTATTATTAGTTCCTCACTATATAAAAATCTTTATCAGTGAGTTCTAAGATACATTTCCCTTTATATTTAATTCTTTATTTTTTTCTTTACTGCATAAAAAAACACCCCCTTCGAATAAAGGGGGTGTTTAGAATAATGAGCT
>NZ_JBWYIL010000007.1:0-168731 GCF_056779755.1 Acinetobacter sp. 24-47-66
CCCAATCGCAATGGACCCAGGTCTACGTTTTGCGATCCGTGAAGGTGGTCGTACAGTTGGTGCTGGTGTTGTTGCGAAAGTAACTGCATAATAGAAGTACAAACGAAAACCGAGAGTTTCGATTCTCGGTTTTGTTATAGGTCAGTAGTTCAATTGGTAGAGCGTCGGTCTCCAAAACCGAATGTTGGGGGTTCGAGTCCCTCCTGGCCTGCCAAATTATTTTTGATAAAAAGCTTGATGCTGGCTAAACTGGTCATATAATAAGTCGCGAATTCAACGACGAGTACAAAAATGTCGAATGATAAATCGCGTGACGCATTAAGCGACGCGCCAATTCCTCAAAGAAACAATTCCGCTGAAGTCGTTAAATCTGGTTCACCAGTTGACGTGATTTTATGGATTATTGCATTGGCATTACTTGCTGGTGCACTTATGGTAAATCAACATCTTCCAGCATATTGGGTTCCCGCAAACAATATTTGGGTGCGTGTTGGGGTAATTTTGGCTTGTATCGTTGTGGCTTTAGGTTTATTATACGCCACCCATCAAGGCAAAGGCTTTGTTCGTTTGTTGAAAGACTCACGCATTGAACTGCGTCGAGTGATTTGGCCAACAAAGCAAGAAACAGTAACTGCATCATGGCAAGTGTTACTTGTTGTTGTAATCACCGCTATTGGTTTATGGTGTTTTGATTACATTATTAGTTGGTTGATGAAGTTTATTATCGGGTAAAAGAGCTATGAAACGTTGGTACATTATTCATGCCTATTCAGGTTATGAAAAACAAGTGATGCGTTCGCTTAATGATCGAATCCAGCGTAGCGCTGTTGCCGATAGCTTTGGTGAAGTCCTTGTTCCTACCGAAGAAGTGGTAGAGATGAAGGATGGTAAGAAACGTAAGTCAGAGCGTAAATTCTTTCCAGGCTATGTGTTAGTTGAAATGGAAATGAATGATGATACTTGGCACATTGTTAAAGAATGTCCAAAAGTACTCGGATTTATTGGTGGTACGGCAGAAAAGCCTGCTCCAATTACGCAAAAAGAAGCTGACGCGATTCTTGCACGTGTACGCAATACTGGCGAAGCACCTCGTCCTAAGACAATGTTCGAGCCAGGCGAAGAATTATTGGTTACTGATGGTCCATTCACAGACTTTAAAGGTGTGGTGGAAGAAGTCCAGTACGAAAAGTCACGCTTAACGTTGACGATTAATGTATTCAATCGACCAACTCAAGTTGAATTGGAATTTCGCCAAGTCGAAAAAACAATTTAATCTGAATTGGTTGAAAACGCCCGATTTTATTAATCGGGCATTGTTGTTGTAACGGTATCGTTACTTGTAAATATTGGGGAGCCTTAATCGGCGTTTGTACCCAGAGGTAATTGAAATGGCTAAGAAGATTGACGGCTATATCAAGCTGCAAGTTCCAGCTGGTAAAGCGAATCCATCTCCACCAATCGGTCCTGCACTAGGTCAACGTGGTGTAAACATCATGGCATTCTGTAAAGAATTCAATGCTGCTACACAAAAACTTGAAGCTGGTCTTCCGATTCCTGTAGTGATCACTGTGTACAACGACAAGTCGTTCACATTTATCATGAAAACTCCGCCTGCTGCTATTCTTCTTAAGAAAGCTGCTGGTATCCAAAAGGGTTCAGCTGTACCTAACAAAACTAAAGTTGGTAAGTTGACTCGTGCTCAATTAGAAGAGATCGCGACTACTAAAGAACCAGATTTAACTGGTGCTGACTTAGACGCGCGTGTACGTACCATTGCTGGTTCTGCACGTTCTATGGGCTTGGAAGTGGAGCTTTAAGACATGGCTAAATTAACTAAACGTCAAAAAGCGATTGCAGCTGCTGTAGAAGCGAACAAAGTTTATACTTTGGAAGAAGCTGTAGCAGTACTTTCTAGCCTTCCAGCTGCTAAATTCAAAGAATCTTTGGATGTAGCTGTAAATCTAGGTGTTGATCCTCGTAAATCTGACCAAGTTGTTCGTGGCGCGACTACACTTCCTGCAGGTACTGGTAAAACTGTACGTGTAGCTGTGTTTGCTCAAGGTGCTGCTGCTGAAGCTGCTAAAGCTGAAGGCGCGGACGTAGTTGGTTTTGATGACCTTGCTGAAAGCATTCAAGCGGGTAACCTTGACTTTGACGTAGTGATTGCTGCTCCAGATGCAATGCGCGTTGTAGGTAAGTTGGGTACAATCCTTGGTCCACGTGGCTTAATGCCAAACCCTAAAGTGGGTACTGTAACTCCTGACGTAGCAACTGCAGTTAAAAATGCAAAAGCTGGTCAAGCACGTTACCGTGTAGACAAAGCGGGTATCATCCATGCTGCGATCGGTCAAGTAGGTTTCACTGCTGAAGCTGTTCGTCAAAACGTTGAAGCTCTTGTAGCTGACCTTAAGAAAGCAAAACCTGCAACTTCTAAAGGTGTTTATATCAAAAAGATCACTTTAAGCTCAACTATGGGTCCTGGTCTTACTATTGATGTAACTAACGTTTCTAACTAAGTTTAACTTAGACAGAATTTTAAAGCCCTGAGTAAGATTTGAAGCGTTGCTTCAAATCTTACGCAAGATACCGGTTTTGGATTTCTTGCGAACTTAGGCAAACTTTGAATTGGTAAATGAGAATTTATCAGCGTCAAAGACCTCAGGCGAGGGGAGTTTTATGCTTCGCTCTTAATATTCCAGCCTGCGTAGACGCGGTGGTGTGATTTAGTTCATCCTCCGCGTGTTGACTCAGTGATGAGTTAACGAACTGGGAGTGTACTTCGCGTGAGTACATAAATCACCGTTAGGAGGTTTTACAATGGCTCTTCTTATCGAAGACAAAAAACAGATCGTAGCTGAAGTTAACGCTGTTGCTTCTACTGCTTTCACTGCTGTTGTTGCTGACTACCAAGGTTTAACTGTTGAGCAATTAACTGCTCTTCGTGTTGAAGCTCGTAAACTAGGTGTTACTACACGTATCGTGCGTAATACTTTAGCTAAACGTGCTCTTCAAGATACTCAGTTCGATATCTTGAACGACAACCTTGTTGGCCCAACAATTTTAGCTTTCTCGACTTCTGAAGACGACATGGGCGCAGCTGCTCGTTTGTTTGAAGAATTTGCTAAAACTAATAAAGCATTTGAACTTAAAGCTGCTGCATTCGATGGCAAGGTTTATCAAGGTGCTGAAGTTAGCGTAATCGCGAACCTTCCGAACCAAGAAAAAGCGCTTACTATGCTTGCAAACGTTCTTCAAGCTCCTATTTCGAAATTGGGTCGCCTTATTACTGCGCTCAAAGAGAAAAACGAGTCAGAAGCTGCTTAAGCTTAATAAATCAATTTCCACACCATTCAATATCCATTTGGAGTTATTCTCATGGCTTTAACTAACGAAGAAATCTTAAACGCAGTTGCTGAAAAAACTGTTCTTGAACTTGTTGAACTTATCTCTGCTTTTGAAGAGAAATTCAATGTATCTGCTGCTGCTGTAGCTGTAGCTGCTGCTCCAGGTGCTGGCGCTGCTGCTGCTGAAGAACAAACTGAATTCAACGTAGAGTTGACTTCTTTCGGTGCTAACAAAGTTGCTGTAATTAAAGCAGTTCGTGAAGCTACTGGTCTTGGTCTTAAAGAAGCTAAAGATTTAGTTGAAGGCGCTCCAGCTCTTCTTAAAGAAGGTGTTTCTAAAGAAGAAGCTGAAGAACTTAAGAAGAAACTTGAAGAAGCTGGTGCTCAAGTTACTGTTAAGTAATTTCGCCATGGGGCCAATATTAATTTGACCCCAAAAATTGGCTGATGGCTCTTGGGTCATCAGCCTTTTTGCGTTACAATTATCGGCTCGATTTTTGTTAACTTGATGTAAAAATCATCAATACCAACTATAATTGAATAAAATCAAACGCTTACCAATATTTTTCCATGTTTAAAAATATTGTTAAGCGTTTTAATACCACTGAACATTGCAGCATTTGAACAAAGTGGTGGTCATATCGACCTGCGTAATTCCTTCTAGACCCGTTCTGCAGGCGGGTTTAGTTTACTTTCCGAGGACTCCAGATGGCATACTCATATACCGAAAAGAAACGGATCCGTAAGAATTTTGGTAAATTGCCCCAAGTGATGGATGCTCCGTACCTGCTCGCGATTCAAGTCGACTCGTACAGAACGTTCCTTCAAGATGGCAAAACACCAAAAAACCGCGAAGATATCGGTCTCCAAGCCGCATTTCGTTCAGTTTTTCCAATTGAAAGTTATTCTGGGAATGCTGCTTTAGAATTCGTTGAGTATAGCCTTGGTAAACCAGAGTTTGACGTTCGCGAATGTATTCTTCGTGGCTCAACTTATGCGGCACCAATGCGCGTAAAAATTCGTTTGATCATTAAAGATCGCGAAACGAAATCAATTAAAGACGTACGTGAACAAGAAGTGTACATGGGTGAAATGCCACTTATGACACAGAACGGTACGTTCGTGATCAATGGTACTGAGCGTGTAATCGTATCTCAATTACATCGTTCACCTGGTGTGTTCTTTGATCATGACAAAGGTAAGACGCATTCAAGTGGTAAGGTGCTTTATTCTGCACGTATCATTCCTTACCGTGGCTCATGGTTAGACTTTGAATTTGATGCTAAAGACTTAGTATACGTACGTATTGACCGTCGTCGTAAGTTACTTGCGACTGTGATTCTTCGTGCCTTGAACTATACAAACGAACAAATTCTAGACATGTTCTATGAAAAAGTTCCTGTATATCTAGACATGGGCAGCTATCAAATTGACTTGGTTCCAGAGCGTCTGCGTGGCGAAATGGCACAATTTGATATCACAGATAATGACGGTAAGACAATCGTTGAGCAAGGTAAACGTATTAATGCGCGTCATGTTCGTCAAATGGAAGCTGCAGGCTTAACTAAACTTCCAGTACCTGATGAATATTTGTATGAGCGTATTACTGCTGAAGACATTACATTACACAATGGTGATGTGATTGCTGCAAACACGGTTCTTAGCCATGAAGTGATGGTTAAAATTGCTGAAGGCGGCGTTAAGCAATTTAACCTACTTTATACCAATGACATCGATCGCGGTTCATTCGTAGCTGATTCATTACGTGCTGATACGACTTCTGGTCGTGAAGAAGCGCTTGTAGAAATTTACAAGGTAATGCGTCCAGGTGAGCCACCAACGAAAGAAGCTGCAGAAAACTTGTTCAATAACTTGTTCTTCTCTTCTGAACGTTATGATTTATCACCAGTCGGTCGTATGAAGTTCAACCGTCGTTTGGGTCGTCCTTACGAAGTGGGTACAGATCAGAAGTCGCGTGAAGTTGAAGGTATTCTTTCAAACGATGACATTATTGACGTATTAAAAACACTGGTTGAAATCCGTAACGGTAAAGGTGAAGTCGATGATATCGACCACCTAGGTAACCGTCGCGTGCGTTCTGTTGGAGAAATGACAGAAAACCAATTCCGTGTTGGTCTAGTTCGTGTTGAACGTGCTGTGAAAGAGCGTTTATCACAAGCAGAGACAGATAACTTGTCTCCACAAGACTTGATTAATGCTAAACCAGTAGCGGCTGCAATCAAAGAATTCTTTGGTTCAAGCCAGTTATCTCAGTTCATGGATCAAAACAACCCATTGTCTGAAATTACACACAAACGTCGTGTATCAGCATTAGGTCCAGGTGGTTTAACACGTGAACGTGCGGGCTTCGAAGTACGTGACGTACATCAAACTCACTACGGTCGTGTTTGTCCAATTGAAACGCCTGAAGGTCCAAACATTGGTTTGATCAACTCATTATCTGTATATGCGAAAGCGAATAGCTTTGGTTTCTTAGAAACTCCATATCGTAAAGTTGTTGATGGTCGTGTAACGGATGAAGTTGAATATTTATCAGCAATTGAAGAAGTAGGTACTGTGATTGCACAGGCCGATTCTCAATTGGATAAAGATGGCAACTTAACAGAAGAATTCGTATCTGTTCGTCACCAAGGTGACTTCGTACGTATGCCGCCAGAAAAAGTAACGCACATGGACGTATCTGCTCAGCAGGTTGTTTCTGTGGCTGCGTCACTGATTCCATTCCTTGAACACGATGATGCGAACCGTGCATTGATGGGTTCAAACATGCAACGTCAGGCTGTTCCTACGCTGATTGCTGACAAGCCTCTTGTTGGTACAGGTATGGAAGCGAACGTGGCGCATGACTCAGGCGTGTGTGTGATCGCGAAACGTGGCGGGCGTATTGAATACGTAGATGCATCTCGTGTCGTTATTCGTGTGAATGAAGATGAAATGGTTGCGGGTGAAGCAGGTGTAGATATCTACAACTTGATTAAATACACACGTTCAAACCAAAACACATGTATTAACCAAAAAGTACTTGTGAACCTAGGCGACAAAGTTGGTCGTGGTGATGTACTTGCTGATGGTCCATCAACTGATGGCGGTGAATTGGCTCTTGGTCAAAACATGCGTGTCGCGTTCATGACTTGGAACGGTTATAACTACGAAGACTCGATCTTATTATCTGAGCGTGTTCTTCAAGAAGATCGTTTGACGTCTATTCACATTCAAGAACTCTCTTGTGTTGCGCGTGATACTAAACTTGGTTCTGAAGAAATTACTGCTGATATTCCGAACGTAGGCGAGGCTGCACTTTCTAAGCTTGATGAATCAGGTATTGTCTATATCGGTGCTGAAGTAACTGCTGGTGACATTTTAGTTGGTAAAGTAACACCTAAGGGCGAAACGCAGTTGACTCCTGAAGAAAAATTGCTTCGTGCAATCTTTGGTGAAAAAGCAGCTGATGTGAAAGACTCTTCACTTCGTGTTCCATCTGGTACGAAGGGTACAGTCATCGACGTTCAAGTGTTTACTCGTGATGGTATCGAGAAAGACGAACGTGCTCAAGCGATTGAAAAAGCTCAACTTGATGCATACCGTAAAGATTTGAAAGAAGAATACAAAATCTTCGAAGAAGCTGCACGTGAGCGCGTTGTACGTTTGTTGAATGGTCAAGAGTCTAATGGCGGCGGTACAACAAAACGTGGCGATAAGTTAACTGATGAAGTTCTTTCAAATCTAGAACTTGTTGATCTACTTGATATCCAACCAGTAGATGAAGGCATCGCGGAGCGTTTAACTCAAATTCAAGTATTCTTGAAAGAAAAGAGTCTTGAAATCGATGAGAAATTCGCTGAGAAAAAACGTAAGCTTTCTACAGGTGATGAGTTAACAACTGGCGTATTGAAAGTTGTTAAAGTTTACCTAGCAGTAAAACGTCGTATTCAGCCTGGTGATAAGATGGCGGGTCGTCATGGTAACAAAGGTGTTGTATCAAACATCTTGCCAGTTGAAGACATGCCACATGATGCGAATGGTGTTCCAGTAGATATCGTATTGAACCCACTAGGTGTACCTTCACGTATGAACGTGGGTCAGATTCTTGAAACTCACTTGGGTATGGCTGCGAAAGGTCTTGGTGACAAGATCGATCAAATGTTGAAAGAACAACGTACTGTACTTGAACTTCGTGAATTCTTAGACAAGATTTACAACAAAGTTGGTGGCGAGCAAGAAGATCTTGATAGCTTAACTGATGATGAAATCTTGGCACTTTCAGGCAACCTCCGTAAAGGTGTTCCACTTGCAACACCAGTATTTGACGGTGCCGAAGAAGGTCAAATCAAAGAGTTATTAGAACTATCTGGTCTTTCACGTACTGGTCAGACAGTACTGTATGATGGCCGTACTGGTGAACGTTTTGACCGTCCTGTAACTGTAGGTTACATGTACATGTTGAAATTGAACCACTTGGTTGATGACAAGATGCATGCGCGTTCTACAGGTTCTTACTCGCTTGTAACGCAACAGCCGCTTGGTGGTAAAGCACAATTCGGTGGTCAGCGTTTCGGTGAGATGGAGGTCTGGGCACTCGAAGCATATGGCGCAGCTTATACGCTTCAAGAAATGCTGACTGTGAAGTCGGATGACGTTGAGGGTCGTACCCGTATCTATAAGAACATTGTAGATGGTAACCATTATATGGACCCAGGTATGCCTGAATCGTTCAACGTATTGACCAAAGAGATCCGTTCTTTAGGTATCAACATTGAACTGAAAAATGGTGACTAAATCCCCCTAAAGCCCCCTTTGATAAGGGGGAGACTTTCCCCTCTTTAAAAAAGAGGGGTTAGGGGAGATTACCAATTCAGTTAAAAAACAATATTTGTGACCCAGTTGTGAAGTGAAAATCTCCACAACACACGGAGAAAAAAATTGAAAGACTTGCTCGATATCATGCGCAAAAAGACGGATTCAGACGGTCATGCTCCTGTAGAGTTTGATCGCATCCGTATTGGTCTTGCGTCACCAGAAATGATTAAGTCATGGTCTCATGGTGAAGTTAAAAAGCCAGAGACAATTAACTATCGTACGTTCAAACCTGAACGTGATGGTTTATTCTGTGCCAAAATTTTTGGTCCAGTAAAAGATTACGAATGCTTGTGTGGTAAATACAAGCGTATGAAATACAAAGGCGTCATTTGTGAAAAATGTGGCGTTGAAGTAACAACTGCGAAAGTTCGTCGTGAACGTATGGGTCACATTGAGCTTGCTTCACCAGTTGCACACATTTGGTTCTTAAAATCACTGCCTAGCCGTATCGGTCTTCTTTTAGACATGACGCTACGTGATATCGAACGTGTATTGTATTTCGAATCTTACGTTGTAACAGATCCTGGTATGACTCCTTTCGAAAAATACCAACTTCTGAATGATGAAGAATACTTCACAGCATTAGAAGAGCACGGTGATGAATTCACTGCGAAAATGGGTGCTGAAGCAGTTCAAGATTTGTTGAAAGACATTGATCTTGAAGCTGAGATTTCTCGTTTACGTGAAGAAATTCCGAATACAACTTCTGAAACGAAGCTTAAGAAAGCATCTAAGCGTTTGAAGTTAATGGAAGCGTTCAAAGAGTCGAATAACAAACCAGAATGGATGGTGTTGACTGTACTTCCAGTACTTCCACCAGATCTTCGTCCGCTTGTACCACTTGAAGGTGGTCGTTTCGCGACATCTGATTTGAACGATCTTTATCGTCGTGTGATTAACCGTAACAACCGTTTAAAGCGTCTTCTTGACCTAGCTGCTCCAGACATCATCGTACGTAACGAAAAACGTATGTTACAAGAGTCTGTAGATGCATTGTTAGACAACGGTCGTCGTGGTCGTGCGATTACGGGTTCGAACAAACGTCCTCTTAAATCTTTGGCAGACATGATCAAAGGTAAACAAGGTCGTTTCCGTCAAAACTTACTTGGTAAGCGTGTTGACTATTCTGGTCGTTCGGTAATTACTGTAGGTCCTACTTTACGTCTTCACCAATGTGGTCTTCCTAAGAAAATGGCACTTGAGTTATTCAAGCCGTTTATTTTCGCGAAATTACAAGCGTCTGGTCAAGCAACTACCATTAAAGCTGCGAAGAAAATGGTTGAGCGTGAGACTCCAGAAGTTTGGGACGTTCTAGCATCTGTGATTCGTCAACATCCAGTGATGTTGAACCGTGCGCCAACACTTCACCGTTTAGGTCTTCAAGCATTTGAGCCTGTACTGATTGAAGGTAAAGCAATCCGTCTACACCCACTCGTATGTGCTGCGTTCAACGCCGACTTCGATGGTGACCAAATGGCGGTACACGTTCCATTAACACTTGAAGCTCAATTAGAAGCTCGTGCGTTAATGATGTCAACGAACAACATCTTGTCTCCAGCAAACGGTGAACCAATCATCGTTCCATCGCAAGACGTTGTCTTAGGCTTGTATTACATCACGCGTGATGCAATCAATGCCAAAGGTGAAGGCATGGTGTTCGCGGATACTCACGAAGTAAACCGTGCGCTTGCAACAGGTCAAGTTGATTTACATGCTCGCGTTAAAGCTCGTGTACATCAAACTGTGATCAATGAAAATGGTGAGCGTGAGCAACAAACCATTATCGTTGATACAACGCCAGGCCGTTGTTTACTTTGGGAAGTTGTGCCAGAAGGTTTAAGCTTCGAGCAAATCAACGTTGAGATGACCAAAAAGAACATCTCTAAATTGATCAACTCTTGCTACCGTAAGCTTGGTTTGAAAGATACTGTTATTTTTGCTGACCAATTGATGTACCTCGGTTTCCGTCAAGCAACACGTTCAGGCGTGTCTGTTGGTATGGAAGACATGGTGATTCCACCTGCGAAGTATTCAATCATCGAGAAAGCTGAAGTTGAAGTTCGTGAAATTGAGCAACAGTTCGAACAAGGTTTCGTAACTGCCGGTGAACGTTATAACAAAGTTGTCGATATTTGGGCACGTACAAACGACCAAGTAGCGAAAGCGATGATGGATAACTTGTCTTACACGACTGTTAAGAACAAACAGGGCGAAGATGAGAAACAAAAATCATTCAACTCCATCTACATGATGTCTGACTCTGGTGCCCGTGGTAGTGCAGCACAGATTCGTCAGCTTGCAGGTATGCGTGGTTTGATGGCAAAACCGGATGGCTCGATTATTGAGACACCAATTAAAGCGAACTTCCGTGAAGGTTTGACAGTACTTCAGTACTTCATTTCAACACACGGTGCGCGTAAAGGTTTGGCCGATACAGCATTGAAGACAGCGAACTCGGGTTACTTGACACGTCGTCTTGTAGACGTAGCGCAAGACTTAGTGATTACTGAGCCAGATTGCGGTACTTTTGACGGTCTCGTAATGACGCCATTCATTCAAGGTGGTGATGTTATCGAGAACTTAGGTACTCGTGTGCTCGGTCGTGTACTGGCTGAAGATGCGAAGCGACCAGGTTCTGATGAAGTGGTACTGCCACGTAATACACTCATCGATGAGAAACTTGCAAACTACCTAGAAGAGCAAGGTGTCGATGAAGTTAAAGTGCGTTCAGTAGTAAACTGTGCATCTACTTTTGGTGTATGTGCGAAATGTTATGGTCGTGACCTTGCACGTGGTCACTTGGTGAATCCAGGTGAATCAGTGGGTGTAATGGCTGCTCAATCCATTGGTGAGCCAGGTACACAGTTAACGATGCGTACATTCCACGTGGGTGGTGCTGCGAGCCGAACTTCTGCTGCGAACAGTGTTCAAGTACGTAATGCAGGCTTTGTCCGTTTCCATAATGTGAAGACAGTGCAACACGCTAAAGGTCACTTAGTGTCTGTATCTCGTTCTGGTGAGATTGGTATCACTGATGACATCGGTCGTGAGCGTGAGCGCTATAAACTTCCTTACGGTGCCTCAATCTTGATTAAAGATGGTGGTGCGGTAGAAGCTGGCGGTATTGTAGCGACTTGGGATCCGCATACGCATCCATTGGTAACAGAAGTTGCTGGTAAAGCACGTTTCAGCCAAATCGCTGATGGCGTGACTGCAACATCGAAAACAGATGATGCAACTGGTATGACGACAGTTGAAATTTTACCTGTAACGTCTCGTCCAGCTTCTGGTAAAGACTTACGTCCAGCGATTGTATTAGATACAGTTGATGGTGGTGAACAGTTCTACTTCTTACCACAAAATACAATTGTGACTGTCCGTGATGGCGAAACAATTGGTGTGGGTGATGTAATTGGTCGTGTACCTCAAGAAACTTCACGTACTCGTGATATTACCGGTGGTCTTCCACGCGTAGCTGACTTGTTTGAAGCGCGTAAGCCGAAAGAACATGCGATCCTTGCAGAAGTTTCAGGTGTTGTAAGCTTTGGTAAAGAAACTAAAGGTAAGAATCGTCTTGTGATCACACCGGATGATGGCTCAGAGATTTACGAAGAGTTAATTCCTAAGTGGCGTACGATTAACGTGTTTGAAGGTGAGCATGTTAACCGTGGTGAAACGATTTCTGATGGTCCGCAAAATCCACATGACATCTTACGTTTGAAAGGTGAAGTGGCGTTGACAAACTACATCGTGAATGAAGTTCAAGACGTATATCGTCTCCAAGGTGTAAAAATCAACGATAAGCACATTGAAGTCATCGTACGTCAAATGTTGCGTAAAGTTGAGATCATCGATGGTGGTGATACAAGCTTCATCAAAGGCGAGCAAGTGGATTACATCCGTGTTGTCCAAGAAAACCAAGCAGTACTTGCTCAGAACAAGTTCCCTGCGAAGTTTGAACGTCAATTGATGGGTATCACGAAAGCTTCACTTTCTACTGACTCGTTCATTTCTGCTGCATCGTTCCAGGAAACAACACGTGTGTTAACTGAAGCTGCTGTAACAGGTAAAGAAGATGATTTACGCGGTCTAAAAGAAAACGTGGTTGTTGGTCGCTTGATCCCAGCGGGTACAGGTTTGGCTTACCACTTAGAGCGTCGTCGTCAAGAAGCAGAAGCTGCTGAACACGAATTGGTTAATGACTTCTCTGAAGTTGACCAAGCGTTCTCACAAGCATTAAATGAAGATCAGTTTTAATCTAAACTGAATTAAGAAGGCACCTACGGGTGCCTTTTTTTATTGAGTTTGATAATGTGAATTTGAGGCTAAATATCTATTTTGAAAAAAAATCTTTACAAATAGCATCATTTTCGCGTTGTCTTGTAACAGAAATTGAAAATTTTATTCTCTAGATCGCGATATGCTTATATAAATAGACAAAGAGGGACATCAAGATGAAAAAGTTAACAGCTGTCATGGCGATGGCAACCGTATCTACAATGCTCCTTGCAGGTTGTGAAAGCATGACGCCGAATCAACAGCGTATTGGTGCAGCTGCTGCAGGCGGTGCACTTGGTGGTGGTGTTGGTAATAATGTTGGTGGTGGTGTTGGTGCAACGCTTGGTGGTGGTGCAGGTGCCGCTGTAGGTAGTAAAGCTCAAGGGGGCTCAGATCGTAATGCCACTTATAGTGGTGTAGGCGGTGCAATCGGGTCTGCAGTAGGTAAAAGTATTTTTGGTGGTAACTCTGGCGCTGCAATTGGTGGTGCAATTGGCGGCGGTGCAGGAGCAGCGATAGAGCAAAAGCAATAGAACAAAATAATCGTTAATTTGCTAAAGTGATAAAAAAAAGCGCTCATAGAGCGCTTTTTTTATTAACGGAAACGTGTGGCTTTTGCCTTCTTGCGACGGATATACACAGTTTTGTGAACTTCTGCGATCCGTAAGCCTGATTCATCCATAATATTCACAGTATAGTTACGGTAAACAGGAGCATGATTGCTAGCGAGCTCTTTGATGAGTTGTATTTCACTGGAATCAATGCGGATATCTGCATAAACAGTGCTACGACCAGGAGTTAAAAAATCGATGCTTGCAGCCTTATCCCAAACAATATATTTATCACCTAAGTGATACATGAGTAATGTCATATAGAATGGGTCAACCATAGAATAAAGGCTACCGCCAAAGTGGACACCCACAATATTTTTATTTTTTCGTGTAAGTGGCATTTTTACACGAATATGATGATTTTTTAAGTCGATTTTATCGATAGTAATGCCTGCGCCTTGAAAGGGTGCAAAGCTATTAAACATATACTTGGAGATTAACGGAATTGTCGTTAGCTTTTTCAAAATACTCATTTAGGTCAATTATTTTTATTTCATTAGTTAGCATACTAAAGTACAAAAAATATTCTGGCATTGATCGAAAATCATCGTAGACCAAGAAAACGGTCAATCAATAACAAAAAAGGTTGAGCATATTATGCAATTTGAATCGCATTGGATTAACACGACAGATCAACAAAAACTCTATGCTAAAACATGGGGAGATCGGAATAAGCCGGCATTGGTGCTTGTGCATGGTTATCCAGACAATCAAGAAGTATGGGAACCAATCATTTCGAATTTAATCGAAGATTATTTTGTTGTGACTTATGATGTGCGTGGCGCTGGTCAATCGAGCGTACCGAAAAAGATTCGCGCTTATGCATTAGCTCAACTGTCTTTGGATTTGGAGAGTGTGGTAAATCATCTGTTGCCAAATCGAAACTTTCATGTGGCAGCACACGATTGGGGCTCAATTCAAACATGGGAATCCGTAACAGAATCTAAATTTAAAGGTCGTATTCTTTCATATACCACTATATCTGGACCATGCTTGGACCATGCTGCTTATTGGATGCGTGAACAATTCAAACATCAAAAACCAAAGTTCTTTAAGCAATTGATTAAGTCTTGGTACATCGTACTATTTCAGCTACCCGTAGTTGCACCGACGATGTGGAATTTTCTCAATCCAGATCGCTGGGGCAAAATATTTGAAATTCTTGAAGATACAAAAGGCTTACCTGTAAACCAAAATATCTCTAAGGATGGTGAGTATGGTGTGGCACTGTATCGGGCAAACTTTATTCCACGTCTAATGATGCCTCGTCAACGTCATGCGATTTGCCCCGTTCAAGCGGTAGTCTTAAAACGCGATAAATATGTAAGTCCAGAGTTGATTGACGAAATTCCAAAATGGGCGACAGGTTTTGAACGTGTTGAGCTAGATGCGAATCATTGGGCTGTTTTAAGTCGTGCCCAAGAGATCGCATCGTATATTAAACAATTTGCAAAAAAAAATGCGCAAGGCGAATAGAATCTGACGAGTGAAGGTATCAACCCCTGATGAGCAGATTTATTACAAACAAATTCTGATAAAATAGTTTTTTTGTCTGATTCCTATTTCTTATGTTTGCAATTCTTGCTGCCATTGGGGTCATGTTTGGCCTCTCTTTGGCTCGTGTGCCTGTGGTATTTGCACTGATCATTGGTGCTGTAACAGGAGGCCTATTGGCTGGTCTTGGTTTACAAGGCACTATGGAAGCGTTTAATGGTGGTTTGGGCAAGGGTGCCCAGATTGCTTTAGCTTATGGTGTACTTGGTGCATTTGCCTTAACTTTGGCTCGTTCAGGTTTGCCAGATCTTCTAGCATATAAAATGATTAATTCACTTAAAGGTGAGGCTAATCTTAAAATACAAAATCGTGTCAAATATGCCATCTTTGCAACGGTTGCAATAGCGGCTGTTTGTTCTCAAAACGTAATTCCCGTGCATATTGCTTTTATTCCTGTATTGATTCCACCATTATTGATGGTATTCAACCATTTAAAGCTTGATCGACGATTGGTTGCATGTCTACTCACATTTGGTTTATGTGCAACTTATATGTTGATCCCAGTCGGCTTTGGTGCAATTTTCCTAAATGATATTTTAGGTCAAAACATCAATACTTTTGGTGAACCACTTGGCTTCCAAATTGATTATGATCAAATCCCTTCTGCGATGGCGATTCCTGTGTTTGGGATGTTCGTAGGTTTATTAATCGCAGTGTTTTATAGCTATCGTAAACCACGAGAATATCGTGACATTCATGTCGAAGAACAACCACAAAGCATTTCGGGTGAAATGGGTGTTCAAGAAGGTTCTGCGAGACCGGAGGTTTCTAAATTTACGATTTATATGGCGGGGGGGGCTGTTTTAGCAACGCTTGCAGTGCAATTGTATTCTGATTCGATGATTTTAGCTGGTTTAGTCGGTGTGGCGATCCTAAGCTGTGCAGGTATTTTCAAGTGGAAAGAAGCTGACGATGTCATCATTACTGGTATGCGTATGATGGCACTCGTGGGTTTTATTATGATCGCAGCACAAGGTTTTGCAGCAGTGATCGGCGCTACTGGTCAGGTTCCAACGCTAGTTGAGGCTTCAGTCGCATGGATTGGTGATAGTCAAGGTTGGGCAGCATTCTGGATGTTACTCATCGGATTGTTAATTACACTAGGTATAGGATCATCATTCTCCACAGTGCCAATTCTTGCAATCATTTATGTCCCATTATGTATTCAGTTTGGTTTTAGTCCAGCAGCAACAATTGCGCTCATAGGTACTGCTGCAGCTCTAGGTGATGCAGGCTCTCCAGCTTCAGACTCGACTTTAGGACCAACATCAGGCTTGAATATGGATGGTCAACATGATCATATGAAAGACAGTGTGATTCCGACATTTATTCATTTCAATATTCCATTGATGATTTTTGGTTGGATCGCGGCAATGGTCCTATAACTACATTTAAAAAATGATTGAATAAAAGGCGATTAATATAATCGCCTTTTTTATTTTAAATCAGATTAAAATAGTAGAATTAAATAAAAAATTCCGAGTAAAATAATATGATTAATAGGTTATTTAAAATAATTGATGGTTTTATAATTGACTAAATTGGTATTATTTAAAATAAATTATTATTATAATCAGTTATTTATAAATAAAATGTATTTTATTTAATTTTTGAGAGTTGCATATTAATTTTTGGCATGTTTATTATATTTAAATAGTGGTTTATTTAGATATTTCTTTCAGAGGTTATAATAATGTTAAATAAAATTGCACTGATTGTTTTAGTTGGGATGTCAGCAAATGCACTGGCAGGAGAATGGCAACTTAAGGTAGGTGCATCTGCAATTTCTCCAACGCAAGATACCACTGTGGCCGCTCTAGGAGGAGCTAAAGTGGAAGCCGATGATGAATTTGCTTTTACCCCTTCGGTGGAATATTTCTTTAATGATCAAATTTCTGCTGAATTATTATTAGCCACACCAGTTCGCCATAATGTTTTGATTAATGGCGCTGATGCAGTGACGATTAAACATTTACCACCAACACTGACTGCGAAATATCATTTTAAAAATACCTCGGGATTTACACCTTATGTTGGTCTTGGTGCAACAGCATTTATTGCTTGGGATGAGCAAGGCGTTCAAAGTGTAAAAGAAGATTTTGGTTATGCAGCGCAGTTAGGTTTCAATTTCCAACCAGCTGATGCAAAAAACTGGGGTGTATTTGCTGACGTACGTTATGCAGATTTGAACCCTGAAGTGAATGTAGATGGAACAACAAAGTTCAAGCTAGATATAGATCCAGTCATCTATAGCATTGGTTACAGCTACAAATTCTAAAAATAAAGTTGCTCCTAGCCCTATTATTCAATAGGGCTTTTTTTATGTGTTGTACTATAACAGGTAGAAAATACCATATAAAAAAACAATTTTTTTCAATAATCTAGAAAGCTCATAACCGAGTAGTATGCATGAAGAACCAATTCATAAAACTCATCATTGTACTGGCTGCATGTGGAAGTGTTCCAGTATTTGCAGCGAGTTTTGATTGCAAAAAGGCGCAGTCCGAAACTGAGAAAGCTGTTTGTGAACATCGTATCCTGAATGATGCAGATGTTAAAATGGCTGCCACTTATCAAATTCTACGTCGTTTAGTACCGATGGGAATGCGATCAATCATTCAGAATGAACAAGTCAAATGGCTGGAATTACGTGATCAATGCCAAGCAAATTTGCAATGCTTAAATCATGTCTATCAAATGCGTCAGCAAAAACTAGAAATACATCTTGATCGAATTTACAAACAAGGTCCTTTTTAAAAAAATTTAATTTTGACCATTGAAAAAATTAGAAGCTACACCATTCATTAAGCATTCAAAAAAATTGTTTTGATGTGTTTAAGGAGTAGTTTATGAGCGAGCAGAATACACAAAAACATAGTTTCCAAGCGGAAGTTGCTCAGCTTTTACATTTAGTGACGCATTCACTTTATTCAAATCCAGAAATTTTCCTTCGTGAGCTAATTTCAAACGCTTCAGACGCATGTGATAAATTACGTTTTGAAGGGATTAATCATCCTGAATACTATGAAAATGATCCAGATTTACGTGTACGCGTACAATTGGATAAAGATAATAAAACCATCACCATTTCAGACAACGGTATTGGTTTAAGCCAACAAGAAGCTATTGATAATTTGGGTACGATTGCTAAATCTGGTACTAAAGACTTTATGTCTAAATTAACCGGTGATCAAAAGTCAGATGCACAGTTAATTGGTCAGTTTGGTGTCGGTTTTTATTCTGGCTTTATTGTCGCTGATAAAATCACAGTTGAATCACGTCGTGCAGGGGCTGAAGCTTCAGAAGGTGTACGTTGGATCAGTGGTGGTACAGGCGAATTTGAAGTTGAGCAAATTACAAAAGAAGGTCGCGGTACAGATATTATTCTACACTTGCGTGAAGACGCATTAGATTATTTGCAAAGTTATAAAGTAAAGCAAATTATCAATAAATATTCAGACCATATCAGTTTACCAATTCAAATGGAAAAAGAGGTATGGCAACAAGAAGAAGCGGCTGAGGGAGAAGAAGCCAAACCAGGCCAGTATGTCAAAACGGGTGAATGGGAGGCGATCAATTCTGCCAGCGCATTGTGGACACGTAGTAAGAATGACATTACTGAAGAACAGTATATTGAGTTTTATAAAAACTTAAGTCACGACTTTGAAGCACCGATTACTTGGGCGCATAACCGTGTAGAAGGGAGCACTGAATATACGCAATTACTGTATATCCCAAGTAAAGCACCGCACAACATTTTCTCACGGGAAGCGAAAGCAGGTATCAAGCTCTATGTGAAACGTGTCTTCATCATGGATGATGCAGATAATCTCATCCCGAACTATTTACGTTTCGTACAAGGTGTTGTGGATAGCGCAGACTTACCGTTAAATGTGAGTCGTGAATTACTTCAAGAAAGTCGAGATGTTAAAACCATCCGTGAAGGCAACACACGTCGAATCTTAACAACTTTAGATACTTTAGCTAAATCTGAAGATGAAGCAGATCAAGAGAAATTTAAGAAGTTTTATGCTGAGTTTGGGTCTGTCTTAAAAGAAGGTTTGGGTGAAGATTTCACCAATCGTGACCGAATTTTGAAGCTTCTACGCTTTGCAACTTCAAACAATGATGAGGTCACTACTTCATTGGCTGACTACAAAGCAGCAATGAAAGAAGGTCAAAAGGCGATTTATTATGTAACGGCGGAAAGCTTAGCCGCTGCTAAAAACTCGCCACAACTTGAGTTATTCAAGAAAAAAGGCATCGATGTTCTGCTAATGACTGAACGTGTAGATGAATGGGCAATGGAATTTGTTCATGAGTTTGACGGGACACCAATGCAGAATGTCGCAAAAGGTGCTGTAGACTTAGGTGATTTACAGGATGCTGAAGAGAAAAAAGCATTAGAAGCGGCGGCTGAGCAGTTTAAACCTGTGGTTGAAAAGCTGTCTGAGTCATTAAAAGACAAAACCAAAGAAGTGCGTGTAACCACTCGTTTGGTTGATTCTCCAGCGTGTCTGGTAACTGGTGAAGGCGAATTGTCTCCACAGTTGATTCGCATGTTAAAACAAGCAGGTCAAGCAGTCCCAGAAAGCAAGCCAATTTTAGAGATTAACCCTGAGCATCCATTAGTGAAAAAATTGGATGGTTCAGCACAATTTGACGATCTTGCAAATGTGATTTTTGATCAAGCGATGATTGCGGAAGGTGGTTTACCAGAAGATCCAGCTGCATATCTAAAACGCATTAACAGCTTATTATTGAAATAAGCGCATATTTTAAATTGTGATCGAAAGCCTATCTTCGGATAGGCTTTTTTTATGCAGCGCCGTCGTAGGATGTAAAAAGGAACTATTTAAGCTTTGGGTTAAACTAGATAAATTTTTTCGATGTTAATGATAAAAAAATACGTCCAAGTTTTGATTTGTAGAACATATTAAAAAATAATAATTAATCTATAATAGCGATCATTAAATATTGGGAATATTCTATGAAAACTTCAATGATGCTCGCATTTAGCATGTTTTGTCTGAGCTTAACTAATGTCACTTATGCAGAACATGATGTGAAAAAAATTGTTCGAAATGATCGTGTAACCGTGGTGAAGCATCAAATTCCACAGTTTGATATTAATTCTTTTGTGGATAGTAAACGTATCGCACGCACAGATCGTGTCGATTATGTTTTACCTAAAACTGAAGCTGAAGTGGCGCCTAAAAAAACACGTATTACACGTAATGATCGTATCGTGATTCAAAAGCCTGTCATTTGAGAATCTAAGATCCAAAAAAAGCCCATCAATGATGGGCTTTTTTATGACTATTATCGAGCGCTAAAATCTAGCTTCAAGACGAACTAAAGCACGAGGATAGTGTGATCGATCTTCACGCTTGTCATTAAAATAGTTAAGATCACTTTGAACAAAGAACCATTCGCGGAATAAGGGTTGGCGCCACGAAACAAAAGGTCCCCAACTGTTCATACGTAAATCATCTTCGTTGTAATAACCACCCACATACATACCGTAGTTAAAGCGGTTATCATGGAAAAACTGATGTTGGCGATAGGTACGATTATCCCAAGTCCAATCATCATCTTGCTCATCCGCATAAGTTAGATAAAGCTGATTTGAAATAAATGCTTCATTTGGACGTGCGTGGGTGAGTTCCAAATTGGTTCTTAGATAATTTTCACTATCTATACCATAACGATAGATTTGTTCAGCATGAAAGGAAAAATCATTCCCGAGAGTCCAATCTTTTTTTGCCTTTAAGCGGGCATAAATGTCATCTCCAGATCGAATACCTAAGTCAGCATCTAAATCGAAAGGTAACTTATCAGACAGTTGTGACCAACGTAATGCGATCGAACTGTTATCTTCACGGATTCGCTTAGTGTCGACATTTTTGTCGGGATCTGCAGCGGGATTTTCATTGGTAATGGCAATATTGTTGTCAATTTCATTATCCAGTGAATCATCACCAAAGACTAAACTTAATTTACGCTCTAAGGTTGGTAAGTCGATTTTACCGCGTATACGTGGCTTGAATTCGTAACCATCATACTTATTCCATTTATTATCAAAGATTACACGTAGCGTTGCTTTGGCGGTTTCATCTTCATAACCTTCACCAAACCAACCATCGATTCGCTGAGCGGTTCGGTCTGCCCAGTGGCGAATCGATTTTTGACGTCGGTCAATCCATGATAAATCTTCAGTCGCTTGGGTCGGGGCGTATATTATTTTATTGGATTGTTCAGGGAATAGTGTGGGGGTTGAATCTACCATGCGAGGAACGTAGTTAATCCAACCTAAGCTATTTTCATCCGATGTTGGCCAATCTTTTTGTTGAAATTCTAAAGGATAGTCTAAAGTAGGGAATTCGCTACTGACACTGATTTCATCTGTTTGATAAGGATCAGTCAAGTGATCTATCTGATCTTGGCTATACACGAAAGTACTTAAAAAGCTACAACTTAAGACAAGACTTAAGGTTGACGGTTTGAATTGCTGCATGATTCTTTTCATATTCGCTCTAAGTCATTTTCATTGTTAAGCCACTGAATTTATTTATAAAATTAAAAATGGGCTTAAGCATCGTGATATTATTAAAAATCAATGTTTGATCTATTCTAATGAATTGTTCAACAAAATTCACAATAAACAACAATGAATTTGAAGTGATTTAAAATTGGAACAGATAATGAGAAGACTTGAAACTGAAATAATTTTATTAAATGATTGTTTTATAGATAAAAAAAGACCTCCTTGGGGAAAGAGGTCTATAAAAATTTACCATGTATAGAGTCATGCAGTGAATCTATACATGAAGTATATTCAGTTTCGATTCACTTGAATAGGCTTGTTTATGCAACGCTGAATTCTATTTTTATAACAGTCTAAATATGGCTTAAGTCATGCAACCTTAAACCAGTATTTAGGTTGTCGAAGGTGTTTTATGATTTGCTTGGTGGTACTTCACAATGCTCATCAGTACAAGTTTCTGCATCTTCAACAGTGGGTTGATCTGTTTGTTCATTGGCAGTTGTTAATACTTTGTTAATCACATCTTGGAAGACTTCAGTCGGTTGAGCACCAGCTAAAGCTACACGCTGATCGAATACAAAGAATGGTACGCCAGTCACTTTCAATTGATCACGTGCAAGTTCTTCATCAAATTGGACAAAATCGGCATATTGATCAGAATCCAAAATATCATCCACTTCAACTGGATTCAAACCAATGCGCGAAGCAACATCTTCGAGGGTTTCACGCTCGCCAATGGCTAAACCTTGGGTCATATAGCTATAGAAAAAGGCTTCTTTTGCTTCCGAACCCAATCCTAAGCTTTGTGCATGATGAATAATTCGATGGGCGTTGAATGTATTTCCTGAGTTGGCATTTTCCCAATTGAACTCGATGCCTTCTGCTTTTGCCATTTCCGCAATATTGCGTTGCATTTCTTCAACTTCAGCGACAGTACGCCCATATTTTAATGCTAAACGTTCGCTATTTGAGACTTCTTGACGTGGCGGTGCATCAGGATCTAGCTGAAAACTGTGCCAATGGACTTCAAGTTCTACACCAGTTGCAGCTGCTGCTGCTTCTAAACGTTTTTTTCCGATATAGCAAAAAGGGCATACTACATCTGACCACACATCTACACGCATAAAAAATCTCTAATCATCATTTATGAATCTATAGTGTGGGCAATGACAACAAAATTAAAGGTCTAAATCTGAAACGCAGAGTTTCAATCCGATATATTTCTGTCGAAAATATGAATTTTGCGTAATAAATTATTGAAACTTGATCACAGAATCACGAATAAATCGACAAAATCACAGCAATATCCACTAAATTCATTCCTAATTCTGCTTAAAAAATATGCTATACAATACACATCATGTGCTTGTCATTGTTCGCAAGTGATTCATTACTCAAACAAAAAAAGGATAGGAGTTTGAGATGCGCGGAATTTTAGCGGTGGTTATCGTCATGGTGACCTTATTATTTGGTTATTGTGCCTACGCGCAAAATGAAAAAAATGATGAAGTGCAACGTCAACAATTTGATTTGGTGATGACAGAAAAAATTGAGCAGCTTTATGTTCAAGCGAAGGATTGGAAGACCCCTCTGAATTTTAAAGTTGAAGATGAGCGTTTGAATGGTGACTATAAAGTACTTTCTGAATTTATTTTGAAGTATTGGGTAGACAATATTGAATCACGAAATATGTATTTACGTGAGTTAGATCAAGCCAAGTGGGATGAGTTTCTGAACGTTCGTCGCCTAGAATTAGATAAAAAGAATAAATATCAAGACACCGAAAAGATGTTTGTCCTAGTGAAGAAAATTCAATCTGAATATCAAACGCGTGACCAACAAATTTATGCGACAGCTTTACAAGCGCTTGATGCTTTGGAGATGAAAGCAGACTTGCGTGAGCCAATGAAAGAAAAGTTAAAATTCAGCCGACAGCATAATAATGATCAAGCTTTGTTTGCTTTAGAACTTAAGATCACAAAAAAAGCTGAAGAAATGTTTGAGTTTTTGAAGAATCATGACTGGCAACGCCGTAATGAAATGATTCTATTTAAAAGTGATCTCAGTGTGAATCGCTTTAACGAGTTATATCGTGAATTAAATCAATTACAACGCGAAATTGATCAGTTAAAAAATCAAAATGCCGAGGTGATTGAAGCACAAACAGTGAATCAAAGTCCAAGTTCAGAGCCTGCTGTTCAGCAAGAAACGAAATAAACACTCTTTCTTAGCTGTTTCTTTCAGCGTGGTTATAAAAAAAGGACGCCTGCTTTACTCACGGAGTAAGGCAGAAAAGGCTTTACTTGAAAGTAAATGTACATCATGAACATGCTCAATTTTGGGATTAATGTGTGCTTTTTCTTTCCATTGATCTAAGGTGATACCATTATCGAGTACTTTTTTGTCATATAAATAGTTTGGAATTAAGCCTGGTAAGGTAACTCGATAATCTCGTGGAATTTGTCCTACTGCATGTTCTAATAAATCAAACAAGATGGTCGTACAATTACTGATATAGGTGTTATACCAAACTGGGGTATGATTTAGCCGATTGGCTTTGTTCAGGAATTCTAAAAACAACATCTGAATTTCGGTTTGATTCATTTGAATTGGATAAATATAGACATCTTCTTCGCGAATATTTGAGCGGGTATAAATCAAATCATTTTCATCACCTACGACCAGTGCCAATTCATACTGCCGAAAAAAACCGCCAATGGTGGAGAAACCTTCATCCTTTTCCTGACGAACCTCTAAAGAAAATGCGAGATGTTCGCCACCATCAAAACCAAATGTAATAAAAACATGCGCAATAGGACCTTGCATAAAATGAGATACCACTAAATCTATACGATCTAACTTTTCTAAATCGTATTGTCGTGTTTCCCATCGCGTCACGTAGTCTTTATCACTGTGCCAAATAAAATTTCTGACATTCTGTAATTCCACTTTGCCATCTTTGAATTGGAATTGAATAATTTTGTCGGTTTCATCCTGCCAAACGAGATCATTGCGCGGCTCTAAGGAAAAAAAGCTAATCATGGCAATCAAAAAAATAATCAAATACGCCCATGTGAAATAGGGCTTATAGCTGTGTTGCTTGAAATGGAATATCCCTGTAATGATGGCAAGTCCAACCCAAAACAAGATCAGTACATAAGTAGAAATGGCATTAACAGGCTGATGTGTCCAAATGAATAAAATTGTCCAAATAGCACTGAGAGAGATAAACAAGATGAAAAGGGCATTTCTAATATTTGTAATCATACGCCGTACTTTTCGATGTTTTTCTTTTATAAACAATATTGACCTTTGCCTGAAGCGCAAATTTGTAAAAGAGGATAAAGTATCTAATTCGCTTGTTGAAGTGTGAATATCTTCAGAGGAATGTGCGAACACATTCCTGCTGAATTTTGGAAAATTAAGCTGCTTTTTTAAACCAAGAGAAAAAGCCTTTTTTCTCAGCTTTTTCTGTCGCTTTTACATTAGCTTCAGCTTTTACAGCTTCAACTTTTGCTTGAGCAGGTTCAGCTGTTTGTTGAGCTGTTTGAGCAGCAATAGTTTTTACTTGAGCTTTAAGGGCAGCAGCAGGAGATACGATTTTAGCAGCCATAGCAGATGCAGAAGTAGCAACGATTGCAGTTGCAAGGATAGTTTTAAGCATGTTCATTGTACGCCCTGTTGGAGAAAGGAGAATGTATCAGGCGATATGACACGCTTATGAGTTTTAAGTTGGTGATGAATAAGGTTTTAATGGTTGAATATTCAAATAATTTTACAAAGGGATAACATTTAATAGATTATCGCTAAACTAAGCTCAATTTTTACTGAATAGATATTGTTTTTAGAAGCTAATGTTGGTATATCCTATTTATAAATAAAACGTACTTTGATACGTTGTAATTTTTTAGTACAATTTGGCATCTTGAATTTGGAGGGTAGTGCAATGAATGTTCTATTTCCAATGATTTTTATATTCTTTTTGACTGTTCTATTAGGTGTGTTTTATTTTTATAGAAAGTACAATAAATTCACACGCTTAGATAAAAATATTAAATTAGTAGCTAATATCTCAGTTAACGGAGCTAAACGTGATTTGCAAGATGTTCGTAGTTCTTTGAAAAATTTAAGAGAACAGACAAATAATATTTAATTTTTAGGATTTAGCTTTGGCTTTATTATATTTATTACCCATCATTTTGATGGGTTTTATTTATCTTTATTACTGTCCAGTTCATCTTCATAAATTTAGGCAGTCAGAAGGTCAATTATTATATTTCAGAAGTTTTTTTTATGGGATTATTTTTTTCTTAATATCAGTATTTATTCAAAAGATTTTAATTTTTTTTGGTTACTATATTATTTTTTCAAAAGTATTAAATGGATTGTTAGTTATTCAATCGCAAGAATATTTTTTATTTTACCTTAACACTCTGTTTGTATCGATTATATTAGAATTTGTTATAATAATTTGGTTTTATCTTGTTGTTTTTGGAGGTATTTTTGTTTCCCTGTTGTCTAAAACCATAAAACAGCGAAAAATAGACGTAGAAAATGCAACCGATGAAAAACTTTATGATTTAGCTAAGGAGCTATGGGGGAAAACAAAAGCGAATTTCAAAACCTTATTATTGTTTGAATCTTTGGATGATGAGCTAGATCGAATTTTATTAGAGAGTGTAATTGATGAAAAATCTTTAATCTTGCATATGAAAGATCGTAAGTTTTATATCGGTTTTGTTCAGTTTTATAAAACTGAAATTAAGAGTAGGGAAGAGTTAGAAGCTATTAAATTTGTGCCATTGAGAAGTGGTTATAGAGATAAAGATGATTTAACTGTAAAAATAACTACAGAATATGATGAAAATAGTGTTTATCAAATTGTTTTATTGAAAGAAAATATTATCTCAGCTACTTATTATAATAAGCAAATATTTGATGATTTTATGAAGAAAAAGACCGAAAAGAATCCTAATATTTTTAAGAAAATATTAAAAAAAACCCCGCAATAAGCGGGGTTTTCTTCTCTCACGTATTTAAGAATTAAACACGTTCAATAATCGTTGCAATACCTTGACCTAAACCAATACACATCGTCGCAAGACCGATTTGTGTATCTTGTTGTTCCATCACGTTCAACAACGTCGTTGTGATACGTGCACCAGAACAGCCCAATGGGTGACCAAGCGCAATCGCACCACCGTTTAAGTTCACGATGTCTTGTTTGTCATGTAAACCTAGACCTTTCAATACTGAAAGACCTTGAGCAGCAAATGCTTCGTTTAACTCAACAGTTTGAATGTCGCCAATGCTCAGGCCAGCACGTTTAAGCGCTTTTTGAGTTGCTGGAACTGGACCATAACCCATGATCGCAGCATCACAACCTGCAACCGCCATAGAACGGATAACAGCACGTGGCTTGAGACCTAATGCTTGTGCACGCTCAGCAGACATCAATAACATTGCAGATGCACCATCAGACAACGCTGATGATGTAGCAGCAGTCACTGTACCGCCTTTAGGGTCAAACACAGGACGTAACGCTTTAAATGCTTCAAGGTTCGCATCTGGACGAATCACTTCATCTACATCGCATAGGATTTTGAAGCCATTTGCATCATGACCTTCAACACCAATGATTTCGTTTTTGAAACGACCTTCTTGAGTAGCAGCCCAAGCACGACGGTGAGATTCAACACCAAAAGCGTCTTGCTCTTCACGGCTAATGCCATTCATACGGCCTAACATTTCAGCCGTTAAGCCCATCATGTTAGATGCTTTCGCATAATGTTTAGATGCTTGTGGGTTCAAGTCGATGCCGTGCATCATGCCAACGTGACCCATGTGCTCTACACCACCAATGATGAAGATATCACCTTGGTTAGTCGCAATTTGAGCAGCTGCGGTATGAATTGCTTGCATTGAAGAACCACAAAGACGGTTAACAGTTTGACCTGCAACAGTTTTTGGTAAGTCTGCCAATAACACGATGTTACGACCGATGTTCATGCCTTGCTCTAGAGTCTGGTTCACACAACCCCAGATCACATCTTCAACTTCGTTCACATCAAACTGGTTACGAGCAACCAATGCACGAACTAATTCAGCAGATAAGTTATCGGCACGTACATTGCGGAACATACCATTTTTGGTTTTACCCATTGCTGAACGTACGCCATCAACGATGACAACGTCACGTGGATTTAAAGTAGCCATTCACGTTGCTCCTTAACCGTAGAATTTTTTATTGTTAGCAGCCATGTCACGCAACATTTGTGGCGCTTCATAAGCCTTACCTAAATGCGCATACTTGTCGCAAAGCGCAACATACTCAGCTACACCAGTTTGATCGATGTAACGGCATGGACCACCACGGAATGGAGGGAAGCCTACACCCATGATCATTGCCATATCTGCTTCGTTTGGTGTTGCAACGATGTTGTCTTCTAAGCAACGAACAGTTTCGTTACAGAAAGCAATCATCATACGGTCAATGATCTCTTGAGGATCAAATTCACGTTTTTCACCAGTCACGACAGAAGCAATTACGTCATACGCTGTTGGATCAACAGTTTTTGCTTTCTTGCCTTTCTTGTCCAATTCATATTTGTAGAAACCAACATCGTTCTTTTGACCAAGACGTTGTGCTTCATACATTGTTTGGATTGAACCTTTGAAATCAGGCTTCATACGGTCAGGGAAACCTTCAGCCATCACTTCTGCACCGTGAACGCCAGTATCAATACCGACAACGTCCATTAAGTATGCAGGACCCATTGGCCAGCCAAATTTTTCCATTACTTTGTCGACTTGTTGGAAGTCGGCGCCGTCTTTAAGAAGAAGGTCAAACGCACCAAAGTAAGGGAACAATACGCGGTTTACAAGGAAGCCCGGGCAGTCGTTTACAACGATAGGAGTTTTACCCATTTTTTGAGCGAGTACGACAGTCGTTGCAATCGCTTCAGGTGAAGTTTTTTCACCACGAATGACTTCAACCAAAGGCATCATATGCACTGGGTTAAAGAAGTGCATCCCTACAAAGTTCTCAGGACGTTCTAGGTTTTCAGCCAAACGCGTGATTGAGATCGTAGAAGTGTTTGATGCAATGATCGTGTTTTCACGTACTTTAGATTCAGTTTCTTTGAGTACGATGCCTTTCACTTTCGGGTTTTCAGTTACCGCTTCGATTACGATATCGACTTCTTTAAACTCATCATAGCTTAATGTCGGACGGATACGTGCAAGCGTTTCACCCATTTGAGCAGGCTTGATTTTCTTACGTTCAACTTGTTTAGTTAGGAGACCGTTTGCTTCTTTCATTCCTAAAGCAAGTTGTGGGTTACCAATATCTTTCATGATAATTGGTGTGCCTTTGCTTGCCGCTTGATAAGCAATACCACCACCCATGATACCTGCACCAAGTACTGCAGCTTGATTTACAGGGTGAGCGCCTTGTTCATATTTTTTCGAAGTTTTCTTCACAACTTGGTCGTTGATGAATAGACCAATCAACGCCCCTGCTTGTGGCGTTACCGCTGCTTTTGCAAAGTGTTCAGCTTCTTGGCGAAGTGCACCAGCACGATCTAAGCTCGAGCCTGCTTGCATAGAATCAAGCAATAATTTTGGCGCAGGGTATTGTGCAGGATTAGCTTTCGCAAGTACCACACCTTTAGATGAGTTGAAAGCCATCATTTGTTCTAATGGATTCAACTTAATTGGATCTAATTTTTCTTGACGCTTCGCTTTCCAGTCTAAACGACCTTCGATTGCTTGTTTAACGATAGAGATCGCAGCATCTTGTAATTTATCAGCAGCGACCACAGCATCGACAGCACCATCTTTAAGTGCAGCAGGCGCTTTTTTCGGGTTCGCCATTGCCATCCATTCAACAGCGTTATCGATACCGATTACACGGCTTAGACGAACAGTACCACCGAAACCAGGAATGATCCCAAGTTTAATTTCTGGAAGACCAACTTGTGCTGATTCTGACATCACGCGATAGTCACACACCAAGCACATTTCAAAACCGCCGCCCAATGCCATACCATTGATTGCAGCAACTTTAGGAATATTTAAATCTTCGAATGAGTTGAAGATTTCATGAACAGGCATCGCCCAATCTACAATGACTTGTTCGCCTTGCGCAAAGTTTTCACCAAACTCAGTGATGTCTGCACCAACGATAAAAGTAGATTTACCAGATGTAACGATAAGACCTTTAATCTCAGCGTTTGATTGAACAGCAGCAATTGCAGCTTTAAAGTCGTCAATTGTTGCGCGGTTGAATTTATTAACCGACTCACCTTGTAAGTCAAAGCGGAATTCTGCAATTCCGTCCGAAAGCATTTGGACGGTAATGGCATTGCCAGCGTGGATCATGCCCTGATCTCCTTTTTTTTGGAGGACTTCTAAGTTGATGTTGTGAAGCAAGTGCGTATTTCCTGCGCACATTAAAGCTTCGCTAATCTTACGATAACTATATCGAAAAAGAACATAACAAGTTGTATCAAGCCGTGACGCAATGGTCATCTATTTATTGCACCAGCATGCATTATAAAACAGCAGATGCGAATGTAGAGTTTGTTCTTCTTACAATAAAGCGATTGTTTCAATTGGCATTTTATTTAAAAACACTTCAACTTATATCTGGGGTAGGTAGGTAATTTCAAGTTATTTTGCACTTTAAATTTCGTCATAAAAGTCAATAAACTGAAATATAAAGCCATCAAAAGTCTATTTGTAGAACACAATGTTTCGTTGTTTGGGGTAGTCGTTATACAATTTACGTGATTATCTATACACCTAAATTGGAACAATTCACTTCCAATTTAGGTGCAGCATCTCTTCATTTAACCCGCTAACCAAAGATAAACCGAGTCAATCAATGATCAAGTGGATTATTCTCGCGATATTCATCATATCGGCACTGTATATTCAACGTCGTGGAAAAGTACGACATTCGTTCTATCGTCAATTCTTTGATCATTCGACCATTTTGGCACCTATTAATTTTTTTATGTATATGTTCTCTAAGGTACCAAACCAGCCTTATATCGACACACAGCATTTTAAAGATTTAAAAGTGTTAGATGAAAATTGGGAAATGATTCGTGATGAAGCCAAAGCTTTATATGAGCAGGGTGGGATCAAAGCCTCTGAAAAATATGATGACCTAGGCTTTAATTCATTTTTTAAAACTGGTTGGAAGCGTTTTTATTTAAAATGGTATGACTCTGCACATCCTTCAGCAGCGGAACTGTGCCCTAAAACGACAGCATTGCTTAAAACATTGCCAACCATTAAAGCGGCGATGTTTACTGAGCTTGCTCCTGATAGTCGATTGGTTCGTCATCGTGATCCTTATGCGGGATCTTTACGCTATCATTTAGGGTTGTTGACGCCAAATGATGATCGTTGCTTTATTGATGTAGATGGTCAGCGATATTCATGGAGAGATGGTGAAAGCGTTGTGTTTGATGAAACCTACATTCATTATGCAGAAAACACGACGGATCAAAATCGTATTATTTTCTTTGCTGATGTAGAGCGTCCTTTAAAGACACGTTGGATGGAACGGTTTAATCATTGGTTTGGTAAAAATGTAATGACTGCGGCAAGTTCACCGAATGAAGCAGGGGATCAAACGGGTGGTCTGAACAAAGCATTTGGTTATATTTATCGCTTGCGTGTGAAAGCAAAAGCACTGAAAGCGAAGAACCGTCAGTTATATTACTTTTTAAAATGGTTCTTGATGTTAGGGATATTCTTCCTGATTTTTATTCGACCTTATGTGTTTTAAGAGTATTCAGATCAAAATGCGCCTAAGGGCGCATTTTTTAATTTTACTTAAAATGATGTAAATTAAAATTGAGAAGTTGTTCAATAAAAGCTATGCTTTTGTGTGTAAAATATACAAAAGAAAATTCAAATGAATCTCAAAAAAACAATATTGGCTCTAAGTGTTTTACCGTTTTTTTTAAGTGCCTGTGGCGGCGGTGGGTCGGGAGATTCGTATGAATCATCACCGAGTACACAATTTCGAAACGGTGATCAACTCTATTCAATTTACTATAATTCCAATGATCGATTCGGCTTAAATTATATTGAATTTCAAAATGGACAATTTACTTATACGGATAGTTTTAAACCGTTGAATAGTGTGATTGTGACGCGAAATCGTATCTATCAAACCTATGATCAAGCCCAAAATACGCTCAGTGTGAATAGTCCTAGTCATTGGACGATGAATATCATTGGTGACATCCAAACGGATATCGAAATGGAGCGTGTAAACCTATCGGGTAAAAATGTTTTTGATACAGTTTTACCAGGTTATCGCAACATTGATCGAAATGATTTGAACCCTAATGTGAGATTGTTTATTGCCAAAGATGGTCTTAAAAATTTTTCTTCAGGTAGCTATTGTTATAGAAAGAAAGCAGAACAAAACCGAGTAGATTATTTACAACTCTATCCAAACACGAGTGAACCATTGGAAGAGAGTTTTAACCAATTTTATGAAGATAACTTGCTGTATCTTGATCTTTTAAATGACAAAAATCCAATTGTTAAATTTCAACTTGCTAAAGATCGTTGGATGGGTATGAATTTTAGCAGTATTTTTGACACGAGTATGAAGATTAGTTTAGATGATTCAACAGCCATTGAATTTGAAAGCAAACTATATCCTGCTGAATATCATCAAACTTTGAAGCGTACGACTGATGATGAATATAAGCTCTATGAAAAATTGTTAATGAACGATGATGTTGCAGAAAATAGACAGCGTTATCAGTTATTAATGGCAAATATTGAAAAAGGGTGTACGTATTATAATAAAACGGCAGCAGAATCCTTTATCACGATTCCTGGATTAAGATGATTTGTTTAAAAAAAGCCCATAATGGGCTTTTTTATTGATTGATGATCGAGAGCTGACCGTCTTTGCAATCCAGCTTGAGATGAAGTTGATCTGGATGCTTTAGAAAGTAGATTGCAATAATGGGTTCTAGGTCGGTTCTCATTTTACGTGCTAAATGACGTGCCCCAAAGCGGATATCATGACCCTGATAGAAATATGCTTTGGCAAGGTCTGATAAATGAACCTGACGTTTTTGATGTTGCAAACGAATGTTGAGTTTTTCCAGTTCAATATCAACCAATTTAGGGAGTGCATCATCTTGAACAGGTTGATAATGAAGGACACGATCAATTCGATTCAGAAATTCGGGATCAAAACTGCTATGCAGTATTTTTTCAATAATGGCTTTCGTGGGTAGGCGTTTTAAACATAGATTCTGAAGTTTTTGCGGTAAAACATTTAATTTATCTAAATATTGTTGTGCTGCGCGTGCTCCTGCATTACTGGTCATAAAAATCATACAATTACGAAAATCAATCGTTTTTGTTCCAGCAGTAAGGGTTAGGCGACCTGTATCCAACACATTCATTAAGCCACGAATCACTTCGGGAGAGGCTTTTTCAAGTTCATCAAACAGCATAATGCCAGGACGGGTATGAGAGCCATTAATCGCAGTTTCATCGAATAAACTATGACCTTCTTTTGAACCGACATATCCGGGCGGAGCGCCTGTTAAAGCGGCTGCATAATGTTCTTGAGCCAGTGTATTCATATCGATACGACAAAACGCATCAGGACGACCATAAATCGCTTCAGCAATCAAACGAACAGTCTCTGTTTTACCAACACCTGTTGGTCCAAGCATCAAGGTGACGGACAAAGGGCGTTCAGGACTTGAAAAGTCAGCTTTGACTACGTGAAGCAGTTTTTCGATTTCATCTAAGGCTGGATTTTGCCCAATGATACGATCACGCAATAACTGCATCACTTTGGCTGGTTCAAAATGAAAGCGAGACTTTCCAATGAGTCGATCTTTTTCTGAAGGACTATGGGATGAGAGTGCAGGTTGTATGGCGTGAAAAGCACGATCGGTCGCAGTCATGTTGGCGCATCCATGAATGAATCAGTTGAAAAGCATATCAAACTTGAATTTAACAACTCAGACTTTTTAACAATCAGCTGATTATAAAATCTGCGATCATTGCCCTGAACTGTTGGATCAACAAGGTTTTAAAATCGTCTACCGAAATGCACTTGAAATAGAGCGCGTTACCATCACAATAAGCTCATGCTGTTGCATGAATGACTGACTCTACATTAAAGGCTGCTTGTGAACGAAAACGCACGTGAACACATTGAAAAAATCTTAACCAATCTTACGACTTTGCCTGGTGTCTATCGCATGTTAGGTAAAGATGGAGAGTTGTTGTATGTGGGAAAAGCCAAGAATTTAAAAAATCGTGTTTCTAGCTATTTTGTTAAAACCATTGAGCATCCCAAAACACAGGCTTTAGTTGCCCGCATTCATGATATTGAAACCATGGTGGTCCGCTCAGAAACGGAAGCATTACTTCTTGAACAAAACTTAATTAAGCTTCATCGACCGCCGTATAACATCATGCTGCGAGATGATAAATCTTACGTCTATATTTTTGTGTCCAGTGATAAGCCTTATCCACGTATTGCAGCAGGTCGTGGTAAGGGGAAACATCAAGCAGGTAAATTTTTTGGACCTTATCCAAGTGCCTATAATGCACGTGATACATTGGTGGTCTTACAAAAATTATTCAATGTCCGCCAATGTGAAAATAGTTATTTTGCGCAACGTAAAAGACCGTGTTTGCAGTATCAAATTAAACGTTGCTCAGCTCCATGTGTGGGCATGATATCACCTGAAGACTATAAAGATGATGTCGATAACTCTATTCGTTTTTTACAAGGGGACACACGTGAGCTTAATCAAGAATTAATTGCCAAGATGGAAGCGGCAGCAGGAGCTCTCGAATTTGAAAAAGCCGTTTTTTATCGTGATCGGATGGCATTATTGCGTGATGTCCAAACGCAACAAGCGATTTATAAAGTCAAAGGTGAAGCAGATATATTGGCGATCGCATACCAAGCGGGGGTAACGTGCGTTCAGATTATGCATGTGCGTAATGGCAAGATGTTGGGAGGAAAAAGTTATTTCCCAGATATGTTGGGCGATGATTTGGGACAAATGCTGGCAGATTTTATCGCGAACTTTTATTTCCAAGTTGCCGATGAGATTCCAACAGAATTAATCGTCAACGTGGAGCTGCCAGACAAAAAAGACATAGAAGAGGCACTACAACAAAATTTTGGCAAAAAAATTCTGATTAAATCAAAAGTTAGAGAAACCCGTGCAGAATGGCTCGAGCTTGCGAACATGAATGTACAACATGCCATTAAAGGACAACTTGCTAACCATTATGAATTGAATGAACGTTTTCATCAGTTAGAAGAGGTGGTCGGACGTCCAATTGATCGTATCGAATGTTTTGATATATCCCATACGATGGGCGAAGCAACGATCGCTTCTTGTGTTGTCTTTGATAGTGGAGGGGCTCGCAAGCGCGATTACCGTCAGTTTGCTATCGAAGATATCACTGGCGGTGATGATTATGCTGCCATGCGTCAGGCTTTGACACGACGGTATAAGAAGGCGATGCTGCCAGATTTGCTTCTCATCGATGGTGGTAAAGGGCAATTACATATGGCAATGCAGGTCATGCAAGATCTTGGATTGGATGCATTCATGGTGGGGGTTTCAAAAGGGGAAGGGCGTAAGCCTGGTTTGGAAACCTTACATTTCACTGATGGCACAAAGATTCAACTGCCTGAAGACCATAAAGCGTTACATTTAATTCAACAGGTTCGTGATGAGGCGCATCGATTTGCCATTACTAAACATCGTGCCAAGCGCGATAAACGTCGTGGGCAGTCAGTTTTAGAAGCCATTCCAGGGCTAGGACCAAAACGCCGCCGTGATTTATTAACACATTTTGGTGGGATTCAAGGGGTATTAAAAGCCTCTGAAAAGGATCTGAATTTAGTCCCAGGTTTTGGTGCAAATCTCGCTCGGACTGTGTACAAAATCTTGCATGAGTAATCATGCATATCAATTTGCCAAAATGATCATTGACCTGCGAGTCATTGATCATTTACCTCAATCTGAAAATTCAGCATGCTAGCGCGATAAGAAATTTAAAATAAAAGGGTTGCGCATGTCATTTGGACAGGTATTTCAAGAAATTGATCAACAAGAATGGGTGGAGATCCCTGAGGGTTGGTTGCAAGGTCGTACCATTTTTGGTGGTTTAACCACGGCGATGATGCTACACAAAGCAACACAAATGATTCATGACCCTCAAAAAAGATTATTGAGCACCAGTGTGGTATTTGTGGGTCCTGTTCAGGAAAAGCCAGTCAAAGTGACAGTGGAAATTTTAAGGCAAGGTAAATCTGTGACTAATATTGAGGCTCGGATTTGGCAGGCTGATGCTGTACAGGGAATTCTGCTGGCAAGTTTTGGTTCAGACCGTGAATCAGTCGTGAATATGGATCAAACTCGCTCAGCACCACAGTATGATTTACCTGAAAGTTTAGTTAAGTTGCCTTATCATCCTCTTATGCCGCAATGCTATCAGAACTATGATCTGATTTGGGCTGAAGGGAAATACCCTTGTACGGCTGCTGAAAAGCCAGATTTTGGTGGGTGGTTTCGATATGCAGAATCTAAATTTGAAGCAGGTCCGCTGAGCATGCCTGAATTTATAGCAATGTTAGATATTTGGCCTGCAGGAATTTTTCCTATATTAAAAAAACCAGCACCAGGAAGTTCAATTTCTTGGTATGTGACGCTGTTAGAACATATTCAAGCTGACCGACGAGATTGGTTTAAATATAAAGTATTTACAGATCATTCTGCGCATGGTTATTCTACTGAATATGCCCATATTTGGGACCATAATGACCGTCTCGTTGCAATTTGTAGACAGACTGTCGCGATTTTTGCCTAGTCGACAGCGGGTAGTGAATCGTTTAAAGTAAGCGGATTAAAGAATCAAAGCTCAAGTTTTTATTGCAAATTTTAGCTGTAATTGGGGCAAACTGGCGGTGTCTATGTCTACAGGTCGCATCCTGAATATACCAAATATCTTGACGCTAGCACGTATTGCGTTAATACCTGTTTTTTTAATTATTGCCTATTGGCCTCCTGCGATTGGTGTGGGTGGGCATGAAGGGGGTATGACGCGTCATATCATTCTGACTGCAATTTTTGTGATTGCTGCTGTCACAGATTGGTTTGATGGTTACTTGGCAAGAACATTGAATCAGACTTCTGCATTCGGACGTTTTTTAGATCCTGTTGCGGATAAATTAATGGTCGCGGCAGCATTGATTGTTTTGGTGCAATGGCAACCTACAATTTCGATGGCTTTTGCTGCGATTGTGATTATTTCACGCGAGATTACGGTTTCTGCTTTACGTGAGTGGATGGCTGAGCTCGGTGCACGTACCAATGTAGCTGTATCTACGGTTGGCAAATATAAAACAGCTTTTCAGATGATTGCTATTTCCGTGTTCTTACTCAATTGGAAACCACTTGAATTAGTTGCATATGGTTTGTTATATACCGCTGTAATTTTAACACTGTGGTCCATGTTTATTTATTTAAGAGCGGCATGGCCATATCTAAAACAACCCTAATGTATTTAAAGCGCCAAAAGGCGCTTTTTTTATTTCGTTGAGAACGTGATTTAAAAAATGAGAAGTAAATTTGCTATTGCTTTGAGTATCTTGTCGAGTTCAAGCATTTATGCGGATGATTTATCACGGGCACAAGAGTATTTGCATAATGATGGAATCGCGTATTGTCTATCTCATTCTGAGATTTATGCAAATGAAGCAAATATTGCGAGAGGTGGATATTTTCAACTCGGTGAGCATAGCCATGAGGCGGCAAAACAAGTGCAAAATTATATTGATCAAGCGCTCAAAGAAGCGTTAGGCAGCTATCAATATTCAAAAGAGAAAGCATACCTTATGCGTTGTTTGGAAATCTCTTATTCAACGCAGTATCGAAATTATATTAAAACTGTTTATGCGTTAGATGTTATCGAAAATCAAAAATAACCTTAATTGCTTAAGCTTTTCTGGTGATGGTTAAAGTAATTCATATTGTGAGATTCAACCGCTTTAAATTTGAATCATCTTAGAGATTAAAAATAACAATGAAAAAAATACACTTGCAAAAAGTCATTGATGACTTAAACCTTATGGAAATACTCAAGTGGTATCAAGTTACAGTGGTCGGTACGCCACCTTTAGGAATTGCAACAGCACAAAGTGATACCGACCTCATTTGTAGTTATCCGATTGAGCAAGAGAATCATTTGATTGAAACACTAAATTTATTTCAAACATTTAAGGCATGGTGCATTGAGCGAAGTTATTTTGAACGTGATACTTAGATTTACCGACTTGAATATTGTGCTTGGTCAATTGAGATATTTTGTTCTACAACACCAATTCATCAGCAGGCGGGATTCCAGCACTTCTATGTTGAACGTAGAATATTAGATTTGGGAAATGACCAATTTAAACAGGAAATCATTCGCCTTAAGCTAAAAGGTATAAAAACTGAACCTGCATTTGCACAGATGTTAGCGCTCGATGGTGATCCTTACACGAAGTTAAGTCAGCTATATGAAGCAGATGACTGTGTGTTGATTCAACTGCTTCAATGCCAAGGTTACCTAGATTAAACTTTAACTATGGGTTTCCTCATCTCCATCGTCTTCAAAAGTTTTTGCAATTTTTTCGATATTCAAACTTTTAGCCATCGCATCAAAAATTTGTTTATATACACCGTCTTGATGGTAAAGGGCATCATGTTCTCCATGCTCGGCAATTTCGCCTTCTTTCATGACATAGGTGTAATCCGCATCAATAATTTGCGACAGGCTGTGCGAGATAATAATGACAGTACGTCCTTGTTTAATCTCATCAAGGCTTTGTTTAATTTGTTCCGAAGCAATGGCATCCAAACTCGCTGTCGGTTCATCTAAAAAGATAATCGGTGGATTTTTCAAGAACATACGAGCAATCGCAATACGCTGTTGTTGTCCTCCAGAGAGTTGCAATGCATCGGAATGATAGCCATCTGGAAGTTGTAAAATTTGCTCATGAATGGATGCTTTTTTAGCAGCAATGATCACGTCTTCTTCAGTAGCATCTGTTTTACCATAGCGAATATTTTCAAAAATAGTCCCTTGGAAAATATGATTTTTTTGTAGGACTAATCCAATATGATCTCTCAAATATTGTGTATCAATTTGATTGAGATCGATTCCATCGAGTTCGATACACCCCTGATTAGGTTCATAAAATTTATCTAAAAGACTGATTAAGGTTGATTTTCCCGCACCTGATAAGCCAACTAATGCAGTAATTTTATTGGGTCGAATCTCCATATTGATATTCTTTAGTGCGTGATGACCGTTTGGATAAAAGAATTCAACATTTTTCAGCGTAAATTTTCCTTGAATTTGCGGTTTGAGTTGACCTGTAGGTTCAATTTGATCATCTGCTTCTAAAATTTTAAAGAAGCTTTCTGAATAGATCATGGCATCATTCACTTCATCATATATACGATGTAAGGAGCGAATTGGCGCGGATACATTATTGAACAACAGTACATGAAACATGATCATACCGATGCTCATCTGACCATCAAGCACAAAATACGCAGTTAGGATGATGATTAAAACAATACCTATTTGTTCAATAAAGGTTTTTAACCCATCAAATAAAAAGCTGACTTGACGGGTTTGCATTTGATTATCTGTGAGTTCTTTTTGTAGTTTGAGTTGTTTGGTTGATTCTATTGACTCGCGGTTGAAAGATTTGATAACCGTAATTGAATTAATAATTCCGAGGATACCTTGGCTTTTCTTTTCTCGACCATCACGTAAATTTCGACGCCAGCCTCCGAGTTTTTGTGCTTGTTTATAAGTTAACCAGAAGTAGATTGGAACGATAGTGGTCGCCACCAAGCCAACATAAAAGTTGGCGTAGTACATTAATCCTAAAGCCACGATCGCACTGGTAAATAACGGCAAAATGTCAATAAAGAATATTTGAACTAGACGAGTCAGAGAGCCAATACCACGATCGATTCGTGTTTGTAATTTTCCCGCCTGATTATTCTCTTCGTTGAAAAAAGCTAATCTATAGGTCAGAAATTTTTCAATGATGCCTTGTGCTAAATCTTGTGAAATAAAAATTCTAAGTTTTTCACCATAAAACTTTTGTCCGAATTGGACAAAAGCATTAATCACTTCTTTACCCAATAATATCGCTGTAATGGTAATCAGGATATTCCAGCCTTCGGCTAAGCCAAAGCCATTCTCAACCAGCGCATTAATTTCATCAACCGCATACTGCAAAGTGAGTGCATTCACTTGAGCTGTGAATGAGCCGATGAGCGTAAGAAAGAGAGTGGCAATCACTAAAAAGCGATAAGGTCGAACGAAAGGTTTAAGTTTTAGAAAAAGTTGCCATAAATTCATAAGCGATTGTTTTTATTGTCTAGATTTATGCCAGTCTAAGCTTGATTGTCCAGTGTCACAAGCGTTCACAATGTTTCAATTTGTCAGTTGAAATATTCAGCTAATATACGGTTATATTTTCATGGCAAATTGGTTATGAACTTTGAGCTGTTTGCACCCGAACCCAATTCAAATCTCCTACCTTGTGATGGGATTGTAGAAGATTACGGTCTTATACTTACTCATGCTGAATCACAGGATTATTTCGATTATTTTTCAGAAGCTTTGGCTTGGAAACAGGATGAAGTGATTTTATACGGTCAATATTTTAAGACGGGTCGTAAAGTCGTATGGTATGGTGACCAAAACTATCAATATCACTATTCAGGAATGGATAAACAAGCACAGATTTGGGATTTGAAATTATTAGTACTCAAGCAAAAAATTGAACTTATAACAGGAGTTCAATTTAATTCTTGTTTGGCCAATTTGTATGAAGATGGAACTCAAGGTGTAGGATGGCATAGTGATGATGAAGCTGCATTAAGAGATCCTGAACATGGCGAGACCGTCATTGCCTCACTGAGTCTCGGTGCAACACGAAAATTTAGATTTAAACATCGTGATAAAACTCATACTGCTGAAATGTATCTACAATCAGGACAGTTGATTGTGATGAAAGGTCAAACACAGCGTTTTTGGAAACACACTTTAGCGAAATCAACCAAAGTATTAGAGCCTAGAATCAATTTAACCTTTCGCTATTTTTATCCTAGATGAAGTGGCAAATATTCTATTAAGGTTGAATACCTTGAGGATTACGATACCAACTTTCAATAAATAAAGCGGCTGCCAAGCTGTCTGCGGACAACTTTTTTCCACGCCCTTGCGCCTGATAATGATCGAGTTCATCACGCGCTTCGCGAGTTGTTAATCGCTCATCCACCATCCATGTTTCTATATTGGTTTGGTGTCTTAAACGACGGGCAAATTTACGTGCTCGTGTTGATAGTTCCGATTCGCTATCATCCATATTCAGTGGTAGCCCGACTAAAAACAGATTTGGAGAATGCTGTTTTACAATTTTGAGTAGATCATCCCAATTGGGAATGCCATCTTTCATCGGTAAAAGTGAAAGTGGCGTAGCACTTTCAATAATGGACGATCCTACAGCCATTCCTGTTTTTTGTGTGCCAAAGTCAAAGGCCATAATGAGTTGAGCGGTAGTTGAATCAGGCATGTCCAATCTCAGATGAAAGCCATGTACGATCGACCCCCATTTTTCTATAGGCAGCGTCCCAGCGATCGTCATAGGGTAAGTTAAAAATCAAATCCATATCAGAGTCACAAATGAGCCAGTCACCTCGAGCGATTTCTTGCTCCAACTGGTTTTTACTCCAACTTGCATAGCCTAAAGCAATTTGATAGCGACCAACACCTTCATTGTGTGCGATTGCATCAAGAATATCCTTTGAAGTTGTTAAACAGAGATTTTCACCTACAGCGATGGACGCATGCCAAGTAGGTTGACCCGTATGAAGTACAAAACCCGCTTCTGGTCGTAAAGGACCACCTTGTAAGACATCATGTGGGTGAACATGATCTGCAACGATATCAAGATCTGTTAAGAGTTCTTTAACCTGAATCCCAGCCGGACGATTGATCATAATTCCCTGCGCACCTTCATGATCATGACGAGCGATATAGACCACACTATTTGCGAAGAAATCATCTGCTAAATCAGGTGGGGCAATCAGGCAACGGTGCGTTAGAAATTGTTTACTCACCTAATGGCTTCTCCTATGTTTGAGTATCACTTTACTTCAACATACTAGACTTATGGGTTTTCAACAATCCTTTTAAAATAATCAAGATGTGCTGGTCTGAAACTTTAATTGTCTTAATTGTTTTGCATGTTGAAGGGTGGTCTCGCTAATTTCGACACCACCAGTCATGCGAGCAAGCTCTAATATCCGTTGATCTTCATCAAGCTCAACGATAGTGCTGCTAGCAGGGTCTGTTTGCAGTTTTTTCACTAACAAATGTTGGTCCGATTGCGCTGCAACTTGGGCTTGATGTGTAATACATAGAATTTGAACATGTTGACCTAATCCAGCCAATAAGCGACCGACAATCTCAGCAGTTCCACCACTGATACCTACATCAATTTCGTCAAAAACGAGTACTTCAGCTTCGGTTTTCTCTGCATTCATGACTTGCATGACCAATGCAATACGTGACAATTCACCACCAGAAGCAACCTTCGCAAGCGGTTGAGGTGGGATCCCTTTGTTTGCTGTGAACAACAATTGAATAAAACTAAACCCTTCAGATGAAGGCTGCTCCAGAGGATCAAAACGGAATTCAAAATGAGCTTCTGGTAAAGCCAGTTGTTTGACTTGTTCTGTTAAAAGTTTAGCTAAGGGCTCTGCTGCTTTACGACGAATATCATCTAGATATTGAGCTTTCTCTATAAACTGTTGATGTGAAATTTCAACTTGTTCAGCCAAAGTCTCTGGATCTTCAAGTTGATGTAGTTGTTCTAGCTCTACCTGCCAATGTTCGTATTCTGATTTTAAATCTTCGGGCTGTACTCGATATTTGCGCGCTAAACGATGGAATATTTCCAGTTGTGTGTTTAACTCTTCCATTCGTTCAGGATCAAAACTCTGACGGTCAATGAATTGTTTTAAATTCGCACTGGCATCATCGATTTCACTTTGCGCATTTAATAATGAGTTATAAATTTCAGAGAGTAAATCACTACGACCTGCATGAGATTCAAGCTTGCGAATAATACTTGAAATTTCCTGAGTGATATTTTGATCAGACTCATCTAAAACGTTGATTGCATAACTACAATCTTGCATGATGTGTTCATGATGACTTAAGCGATCGAACTCTTGTTCAATTTCTTTATAGTCAAGTCGAACCACTTCTTCTAATTCTTCTAATTGAAGATTAAGTGTCTCAATGCGTTGAAGGCGGGTGGTCTGTGCATCAAGCGCAGCTTGATGCTGTCGGATATTTTTTTGCCATGCGTTATAACTGTCTTTGACAGCAAGCGTATGTTGAGCAAAGTTGCTGTAACGATCTAACCAATGTTTTGGATAGGGCGGTTCTAACAATTGTTGCTGACTATGCTGGCTGTAAAGTTGGACTAAAAGTCTGCCTATTTCCTTTAATTCTGACAGACTACTTGGACGTCCATTGATCCAAGCTTTACTACGACCTGTAGCAAAGATTACCCGTCTTAGATGAATTTCACCCGATTCATCTGCCAGCTCATGAGTGCTTAACCATTCAGCTTCAGGACTTTGATCTTGATAACTAAATACGGCTGTAACATCAGCCTTATCTGAACCATAACGAACGTAATTCGTATCAGTACGCTCGCCTAAACACGCTGATAATGCATCGAGTAATAAAGATTTACCTGCACCAGTTTCACCCGTAAGAACATTGAAACCTTGATCAATATCAATGGCTAAGTTATCGGCTAAAGCAAAGTTGATCAGATTAAGGTGTGTCAGCATAAACGCATCCGAGCTGCGAAAGTGTGGATTCTAAGATAGAGAAATTTTGTTTTAGTCTCAAGTCACGACATTTGAATATGAGAACTTTTAGTTTGCATTTTAACTGAAATTAGGTTGATTACTAGTGACTGAATATATTCTTTTACCTGTGTACAAAAGATATATAGAAGAAATCAAAAAAATCTTTAAATTTCATCAATAGGGAACAAAAGTTGCTTATAAAAACCATTGCAAAACACTGATTGATTAGTTGCTCGAGCGCAATTAAACTACGGCAATTAAAATTTATAAAATGCGCATTATTTGGAGAATACGCATGTCATCACAATTTGATCATGTATCTGTTGTAAAAAAATCAAATGTTTATTTTGGCGGGACGTGTATTAGCCACACTGTTCAATTTGAAGACGGTACGAAAAAAACACTTGGGGTTATTCTACCGACGGAACAACCGCTTACTTTTGAAACACATGTACCAGAGCGTATGGAAATTATTTCTGGTGAATGTCGTGTCACAATTGCAGACAATGAAGAACATGAGCTTTTCCGTGCAGGGCAGTCGTTTTACGTGCCTGGTGAGAGCCGTTTCAAAATCGAAACAGATGACGTATTAGACTACGTTTGTCATTTCGAAGGTTAATTACCAAAAAAAAATTTGACCAACATTCAATGGTCAAATCGGTTAAACTATTCGCTATATAAAATCCTGTAAAGTTGGCTTTGCGGGATTTTTCTTTTCTATATTATTGTATTGTCTTAGTGAGTTGAGGTCGTTCATGGCTAAACCCGAATATTATTATGGCGTTCATTCTGTGGAGTCATTGTTGGAGTTAGAACCTGAACGCGTTTTGACTCTATTTGCACTAAAAGGTCGTGAAGATCAACGTTTAAAACGTATTTTTGAGTTGGCTGAACCTTTCGGAATTAGTATTCAAAAAGCGAGCCGAGACAGCCTTGAAAAACTGGCTGGACAACCTTTTCATCAAGGTGTCGTTGCTGCAGTTCGTCCTCATCCAACGCTGAATGAAAATGATCTTGAGCAATTAATCAAAAGTACAGACAATGTTTTTTTACTGGCGCTTGACCAAGTGACGGACCCGCATAATTTGGGTGCGTGTATTCGAACTGCGGCAGCCATGGGCGTACACGCGGTTGTTGTTCCTCGTGATCGTTCTGCGAGCTTAACACCAACGGCTCGTAAGGTTGCTGCTGGTGGTGCAGAGAAAGTTAAATTTATCCAAGTGACGAATTTGGCTCGTACTTTAGCTAAAATCAAAGATGATTTTAATGTTCGAGTGATTGGCACGATGTTAGATGAGCATGCTCTACCTATTCACGAATGTGATTTGACTGGTCCTGTCGCAGTGATTATGGGTGCTGAAGATACTGGTTTAAGACCGATTACTCAGGCGCAATGCGATCACAAAGTTTATATTCCAATGAGTGGCAATTTACAAAGTTTGAATGTGAGTGTGGCGACAGGCATGGCACTTTACGAAGCGTGTAGACAACGTCAAGCCTAATTTGAGATGGCACTTTCAGATCGAGCCCAAGGCTATTTTTTTCTTATTACTACCATGTGCATCTGGGGGGGATTTACCCTCACTGCACGATTAAATGCGCTATGGCATATCAATACGTGGGACATTGTGGCACTGCGTTTTTCACTGGCTTTTTTGATCTTAATGCCGATTTTACTTTATCGTAGAGAAGCCTCTTTTTTACTTAAAAAAGAACCATTTATCTTGGCAATGATTGGTGGTGTGATCTATTGTTTGTTGGCTTATAGCGCATTTCACTATGCACCGACTGCGCATGCTGCAATTTTTCTCAATGGTTGTATTCCTATTTGTACTGCCATCGTGGCTTTTATATTGATGAAGCAGGCTTTTGATCGTCATACATGGGCAAGTTTGATCATTATGATCACCGTGCTCGGTATTATGAGTCTCCTGATGTATCGTGAATCTGGCATTCCTTTTGGTGCTGGTGATGGATTATTCTTCTTGAGCGCCATTTTTTGGGCAATATTTACCGTATTACTGCGTAAATTCCAACTGAGTGCATGGCAGGCGATGTGTGGGGTTGCCATCTGGTCAGCCGTGATTTATGTACCCATTTACGTGTTATTTTTACCCAAAGATCTTAGTACTCCTGAGCCTCAGCATTTAATGTTTCAAACAATATTTCATGGCATATTTGTGGTCATTATTGCAACTTTAACTTATGTGGAAGCGATTAAAAGACTCGGGGCTTTTAAAGCAGGGAGCATTACCAATTTAGCACCTTTTTTAGCTGCAATTTTGGCAGTGCCTTTGTTAAATGAACCTTTAAGTATTGCGATGTTATTTGGGTTGTTGGGTATGGCGATAGGCGCATTACAACCATGGCGATGGCTGGGTCGCCAAGATGCACTAAGCCAAAAACTTGAGCAACAAAAAAAGCAGTCTTCTTAGACTGCTTTTTTTTAATCTAAGCTTGTTGTGCAAGACTAAGATAATATTGGTGTTTTACTGCGAGTTGTTGATAGAGATGATCAAGTTCACCATCATTAATAACAACATCGTCTGCACGTTTTAATTTTTCTTCACGAGACATTTGCGCACTCATTATTTTTTTAATTTGCTCAATGTCTTGATGATCACGTTGCGAAGCACGCAAGATTTGTAATTCTGTGGATGCATCGATTAGTAAAGTACGTTGAGTAAGTTGGTGTTGATTGGTTTCAAATAAGAGTGGGGAAACTAAAATGGCATAAGTACTGGTCGCCCGTTGTAGTTGTTCAATAATCGATAGGCGAATTGCAGGATGCGTAATATTTTCTAATATCTTTCTAGCTTCAGGATGTTTAAAAATATGGTCTCTTAACGCTCTGCGGTCGAGTGCGCCATCTTCCAATAGCACCCAATCCCCAAAATGATCTTTAATTTTTTGTAGTGCAGGTTTTCCAATTTCAACCACTTCACGTGCTACGATATCTGCATCAACAACAGTAATACCTTGTGTTTCAAACCACTGACTTGCAGCAGTTTTTCCACTTCCAATACCACCTGTTAAGCCCAAAATAAAGCGCATGTAAAAAACCTTGTAATTATCATAATGGGGCTTATTTTAGCTTACCCCCCTAAATAAACCTTCATAATTTCGTTACCCCATAAGAATGCAATCCATCCAGCAATCGCAATATAAGGTCCAAAAGCAAAGGGCTGATTTTCTTTTTTGACTTTCATCAAAATGATGCCGATGATTGCACCGACTAAGGATGAAAGTAGGACAATGAGCGGTAATAAAAATGGACCCATCCATGCACCAAGCGCGGCCAGTAATTTGAAGTCGCCATATCCCATTCCTTCTTTGCCTGTCACGATTTTAAATAGATAGTACACCACCCATAAACAGAGGAAACCAATCAAATAACCCCAAATGGCGGAGGTAGGTGAGGTGTAGAGTGCATAGCTATTTACCGCTAAACCAAGTGCAGCCAAGGGGAGAGTATATCGATCGGGTAAAAGTTGTGTATCGAAGTCGATGAATGTGAGTGCGATCAGTGTCCAAGTTAAAATTAAGCCAAAAAGCATTTGTAGGCTTGGACCAAATACCGCGACGACCACTAATGAGCAAACAGCAGTCAAAACTTCTACCAGTGGATAACGAATGCCAATCGGATTTTCACATTCACCACATTTTCCACGTAAAAATAACCAACTTATCACGGGGATATTTTGATACCAACGAATAGGTGTTTTACATTTCGGGCAGGTCGATGCAGGTTTACTTAGCGTGAGCTTATCTTCATCAATTATGGCTTGGTCGGGATGTAAAAACATCTGACAGTCTTGACGCCATTCTTGCTCCATCATTTTAGGTGTGCGGTAAATGACAACATTTAAAAAACTGCCGACACATAAGCTGATGATTCCTACAGTTAAATAGAGTGCTGTAGGCGATTGAATTAAATACCCAATTATTTCGTTCATTACACCACAGAACCCATTTGGAAGATTGGAAGATACATTGCGATGACTAAACCGCCGACCAAGACACCTAGAATGGCCATAATCAAAGGCTCCATCATGGAGGTTAAGCCATCGACAGCATTGTCGACTTCACTTTCATAATGGGTTGCAACCTTATCTAGCATAGCATCGAGTGAACCCGATTCTTCACCAATCGCTACCATTTGCACAGCCATAGATGGGAATAAATTGGTCGAGCGCATAGCGAAATGAAGTTGTTGACCAGTCGCAACGTCGTCACGAATACGCATAACTGCTTGCTCATATACCACGTTATTCGTTGCACCAGCTGTTGATTGGAGTGCATCGATTAAAGGGACGCCTGCAGCAAATGTGGTTGAAAGTGTACGGCTATAACGTGCGATAATTGCTTTATAAACCAAATCACCAAAAATAGGCAGCCTTAAAGCCGTGCGATCTAATGCATCCGCAAATTTTTGACTACGTTTTTTGGCTTCAATAAAGCCGATAATGGTCAGCGCGATACCGATAATTAAAATAAACCAATATTTTTGCACCCACTCAGACATTGCCACTACGAGTTGCGTGAACGCAGGTAAGTCTGCGCCAAATGAGCTAAACATCTCAGAGAAGACAGGAACCACTTTGACCATCAAAATAATGGTCACAATAATTGCAACCACAATGACAGCAATTGGATACTTCATCGCTTTTTTAATTTTTTGTTTGAGAACTTCACTTTTTTCTTTATAAATCGCAACTCGATCGAGCATGGTTTCAAGCGCACCTGATTGCTCACCTGATTCTACCAATGAGCAGAATAACTGATCAAAATGCTGAGGATATTTGCGTAGTGCACCTGCAAAAGTATTACCACCTTCGACCTCAGTTTTAATACCCAAAACCACTTCACGCATTGCAGGATTATCTAAGCCTTCTGCAACAATTTCAAAGCTTTGAACAAGTGGTACACCTGCTTTCATCATGGTGGCAAGCTGACGCGTAAAGATGGTGATGTCCAAAGTAGACACTTTCTTCTTCATTAAGCCTTCAAGAATATTCTTGCGCTTCTCGCGGATACTACGCACCGTAATGCCTTGTTTGCGGAGCATGACTTTTGCAAGTTGAATATTACGCGCAGGCATTTCACCTTTAACTTTGGTTCCCTTGCGATCCACGCCGTCATATACAAACGTTGGCATCATCTGTGCTTTTTTCACCGCCATAATGATTTCCTTATTTTTAATTATTCACTGGTCACACGATTCACTTCTTGTAAAGAAGTGAGTCCGTTCATGACCTTAATTAAGCCCGAACGTCGAAGATTCTTAAACCCCAGTCTTTCAGATGCAGCTGCAATCTCTAATGCATTGCCATCATCCATAATAATCTTCGAAATTTCAGGTGTCACTTTCATGACTTCATAAATACCGACACGTCCTTTATAACCATCACGGCACTCAGGACAACCGACAGGTTGATAAATTTTAAAATCTGGATCTGCTAAATCCTGTTCTGTGAATCCCATTTCTAACAAACTTGGTTTAGGAATATCAGCAGGTACTTTGCAGTGCACACACAGTCGTCTAGCAAGTCGTTGAGCAATGACGAGATTCACCGAAGTTGCAATATTAAAAGAGGGAACCCCCATATTGCGCAAACGGGTTAAGGTTTCAGGAGCACTATTGGTATGAAGTGTAGACATCACCATGTGGCCTGTTTGTGCTGCCTTAATTGCAATTTCAGCTGTTTCGAGATCTCGAATCTCCCCGACCATAATAATATCAGGATCTTGACGCAGGAATGATTTCAATGCGACTGAGAAGCTTAAGCCCACTTTATAATTGACGTTGACCTGATTAATGCCTTCTAAGTTAATTTCTACGGGATCTTCTGCTGTAGAGATGTTGGCATTTTCAGTATTTAAAATATTCAATCCTGTATAAAGCGATACTGTTTTACCAGAACCTGTTGGGCCCGTAATCAGTAACATGCCTTGAGGCTTTTCAAGTGCCTCAAGAAATAAAGCTTTCTGATCTTCTTCATAACCTAATGCATCGATACCGAGCATTGCACTAGAAGGATCCAAAATACGTAATACGATTTTTTCACCAAATAAGGTTGGTAATGAGTTAACACGAAAATCAATCGCTTTAGTACGAGATAATTTAAGCTTAATACGGCCATCTTGCGGAATACGCTTTTCTGAAATATCCATTTGAGACATAACTTTCAAGCGTGAAGCTAATCGATTCGCGAGTTGCAATGGTGGATTTGCAATAGTTCTTAAAACACCATCAACGCGGTATCGAACTCGGTACGTTTTTTCATAAGGTTCGAAGTGTAAATCTGATGCACCAATGCGAATGGCGTCAACCAAAAGCTTGTTGATGTACTTAACAATCGGGGAATCATCACCTGAAGGACCATCATCGTTATTATTTTGCGGTGTATCGTTCTCGACGACGTTAACGTCAAGATCTTCATCACCGAAATTGAAATTCTCATTTTCAGAAAAATGCTTTTCGATCAGTTTTTCAAGTTTATTATGTTCTACAGTAATAGGAACGACGTTTAATTTACTATTAAATCGAATTGCTTCCAATGCTTCGATATCTGTAGGATCACTCGTCGCTACAAATAAAGATATACCTCGTTGATATAAAGGTAAGATTACATGTTTTGTAACAAGATTTTCTGCAACGATATCTTTGGGTAGTAACTCGACATTATATGCATCTAAATCGAACAATGGCTCCCCAAACTCTTGAGCAACCATTTCAGCAATCGTATTTGCTCGTATTTTGAGATGTTCAACGAGGTAAGGTACTAATTTTTGATGATATTTTTTTGAATTAATAATAGCATTTTGCATTTGCTGGGAGGTCAAAATGCCTTCATCAACCAAACGACGACTTAACCCAGAAAATTTTGGCCCACTTTGATCTAAAGTCATCCCCAATACGCCTTAAATTCATTTTATAATTCGAATAGTAAAATTATACGGTTATAAGTAGAAAATTCTATACTTAAAATCATTAATATTATCCGAAAACTATGAAAAAATTGAATTTTTTCACTTATTCTGTTGGATATTGTGTCTTATGTTGTCTTTTTTTAAAGAATTCTAGGTGCTGAATCTGTATCCATTGAATTTTTACGTTAATTTTTTAAAATCCGTGTAGAATGTGCGCATTTTTGATAGAAGGTTAGATCTATGTCGGGTTCGACAATTACTCCGTGGGTTGTAGGCAATTGGAAAATGAACCCAATGCAGGCTAACACGCAACAGCTTTTAGCTGATTTGAAACAACAGCTTGAGCAAGCTTCAATCGCTCATGATGTTTGTAAAATTGGTGTTGCGCCAACTTTATTGGCTTTACTCCAAGTAAAAAATGAACTTGCAACAGATGCTCATGAAGTGTTTGTGGTCGCTCAAGATGTATCGCGTATTGCGGGTACTGGTGCATTTACAGGTGAAGTCAGCGCAGATCTTTTAAAGGATAGCCAGGTCGATTATGTATTAATTGGGCATTCTGAGCGTCGTGAAATATTTAATGACACGCCTGCGATTCTTAATGAAAAAATAAAAAATGCTTTAGCTGCTAACTTACATATCATCTATTGTGTGGGTGAAAGCCTTGAGCAGCGTGAAAGTGGGCAAGCTGAGCAAGTGGTGTTACAACAAATTTGTGACATTGCAGGTGTTGTGAATCCAGAGCAATGGGTGCATATTACCGTCGCTTACGAGCCAATTTGGGCAATTGGAACTGGTAAAACAGCTTCCCCGGATGATGCACAAGCAATGCATGCTAAAATTCGTGAAGGATTGAGTCAAATTACACCTGAAGGTCAAAACATAGCAATTCTTTATGGTGGTAGTGTAAAACCTGAGAATGCTGTTGAATTGGCAGCATGCCCTGATATCAATGGTGCCCTCGTAGGCGGTGCATCACTCAATGCAGAATCATTTGTTCAAATTGCGCAAGCATTTGCCCAATCAAAATAATTAGGAGTTCATCATGCAATCTTTTGTACTGGTGCTACACATCATTTTAGCGTTATTGATGATTATTTTAATTCTAGTACAGCATGGTAAAGGTGCAGATGCAGGTGCGTCTTTTGGTGGAGGCGGTGCAGCGACTGTATTTGGCGCTTCTGGTTCTGGTAACTTCTTAACACGTTTAACCGGAATACTTACTGCTTTATTCTTTATCACAAGTATTAGCTTGGCTTACTTTGCGAAGCAGCAAACGACAGATGCTTATGGTTTGAAAACGATTAACACAACTGAGCAAGTTGATCAAAAATCGCCTGAAACTTCATCAACTGCACCAAAACCAGCTGAATAATTGAATATTTCGCTTTCAATTTTTCATTGAAACCACTAGAATGCGTCACAGCTGCGGTGGTGGTGGAATTGGTAGACACGCTACCTTGAGGTGGTAGTGCTTTCGGGCGTGGGGGTTCAAGTCCCCCCTTCCGCACCAACTTATAATCCAGAAGTTTAAGTTGGTGTTTGCAGCAAAATCTGTTGATGCGGGATGGAGCAGTCTGGTAGCTCGTCGGGCTCATAACCCGAAGGTCGTTGGTTCAAATCCAGCTCCCGCTACCAATCAATCCTATAATTAAGATGCAAACTTAAGATAGGCAACTTAAACAAGGTTTGAGTTGAGATATACTTTTTGCACGTTGATGCGGGATGGAGCAGTCTGGTAGCTCGTCGGGCTCATAACCCGAAGGTCGTTGGTTCAAATCCAGCTCCCGCTACCACTTTTGATTAAGGTGCAACTTAATCAAGTCTAATTAGAAAGTTTTTCTGATTGAAAAATGATTCAAATTTAGATATAATTTTGCACGTTGATGCGGGATGGAGCAGTCTGGTAGCTCGTCGGGCTCATAACCCGAAGGTCGTTGGTTCAAATCCAGCTCCCGCTACCAAGTTTCTAAAGAGGCTCACAACTAGGTGGGCCTTTTTGCACAGTGGGCATTGCTTTTCTGTGCAATAATGGGGGCGAATGCGCCCTTTTTTGTTATCTATCGTGTAGTGTGGACATCAATTGGTCAAATAATCATGCTATCACTATAGTTAGTCTGTGTCGGTCTGTTGGCCGATTGAATCGCACATAAATGACGAGAGTAAATGAAGTTATCAAATAAAACCCAAGCATTGTATGAACTGATCGCACCCGCTGTTGAGGCGTGCGATGTTGAACTATGGGGTTTAGAATTTACACCTCAGGGTAAGCGTTCGCTAGTACGTATCTACATTGACAAGCCTGAAGATCCAAACAAAGAACCAGTTATTTCGGAAGATGGTGAAATTGATCTTGGTCGTGGTGTGGGTGTGCAAGATTGTGTACGTGTTACCCAACAAGTTGGTGCAATCCTCGATGTTCATGATCCAATTTCTGGTGAATACGCATTAGAAGTTTCATCACCAGGTTGGGATCGCACTTTCTTTAAACTTGAACAGATGCAAGCATATATTGGTCAACAAGTTGCTTTACGTTTGATTTCTGCAGTGGATAACCGCCGTAAATTCCAAGCGAAACTGGTTGCTGTAGATGTAGAAAATGAAATGATCCAAGTTGAAGTTGAAAAGCAACAAGTGCTCGAGATCGATAGTCACAATATCGATAAGGCCAACTTGATCTACCAAGACTAAATTAATCTTAACTAAAAGAATTTGAATAGTAGGTGACTTATGGGCCGTGAAATTCTTACCGTTGCTGAGACGGTTAGTAATGAAAAAGGTGTTAGTCGTGAAGCGATTTTCGAAGCGCTCGAGCAAGCTCTAGTTGCTGCAACGAAGAAAAAATTCTACGAAGGCACAAATTCTGAAGAAGCACAGTTGCGCGTTGAAATCGATCGTAAGACTGGTGAATACCGTACTTTTCGTCAATGGACTGTAGTAGCAGATGAAGATCATGAAATGCCTGCATGCCAAGACGCGATTTCTGATGTGGACCCAGCGAAATGGTCAATCGGTGATGTGCGTGAGCTTGAAGTAGAATCAATTGAATTTGGTCGTATTGCAGCTCAAATCGCGAAGCAAGTTATTGTTCAGAAAATTCGTGAAGCTGAACGTGCGCTTATTGCAGATGCATATGAATCTAAAGTTGGTGAGTTAATTTACGGTGAAGTAAAGAAACAAACTAAAGATGGTTTCATCATTGACCTCGGTGAGAATGCGGAAGCATATCTTGCACGTGAAGAAATGATCGCAAAAGAAATTTTACGTCCTAAACAACGTGTAAATGCGATTTTATTTAACGTAAACCGTGAAGGTCGTGGTGCGCAGCTACAACTTTCTCGTGCTAAGCCAGAAATGTTAATGGCATTGATGAAAAAAGAAATTCCAGAAATTTCTGAAGAAATCATCGAAATTAAAGCTGCTGCACGTCAACCGGGTGTTCGTGCTAAAATTGCAGTGAAAACGAACGATCATCGTATTGATCCAGTTGGTGCATGTATTGGTATGCGTGGAACACGTATCCAAGCTGTACAGCAAGAATTGAATGGTGAACGTATTGATGTTGTAGTTTGGTCAGATGATCCAGCTCAATATATCGCAAGTGCTTTAGAGCCAGCAGATGTATCTGGTATTGTGATTGATGAAGAAGAACGTACAGCAGATATTATTTTTGCTACAAGCGATCAATTGGCGCGTGCAATTGGTTCTCAAGGTCAAAACGTACGTTTAGCCTCTGAGTTAACTGGTTATAAGCTCAATATGATGCTTGAAGAAGAGTACCGTGCTCGTCAACAAAATGAAGCACAGCAATATCTCGATATGTTTGTAGGTCGTCTTGATATTGAAGAAGACCTTGCGATGGCATTGGTAGAAATGGGCTTTACTTCACTTGAAGAGATTGCTTACGTTCCAGCTGAAACATTTGATGAAATCGAATTAGATGCAGAAACGGTTGAGCTTTTACAAAGCCGTGCGAAAGAAGTTGCATTAGCAGATGCACTGAAAGAGCAAGAAAATATTCAAGAACCGAGCGAAGAGCTTCTAGCGATGGAAGGAATGAGTTCAGAGCTTGCTTATGCATTAGCGGCTCGCGGTGTAATCACAGTAGATGATTTAGCAGATCAGGCAACTGATGATATCTCTGATATCGAAGGTTTAGGTGCTGAGAAAGCAGGTCAATTGATCATGAAAGCACGTGAATCATGGTTTAATTAACGAGGAGGTCATACATGACGGATAAGTCAATTAAAGAGTTAGCAGTCAGCGTAGGTCTTCCAGTTGAAAAACTATTAGATCAGGTGCGAGATGCTGGGTTGCCTCAATCTAAGGCAGAAGACACAATCTCAGTAGAACAGCAAGACCGTTTAGTCGCTCATTTGAAAAAAGCGCATGGGCAAGACAGCGGCAGCGCAGGAAAAATCACGTTGAAACGTAAAACTACGAGTACTGCAAAAGTAGCAAGTACATCAGGTAAAGCTAAAACTATTAACGTAGAAGTTCGTAAGAAGCATACGTTCACTAAGCCAGATCCTGAACAAATTAAAGCTGAAGCATTGGCAAAAGCAAAAGCTGAAACTGAAGCAAAAGCACAGCAAAAAGTTGAAGTTAAACCAGCTCAAGCTGAAGAGAAGGCGCAACCTGCAGTAAGTAAAGCGAAAGCGAACTTAGATGCAATGCGTGCTGCAGCTAAACAATCGAGTGAGAAGCAAGAAGTTGCTAAAGCTGCGGTTGTGGTTAAGCGCAAGTCAACAAATAAACCGATTGTTAAACAAGCAACTAAACCAACTGAAACTGCAGAACAGAAAAAAGCACGTGAAGCTGAAGCTGCTAAATTAAAAGCAGTTGAAGAAGCAGCACGTCGTAAAGCAGCTGAAGAAGCACAACAACGTACGCTTGAACAAATGCGTCAGATGGCTTCTAAGTACTCTAATGAAGATGCAACTGCAACGATTCGTGTGGTCGATGATTCTCCATTGGCTGCTGGTCTTGTTGGTCAAGCATACGAAGATTCATTCGCGAAAGAAGATCGTGACATTAAGCGTGGTAATAACACACCAGGTGCACGTTCTCCTAAGAAAGGTGGTCGTCGTGGTCAAGAAGAGCAATCTTTCCGTGACAACTCTCATAAACGTGGTTTGAAATCAAGCCAAGCTAATAAACATGGTTTCGAGAAACCAGTTAAAAAGCAAGTTTATGATGTTGAAATCGGTGCAACTATTGTTGTTGCTGACCTTGCTGCAAAAATGGCGATTAAGGTTCGTGAAGTAATTAAAACACTCATGAAAATGGGTGAGCTTGTCACTCAAAACCAATCAATCGACCAAGATACAGCAGTTCTAGTGGTTGAAGAAATGGGTCATAACCCAGTTCTAGTATCAGATACTCAAGCGGAAGATAACTTGCTTGAAGCGGCTGAAGAAGCACGTGGTGCACAAACAACGCGTCCACCAGTGGTTACTATCATGGGTCACGTTGACCATGGTAAGACATCGCTTCTTGATCGTATTCGTCGTGCGAAAGTAGCGCAAGGTGAAGCGGGCGGTATTACACAGCATATCGGTGCTTATCACGTTACAACGGATAAAGGTATTATCACTTTCTTGGATACTCCGGGACACGCAGCATTTACTGCGATGCGTTCACGTGGTGCGAAAGCAACTGATATCGTTGTATTGGTGGTCGCAGCTGATGATGGTGTTATGCCACAAACAGCGGAAGCGATTGACCATGCTCGTGCAGCAGGTACGCCAATCATTGTTGCAATCAACAAGATGGATAAAGAATCTGCTGATCCAGATCGCGTATTGAATGAATTGACAACTAAAGAAATCGTGCCTGAGCAATGGGGTGGTGATGTCCCTGTCGCGATGGTTTCTGCGCACACCGGTGCAGGTATTGATGAACTTCTTGACTTGATCTTGATTCAATCTGAACTTCTAGAGCTTAAAGCTTCTGAAGAAGGTGCGGCACAAGGTGTTGTAATCGAAGCACGTGTTGATAAAGGCCGTGGTGCGGTTACTTCGATTCTTGTTCAAAATGGTACATTAAAAGTAGGTGACCTTGTTCTAGCTGGTGCATCTTACGGTCGTGTACGTGCGATGACTGATGAAAATGGTCAACGTATTAAGTCTGCAGGTCCATCGATTCCAGTTGAAATCTTAGGTCTTCCAGAAGCGCCAATGGCAGGTGACGAAGTTCTTGTTGTAAATGATGAGAAGAAAGCACGTGAAGTGGCTGATGCGCGTATGGATCGTGAACGTCAAAAACGTTTAGAGCGTCAATCTGCAATGCGTCTTGAAAACTTAATGGCTTCAATGGGCAAAAAAGATGTGCCGATTGTGAATGTAGTTCTGAAGACAGATGTTCGCGGTACATTGGAAGCGCTTCATGTTGCATTGGCTGAACTTTCAACTGATGAAGTTAAAGTGCGTGTCATTGGTTCAGGTGTTGGTGCGATTACTGAGTCTGATGTCACACTTGCAGAATCTTCAGAAGCATTCTTATTAGGTTTTAACGTTCGTGCAGACAATACAGCGCGCCAAAAAGCTGACGCAGATGGTATCGACATCCGTTACTACTCAATCATTTACCAATTGATTGATGATGTGAAAGATGCAATGAGTGGTAAGCTTGCACCAGAACATCGTGAAACAATTCTTGGTGTGGCTGAAGTACGTGAAGTATTCCACTCGAGTAAGTTTGGTGCTGCAGCAGGTTGTATGGTTCTTGAGGGCTTATTACACCGTAATAAACCAATTCGTGTCTTACGTGATGATGTGGTTGTGTTCCAAGGTGAACTTGAATCACTTCGCCGTTATAAAGAAGTGGTTGAAGAAGTTCGTGCTGGTATGGAATGTGGTCTTGCAGTCAAAGGCTATAAAGACATTAAAGTACTCGATAAAATCGAAGTCTATGATGTTCAATTAATTAAACGGAGTCTTTAATGGCGGGTAGTCAACGTCTTAAGCGTATGGCGGACACGGTTCAGCGAGAATTGTCTGAACTCATCCGTCAGGAGCTGAAAGATCCACGCTTAGGTGGTCTTGTGACCATCTCAGCGGTGAAAGTGAGCCCAGATTTAGGCTATGCTGAAGTTTATGTCACGGTCATGGGGCGTGAACTTGGTGATGAGCAAAGTGAAGCAGCAAATAAAGATACTCTAGATGTTTTAAATAAAGCATCAGGTTTTCTGCGCCATGAGCTGAGTCGTCGTATTAAGACACGTATCACACCTCGTTTACGTTTCCATTATGATAAAACTAATGCATACGGAAACTACATGTTTGGTCTAATTGCTGAAGCTGTGAAGGACTTACCTCCAGCTGACGATAAAAAAAACGAAGAGTAATTTCAAACAAAAAGCCACCTTAGGGTGGCTTTTTTTATCTTAATGTTTTTATATAAATTAAAGCCATAAAATAAATGCTACATTCAATTTTGAATTTGCGTATACAATATTTTTAATTAAACAAATACAAATAAATAATGAGGTTGATGTCATGCAAATTTTAAAAAAATCAGCTGTTGTGCTCGCATTATCAAGTACCTTGCTTTTCACAGGTTGTGGGTACAATACACTTCAAGCGAAAGATGAAGCGGTGACTGCATCATGGTCTGAGGTACAAAACCAATACCAGCGTCGAGCAGACCTTGTTCCGAATTTGGTGAATGTAGTTAAAGGATATGCAAAACATGAAGAACAAGTTTTAACTGAAGTCACAGAGGCACGTGCAAATGTTGCAGGGCTCAAAGTTGATAAAGAAGTTCTTGAAAATCCTGAACTATTCAAGCGTTATCAAGAAGCGCAATCGCAAATGACAAGTGCATTATCACGTTTGCTGGCAGTGACTGAAAACTATCCAGACCTTAAAGCAAATGAGCAATTCCGTGATTTACAGGTACAGTTAGAGGGTACAGAAAATCGTATAGCAGTTGCACGTAATCGCTATATTTCTACAGTCCAAGATTACAACACCTATGTTCGTCAATTCCCACAAGTCATGACTGCGAAAGTCATTGGCATGGATGCAAAAGAAAATTTTAGTGCTGAAGCGAGTGCACAAAAGGCACCGAATGTTTCTTTTGATTAAATCAATGATTAGAAGTTGATGAATATGAGCATGAGAACTCAGCATCTTAGACAAAATAGTATGAATTTGATTTCATGGCTATTTGTCTTTGTGATGACCTGTACATTGCAAATGGTTCATGCAGAAACTGCAACAGCAGTAGATCATGAGTCTGACGCGATTGTGCTGGGAAAAGTGATTCAACCCAATTCAGCAAATCCATCATCAAGTGCTCAGCAAAATAAACCAACTCCAGTACCTCCTGTTACTGTTTCAAATGATATGCAGGAAGGAGACACACAACGTCAACTCCCTACATTAAATGAACCTGTGATAGATCAGGCGAATATACTTTCTCCTCAAGAAAAGTCAGAACTCGATACAATAATTCGTGGTCTGTATAACGAGGGTAAGGCTCAAATTGGGATCGTCATTGTTCCGACAACTGGTCAGGAAGGTATCTTTGATTTTGCAATGCGTACTGCACAGACTTGGGGGTTGGGTTCTGCTCAACAAGATAATGGTTTATTAATCGCAGTGGCGATTAATGATCGAAGATTACATATCGCAACAGGTTATGGATTGGAAGGAGTGATTCCAGATATCGTTGCGAGTCGAATCATTCGCGAACAAATCACCCCTTATTTTAAAGCCAATGAATTTGGACAGGGTTTAATTGCAGGGGTTAGAGAAATTGAACGAATCGTTAACCTTGATCCGGAAATTGCCCAACAAGCCGCTGAAGAACTGAAACTTAGACAAGAACAAGCGTTAAAAGCACAATATGCAAAAGAAAAGACATTTAACACGGTATTATTTATTTTGATCGCTGGTGTGATTGGCTCTTTTATTATTGGTAATCGTTTAAGTGCATCGGTCGCGGGTGTTACTGCTTTTGCAGCGAGCATGATTTATGGTTCAGGGATTTTAATCAGCTTGATTGTGGGTATTGGAATTTTCTTTTTATTATTTACATCCATCGCACAGTTGATTTTCCAAGCATTTTTATCTGGCGGAGGACGCGGCGGCAGTGGCGGTCGAGGCGGATTTGGCGGTGGTGGATTTAGTGGCGGTGGTGGTGGCTTTGGTGGGGGAGGTGCGTCAGGCTCATGGTAACAAAAACTGAAACGACAGAAATTATCACTGAACCAAAGTTGCAACAAGCATCTCAACCGAGCTTCAAGCGCTGGATTAAGCACTTTTGTTATTTGCCTGCATCTAAACGTTATTTTTCCAAGATGGACCAAAATGCAATTGCAGAGGCAGTGAAACAAGCGGAGCAAGGTCATGTTGGAGAGATCCAAGTGGTCATAGAGGGATATATTCCATGTGCCTTGGCTTATTCAATGAATACTCGTCAGCGAGCAGAACAACTTTTTGCTGAATTAGGTGTATGGGATACAGAGTTTAATAGTGGTGTACTGATATATTTAAATCTATGTGAGCAGAAAGTTGAAATTGTCATTGATCGTGGAATTCAAAAGGCCACAATGCAACAGGATTGGCAAGCAATCTGTGATCACATGATTAATGAGCTGAAAAATAAAAATTATAAACAGGGCGTTATTGTTGGCGTAATGGAAGTCGGGGAAATTTTGAATCGTTTTTATGATGATAAAGTGCAGGATTTAGAAAATGAGCTCAGTAATCAGCCAATTATTTTAAATTGAGTTAAGGAAAGTGACAAAAAATGTCACTTTTTTACATAAATTAACATTAAAAATAAATTTGAAAATTATTTATTGGCAACCTTGAAGCGTTATCTGAAAATAGCATCAGTTAGTTAGCAACAACAAAATCTATTTTGGGGATAGGTTGTTAACTTTGAACTTAAAAAATTAGGAGAGATGTTATGAACGCTCAAAAAGGTTTTACTTTAATCGAGTTAATGATTGTTGTTGCAATTATTGGTATTCTTGCTGCGATTGCGATTCCTCAATATCAAAATTACATTGCACGCTCTCAAGTATCTGAAGCATTTACTTTGATGGGCGGGGCAAAAGTTGATATTCAGACAAACTTGCAAAGTAATTCATGTACTAAAGTTAGTGGTACTAATGATACATTAACTGGTAAATATGGTGTTTTGACAATTTCAGGTACACCAACTGCTGCCGCTAGTACCGCATCAGAACAAAATGGTGAAACAGGATGTACGTTGAGCTATAAATTTAATAATACTGGTGTATCTTCAAAAATTGCTAATCTATTTGTTAATGCTAAACTTTTGAATAATGGTACATTTGCTGAAAACTCTAGTACTGTAGCTATAGAATATTTACCAAAGTCATTCACTGATACTTCTGCTGCTAAGTCTGGTTCATAATTTAAGTTTGATTAGAAAAGAGGATTTTAGATCCTCTTTTTTTATATGAAAATTATTTATATTCTTCTCGCTAACTTTGCTCTAGTTGCACTTGCAAGCTACTTGGGTGTAGGGCGACCATTGATTAATTACGATTACTTATTAGTCGTGATCATCTTTTTATTTTTAAAGAATAGATTTCTAGCTGTTGTACTATTTACACTTTGTATTTTCATAGATGGATTGAATATATTCTTTCAAATATTTCCTATTATTCATCTATCCGATATTATCTACCTACTTAAATTTATACCAGAAATAGATCATACTAAAAAAATAATGATTTCGTTTGGATTATTATCCCTATTTATATATCTGTTTTTCTTGTGGGTAGTGCTACGGAACTTTTCGATTTCTAAAAAATACTTTTCCTATGCAGTCGTTATTATAATCTTACTTTCAATACTACAGAGTTTTTATATTGCCAATGGTGAGCGAGCATGGCGTATTGGTGAATCTAAATATTTTGATTCACAAATTTATAATTTCATAAAATTTAGAAATATAGATTTTATAAAAAAATTTCAAACTTCAGAAACAGCTTTGGGAGACAGATATTCTTTTTCAACTGGTTATGATGAAGTATTAAGAATTGAAAATCCTAAAAAAATTTTATTTATTGTAAATGAATCATGGGGAGTCACCTCAGATGAAATTCAAGAAGATTTATTGCATGAAATTTTAAACAATAAACGGTTTAAATTACTTAAACGGTTTGAAGTTAGTACAGATGGGTTTACCGTCAATGCTGAAATTAGAGAGTTATGCGGTTTATATCTGAATAATTTTAATCTCAAAAAACAAAAAAATGGATTTGAACAGTGTTTACCTCATATTTTGAGTAAAAGGGGATTTCATACACTGGGTGTTCATGGTGCTGCGAGCACCATGTATGAGAGGAAAGACTGGTATCCAAAATTAGGTTTCAAGGAATCTCTATTTTATGAAAATTTTTTAAACTTAAATTCGCGTTGCTATTCATTTCCAGGATTGTGCGATCGAGATTTGATGCAATTTATTAGAAATAAACTTATGAATCACGATCAAATTTTTCTTTATTGGCTTACGTTGAATACACATCTTTCATATGACTTGAGAGATCTTAAAAATGATCAATTTGAATGCGAGCGATTTTTAATCGATGGAAAATCCTCTTTATGCCGAAATTTAAAATTACAGAAGCAGTTTTTTTCAAATATAGATGAATTGCTAATTCAATCACAACTTAGTGGAACAATGATCATAATTGTGGGGGATCATGTGCCACCGTTGCTCGAAAATAATGAAATCAAATTTAAAGATGGTAAAGTTCCAATGATCGTGGGGTATATAGAGTGACGAATTTAAAAACACATAATAATGTCTTTTTGTTTTTTTTATTTTTTATTATTGGGTTTAGTAGTGTTTCTTATAGCCTTATCAACAATTTAGTAATTACTTTTATTTTGGGTGTGGTGCTATTATTTTGCTTATTGAAATTTAAACTTGAATATTTTAGCTTCGAAAAGAAAAGATCACTGTTTTATTTTTTTGTATTGTTTCTAGTTTTTGGAGTTTCTCTCTATCTCTCACCTTATCAAAATGAGCACATGTTGTACCGTTATTTTGGAGTAGTCTTAAGTATTATTTTTGGAATATTTGGATACTTTAACTACAAGAATAAAGGCTTTGATCTGATTTTTATCAGCCAAATTTTGAGTCTAATCGGTTTCCTTCATTGTACAGTTTTAATATTTTATTGGTTTACTGTTCCGAGTCCAGCTGATTACGATTGGATATGGGATATGCCATTTTTTTCAAACATCAGACATATCGCGGATTATCTGTCCATTTGTTTTTTGGCTTCATTTATTTTGCTGTTGAATAAAAAACTGAAGCTTGGTTTTATATATTATATCTTTTCAGTTGTTTTACTTTCTGTGATTATTTGGACTGGAGCTCGGGCAGCTTATTTAAGTGTCGCTTTAGCCCTTATATTTTTAGTTTTAAATGATATTAAGACTATAAAAAAATTAATTATGGTTTTAGTTCCGTCAGTCATCTTGCCACTGTTTTTTAAAACAAATTTACCTGGTTTGGGTATGGGGCGATCATTTGATGTGGTTGGTAAGTCGGTTAATAGCTATACCTCAGGCCGGGTAGAGTTATATCAAACAATATTAAGCAAGTTTTCTGAAAGTCCGTTATGGGGGTTGGGTCCTGAGGCTGTAAGAAATATTGCTGTTCCTTTTGCAGGTGGCGTGTTTGCCCATGCACATAATCTGATTTTACAAATATTGATTGAGTTTGGGTTCATCGGTTTTATCCTTGTTTCAATTATTTTTGTGAAACCATTAGTTCGTATTGCTAAATTTGAAAAGAACTATGAATTTATAATTTTGACGAGTTTTGTTATTAATATATTCATCGCTGCTATGTTCAATGGGGGATTCTATTACATCGTGACTTTACATATTTTTTGTTTCTTTTATGGCGCACTGTTGGCGAATTTAGATTCGAAAAGTACAATTACGATTTCTTAATTATATATTTGTATGCTGAACATATTTGCATGTTTGCTATTTTTAGTGTTAGCTTGGCTGCTACCATATCATCGTTCTCCTTGGCCAACCTTTGGTTCAGAAGTACTGACTTTTATCGCAGCATCATTTCTATTGCTAGGCTTAGCAAAATCTAAAGTAAAAATCGCAAAACCACAGCTTTATTTATTGCCACTCTTAAGTATTCCGCTGATTCAATTTATTTTTGGACAGAACATCTATTTCAGCAATGCTTTATTTAGTTTTGCGTATATTCTGTTCTTTGCATTGATGGTCATTGCTGGATATCAACTTTGCCTTGAGCAGAAAAAGAGAGAGCAAGTATTTAAAATTACCTGTTTAACATTTATTTCCGTTGGCTTCATTTCCGCTATATTCGCGATGCTTCAATGGCTCCAGTTGAATTGGATTTTAGGCGATCTCATTTATCCACTAAAGGGAAATAGACCTTACGCGAATTTGGCTCAGCCAAATAATTTAGCAACATTACTCATTCTAAGTTTATTAAGTAGTATTTATCTGTTTGAAAAGAAAATAATTTCTAGTTTTTTTCTTGTGCCAATGTCTTTAATCACACTGTTTGGCGTGGTGTTAGCACAATCCCGAACAAGTATTATTGTTTGCGCTTTTATTGTGATCTATTGGTTAATCAAGCAATTCAAAAAACAGAATCGATTTTCATTGACCCATTTAGCTTTTTGGTTAGGTGTATTTGTACTCTTAACACTGAATTTAACGACGATCAACCAGTTGATTTTTTCTATTGGTGATTCAGCTTCAGTTGTGCAAAGTTCCGCAGCAAACCGTGCTGTCCAAGGTATGGGCGATATTCGTCTTGATATGTGGCAACAAATGATAGCTGCGATTCTGCATCAACCATGGTGGGGGTATGGATGGAATCAAACAGGCTTAGCGCAATACTATATTACCGATACTTTCCAAGTTTCACTTTGGTATAAAAGTGCACACAACATGATTCTAGACTTATTGGTCTGGAATGGATTGATTCTAGGTGGGCTTATTCTTCTGTACTTGACAGCTTGGCTACTGTGGCTCAATAAAGGAGTGAAGGATAATATCTCGATCATTGCAACATTGATGGTATGTGCAATCCTCATTCATGGCATGTTAGAGTTTCCTTTGCATTATGCTTATTTTCTACTTCCAGCAGGTTTCTTACTGGGCATCATTCAGGCGCAATATGCAAAATTGCCTTCAGTGAAAATAAATGGTCGAGTGTTCGCAGTGGTTGCTCTTATCACGATTGTGGGTGCTTTAGTCACGACACGGGATTATTTTTTATATAAAGAGCAAAGTGTACTCGCATCAAAGGCTGAAGCTTTAACAGCAGATCAACAACACACCATGCAAAAGCAAATTTGGTTGATTACTCAATTTAAAGAGCGCGTGTGGTGGATTGGACTAGATCCTAAAACTGAAATGACAGAACAACAACTTGCTGATCTAGAGCGAATGGTTGCAAACTTGGCATCAAAATATGATTTACATAAGTATGCACAAGTGTTGGCTTTTAATGGTAAGGAGCAAAAAGCGAAGCATCAATTATGGATTTTAGAAACATTGCATAAGCAGCATATTGAGTATGATGACTTATTGAAATAAAAAAATCCCCGAAAGGGGATTTTTTTATTTCAATCATTAAATTTGGCTTTGAATATAATTCTCTACACCAACTTGATCGACAAGATCGAGTTGAGTGGTCGCCCAATCTAAATACTCTTCTTCTTTTTCTAAAATCTCTTGTACCAAATCGCGCGTAACGTAATCGAGTTGTTCTTCTGCTAATTTCACAGCAGTTTGAATCGTTTCAATGTTTTCTGTCACTTTCCGAACATCACATTGCAGCACTTCAATGGTGTGTTGACCAATATAGAGCTTACCCAGATGTTGAAGATTTGGAAGACCTTCTAAAAATAAAATGCGTTCAATGATTTTATCTGCATGCTTCATTTGGCGGATAGATTCTTTATATTCCGCTGAACCGAGTTGTTCGATACCCCAATCATTAAACATACGTGAATGTAAGAAATATTGGTTGATGGCTGTAAGATGGTGGTAAAGCACCTGATTTAACTGATGAATAACGTCACGGTTGCCTTTCATGATCTTAGCTCCAAACTCAAAATTCAGCCTATCATAGAAGGCTATCGATAGAGATTATCTTAACCCAACTTGCTAAAGCCTGACGAGTAATTTATTGAACAGCAAATGAAAATCGCAATCAAATACGCTTTTGCAAAAAATAACCCCGCTGAGTCAAAGCGGGGGGAGAAATTGGAAATCTGAATTATAGTTATAGAATGAGTTGTTATTATTTTTTAGCACATTCTGAGTTAAGCGGCGATTGAAATTCTGGCAGCTATTTCAGCAAGTTCTTCATTAATAATACTGCGTGCTTCAGGAACACAACGTCCACAACAAGTGCCTAGGTCAAGCAAATCACGAATTTCACGATAAGATTCAGCGCCATTTGCCATAGCATCTTTAATATCTTGATCTGTAATTCCACGACATAAACAAACGTACATTTCTGCTCAACCACAAGGATAAATGCGATAGTTGATATTATTGATAATTATTATCGTTTGTCAATGAAATTCATTTAAAAATGCTGTTTAATTCATCGTTTTTCTAGATAAAAAAATACCACCTTATAGGTGGTATTTTCTAAGATATTGAAATTATTTAGAAACAATCACAACACCATCCATTTCAACCAGTGCGCCTTTAGGTAAACTTGCAACGCCTAATGCTGCTCGTGCAGGGTAAGGCTGAGCGAAATATTCACCCATAATTTGGTTTACCAGTTGAAAGTGAGATAAATCAGTGAGGAAAATATTCAGTTTAGCAATATCAGCTAAAGAACCACCAGCAGCTTCACAAACTGCTTTTAGATTATCAAATACACGACGAATTTGAGCTTCAATGCCTTCAACCAATTCCATGCTATATGGATCTAATCCAATTTGTCCTGAAAGATAAAGTGTATCGCCGACAAGAATGGCTTGAGAGTAAGTACCAATTGCAGCAGGTGCATTTTCAGTATGAATGACTTGGCGGGACATCTATTTCTCCATTATTCAAATCTAGCTTCATCATAAAGGATGAACACTATAGGTGAAAGCTCTAATCTGTATTTGTTTAGCAGGCTTGTGAGACTTCTTCAACGGCAAGAGGAGCTGACATGCGTGAAATACGCGGAAAACCAAATTGCATGCGGAGTTCACGAATGATTTGCGCAATTTGCTGACGACTATGAACAACAATACTTAGATAGGTTTTTGATTCGTATTGTCGAACGGACTCGATTCCGATTTTTGATTTACGGCAGATATAAATCAGTTCTGAAATTTGCTCATCACTTAATAATAGATCGATACACAAGTAAGCATTGAAGTTGATTTCTGATTCACCTTCATCTTTCCAGTGCAACGGCATAATATTTTCAGGGTGTAACTGTTGTTCGTGTAGAAGGTTCTTACAGCGAGCACGGTGAACAATAAGACCGCGGCGAGATAAATGTCCCTGAATAGGATCGCCTAGCACTGCATTACAACAATGGGCATATTTTACATCTACACCATCAGTACCTAAGATCAGGCGACTTGATGCTTGATCTTGATGATGATCTTGAGCAAAGAGATGGTTAGCCACAAGTTGTGGGAGCAAATCACCTACAGCAATTTGTTCAAAAAGTTGATTCTTGGTTGGAATATGACGCCATTGTAATAGTTCAGTCCAATTTTGATCAGTTAGATCATGAATAGACGTATTAAATAACTTTAATGCACGATTTAACGCTTGTTGACCAACAAGGCGCTGTTCATCAATATCTTGGTCTCGCAAAATATTTTGAATAGAGCGTCTCGCTTTTTGAGTGTTGATAAAGCTCAGCCAATCAGGGTTGGGTGAAGCGAGAACATCTGTAATCACCTCAATAACTTGACCACTTGAGAGTGGTGTAGAAAGCGGTTTGATTTCTCCATCAATTTTACAACCGACAGCATGGTTACCTAGGAATAAGCTCGCAGAGTAAGCGAAATCTACTGCTGTCGCCCCTTGTGGTAATTCATGTAAGTGACCTTGAGGAGTATAGACCCATATTTTTTCTTGATGTAGATAATCCAATAGATCATTAAACGTGGTCTTTGCACAGTCGCCACCGACTAAGGTATGCAAATTCTGCATAGATGCCTGAATGGCAGATCGGCATGTTTGAGGAGCATTTTCACCTAATACTACTCCAAATCGCGCAGCCTTACGCATAAGTTCAGTTTGTATGGTGAGCGAAAGCGTTGTTTTCTCGCCTTTCAAACGCAGCATCAAGGATTGATTGCCACCAGGGAGAGGGCGGCGGATATGATCTTGGTAATTTAAAACTTGGAAGTTATCTTTTAGTAACTCAACTAAACGATCGCAATCGGCAATGGTCTGGAGTACGATTTCAAACGCATGACTATGTGTGAGTTCTTGAAGGTTAATTTCGTTTTTAACAAAGTGGCGTAATAATTCAATGTTATTATTTTTCTTTTTAATTCGCCCAGGAATATTGGAGTTTTCCAAGAGATCGCTCAAATGCTTTTCCCAAATGGCTTGGTATTTACAGCGTTGAGGTTTGGTTTGCGCCAAAGCATCTTGTACATCATTGAACATATCTAAATCAAGATTTTGATAGCAGAGGTGTTCAAGATTGTCAGCCATTTCATTCATGCCGACCAAACGCGCCATTGGCACAAATATATCAAAAGTTTCTTGTGCAATACGGGCACGTTTATCCGGTCTTAAAGCTTCCAAAGTCGTCATATTATGGTAACGATCTGAAAGTTTAATGATGATCACACGAGGATCTTGTAATGTGGCTTGTAGGATTTTTCGGAATGAGGCTGCTTTATTATATTCTTTGTCACTAGAGTGGCTTAATTTCGTAACACCATCGACCAGCTCAGCCACTGTTTTGCCAAATTTTTCAGTAATGTCTTCTTTGCTAAAGTCGGTATCTTCAATGACATCGTGCAGTAGTGCTGCCATCAACGTTTCTGGGTCTAGGCGCATATGCGCCAGAATACAACTTACGGCTATCGGATGCAGAATATAGGGTTCACCGCTTTTGCGTGTAATACCATCATGCGCCATGTCAGCATAATCGCAGGCCACAAGTACTCTGTCGACGTCCTTTTCAGATAAATACGCGTCGATGATGACTTTTAGCTGTTGCTTAGCTTGGCTGACCAATGGGCCTGGCATACTACACCTTTGAATCCGTGGAAGAGAGTAAAAAGTAAAAGACTTTACTAAAAATTCATATTGCTACAATGCTCTATTTTTAAATAGAGAATAGATCTAATTTTTTTAACAAATTTTTTCAATTTTGTCGAATCATTCTCTAAAAAAATTCAATAAAAAAGCCTAGTCATTGGACTAGGCTCTTTTAAATGCAGGTCTTAAGCTTATTGGAAAGAAAAACCATCTAAGTTTAAGTTATTTGCAGAAAGTGCTAAATCTAAGCTAGACGTTTGATAATCTTGCTCACGTTGTTTCAAGATATCTTTAGTGACATGACCTTCAGCGATTTCACGTAAAGCAACCACTGTTGGTTTGTCATTGTCCCATTCTACAGTTGGTTCGATACCTTGACGAGCAAGTTGACGCGCGCGTTTGCTTGCCACTAGTACAAGCTCAAAGCGGTTGTCTACATGGTCTAAACAATCTTCAACGGTTACGCGTGCCATAAGAGTTCTCGTATGTATGAAATTTTTTAACAGACTGCGCAGTATAAAATGCTTTGTCTATAGACTCAAGTTTAATCACGAATTCGGTGTGATTAATTTTTGAATTAAATCTTTATGTCGGTGAGCCTGTTGTGATAATGAAAGACGGTTCGCATTAATGACAGACTCAAGATCATGTAAAGCTTTATTAAAATCATCATTCAAGATGATGTAATCGAAGTTTACGTACTGTTGCATATCTTCTACCGCACAACTTAAGCGATGTTCAATCACTTCAACAGAATCTGTACCGCGGTTTGATAGGCGTTGTCGAAGATCAAATTGTGTAGGTGGAAGAATGAAAATTTGTTTTGATTCAGGAAAAAGTTTGCGAACCTGTTCTGCACCTTGCCAATCAATTTCAAGTAAAACATCATGACCTTTTGCAAGTTGTTCTTTTACAGTCGCTTGTGAAGTGCCGTAGTAGTTACCGAAAACTTCCGCGTATTCGATGAAACCACCTTGATTGACTTGCTCAATGAAAGATTCTTTGCTGGTAAAGTGATAATGCACACCATCTAATTCACCAGGACGTTGACCTCGAGTAGTGTGTGAAACAGAAACGTGTAAATTGCTTACGCGCTCAAGTAGGGCTTTAACTAATGATGTTTTGCCAGTTCCAGAAGCAGCTGAAACGACAAACAAGAGACCCGACATGATATTTTTCCTGATATGATAAAATATCTTCTCTATTTTAGAGCAGAGTGCTTTTAAACTAAATAGCAATTCGCATTTGTTTTAAAAAATATTCTGATTCATTGACCAAATTTTAGCGATCGTTTGAGGGTCTTATGGAAATTGTTTTAGCTAATCCACGTGGTTTCTGTGCTGGTGTAGACCGCGCTATTGCGATCGTTAATCGTGCACTTGAAAGCTTTAATCCTCCCATTTACGTTCGTCATGAAGTGGTACATAACAAATTTGTTGTGGACGATTTACGCCAACGTGGTGCAATTTTTGTAGATGAATTAGATGAAGTTCCTGATGACAATATCGTGATTTTTAGTGCACATGGTGTATCAAAAGCTGTGCAGCAAGAAGCTGAGCGCCGTGGACTAAAAGTATTTGATGCCACGTGTCCTCTCGTGACAAAAGTGCATATCGAAGTCACAAAATATGCGCGTGAAGGGATTGAAGCCATTCTGATTGGTCATGAAGGGCATCCTGAAGTTGAAGGCACCATGGGTCAATATGATCTGAAAAATGGTGGTGCAATTTATCTGGTTGAAGATGAGGATGATGTTGCTGCTTTACAGGTGAATAATCCTAATAAGTTAGCATTTGTCACTCAAACGACACTTTCAATTGATGATACTGCAAAAGTCATTGATGCTTTACGTGCTAAATTCCCAGCCATCCAAGGGCCACGTAAAGATGATATCTGTTATGCAACTCAAAACCGTCAAGATGCGGTCCGTGATTTAGCGACTCAATGTGATGTCGTTTTAGTGGTTGGTTCTCCAAACTCTTCGAACTCTAATCGTCTTCGCGAATTGGCAGAGCGAATGGGTAAGCATGCTTATCTCGTGGATAATGCGGATGAGCTGAAAAAAGAATGGTTTGCTGAAACCACTAAAATTGGTGTTACCGCAGGTGCTTCAGCACCTGAAATTTTGATTAAACAAGTGATTCAGCGTCTACAAGATTGGGGCGCTACGTCACCACAGGAATTAAATGGGCGAGAGGAGAATATAACCTTTAGCTTGCCTAAAGAATTGAGAATTCAAGTTACTCAAGCTTAATAATGAATTATCAATGACATAGCAGGATAAGTGAACAGATTTCAAAAGTGTGATCTTATCCTCATTTTAATACCATTTGTCATGACTGTGTTGGCTTTATAATTATAAAATATTACTTTTGTAACATTAATAAATAAATACAAAAGTTTGAATATGAAAGACTTACAACGGGGCTTTACCATTATTGAGCTGTTGATTACCACAATTGTGTTATCAATCACAGCAACCATGGCTATTCCATCTTTTAAAAATATTGTTGCGCAATATCGCCTAAATTCAGATGTGCGTGAATTATCAAGCGTGCTGATGATGGCGCGTAATCAAGCAACATTGTTAAGAAAAGATGTGACTGTAGATCTTCAGTCGAATCAAGCAGATAGCAGTACAATCTTTCATTGGACACCCAAAGCGCAAAATAAATTGACTTCATCACAAGAAAAAGTCACATTCTGGATGGATGGGGGAATTTCTGACTTTACATCTGACATAAATTTTTCTATTTGTAATAAGGTGTTAGGTGTTTCTAAAACGATAGCAATTACAAGAATGGGAACACAATATTTAAAAGCAGAGGGGACATGCTGATGCGTGCTGCGCAACAGGGGGTAGGAATGATTGAAATTCTAGTTGCCTTATTGGTTTTGGCCATTGGGGTATTGGGGTTTTCATTTTTACAAATGCGCGCAATTGATGCTTCACATGAAGCAATGTCTAAATTACAAGCCATGAATTTAGCGCGTGACTTATCTGAGAAGATACGTGCGAACTCAAATGCTTATACTCAGTATCAAGCTAGAATAAATGCAGAAAAACAAACAACTACAGCCAAATCATGTGTGCAAAAAGGAACGACGAATCCATGTGTCCAAGCAGCCGATTTTGCCCATTATGATGCTGCCCAGATAATAAAAAATGCCAATGGTCTTGGTATGAGTATCAAAATGCCGAATTGCCAAGTCAGTAATAATTTGCAATCTCGCCGATGCATTTATGTAGCATGGGGAAAAACAAAACCTATCGATGATGCTTCTGCAAAAGATGCATGTACCCATGGTGGAAGTTATTTACCAAAAGCGCAATGCATCGTTATGGAGCTTTATTGATGCAGCATCGTAGGTATACGCAAAAAGGTTTGACGCTAGTCGAGCTTATGATCGCTTTAGTGCTTGGATTGTTGATTACCGCTGCTGCGGTACATCTGTTTTTTACAGGGCAGATGGGATTCACGATGCAGAAAGGAATGTCGGAGGTTCAAGATAACGGCAACTTTGGTCTGCGTTTTCTCACTTATGAAATTCGTAAAGCAAATTATGGTCAAGTAAATATCATTAATGATCGTTTGACGCATGGTGGCATTGTTATCACTTCAGCTCAGTCTCCAGTGGTGCCTACATCTGGTGATTTGGCATTTAATGCGACCAATATTCCCGTCAATATTTCACGAAATATTCCAAATACGGAGGTTGTGCCTGTATCGCAATCTGGTATGCCGAGTAATATAGAGTTGGTTTCAGCTGAATCTTCACAACCTGCTCAAGCGGGAATGAGCGACCAATTGGTCATGCAGTTTTATGCTGATACACAAGGTGTGGATTGTGAAGGTAATAATTACGATGCTGGACGATATATTGTTCAACGTTTTTTTCTACGTAAAGATGCAAATGCAAATATTCAAAAAGAACCACACGATGCATTGGTCTTGGCCTGTGAAGCAGGGTGGTACACGCGTAACAGCACTCAAATTTTAAAAAATTTTAATAATAAACAGACTGTCTTTGGAACAACGAATGGTGAAATTTTGATGCATCGTGTTGATCACTTTCACTATTTGTTGGGGATTTCTAATGACGATAATACGGCACAGCAAAGATATATAAGTATTGAAGATTATAAAAAGCTCAATGTTTATCCACGTCCACGCATTAATTCAATACAGGTGGGTTTATTAGTAAGGTCATCTGAAAATGTAGGTCAAAATCAAGCAATTTCTCCTCATCAAGAATTTGAAGTTCTTGATCAAAAAGTAAAATTAAAAAAAGCACAAAAAACCGTCGCGACTAAATTTATTCGACAAGTCATTACACAAACGATCGCGATTCGAAATGGTATGAGTGTGATGGATTCAGCGGAGGGCTTATGATTCAACATCAACGTGGTGCAACGCTGATTGTGGTACTGATTATGTTAGTTCTACTCACCATTATTGGTACTTGGGCGATTCGACAAAGTATGGTGAGTTTGAATATCACCACCAACAGCCAAGCGCAACAATTGTTAATGCAATCTTCCGATACTGTTTTTTATCGATTGGGGCATGGCGGCTATGCTGCCTCCAGTGGTAACCCTCTGAGCTTAATTGGTTACTCGATTCAGAATGAAGGTGACGAAGTCGTATTCTGTTTTAGAAACCAATCCAATAGTGCGATGTTTAATGTTTCCAACAGTAGTGTATTGCGTTGGAATGAAGCAATGAGTGATGTCTCAGTCGATGGTGTTTCTGGGTTTTGTTCCTTATCAAACGATGGGGATTATGCCAGTGCTCGTAAGGCGCAATTAACTCAGGTGTCTGTAATCGTAAGCCCTCCATCAGACAGTGATCATGATATCCCACTTTCAAACGCAAACGTTGGAACTGACACTGAAAGTATAGGACAACCTTCTGATACTAAAAAAATAACAGTCTATTCAACATCGCTCTTACCCGCATTGTCTTCGACAGATTTAACGGATGAAATCCATCTTTGTTTGCGCCGACCACATACAGCACCATTGGTGGGTAATGCACAAACCATTTCGTCCTGTTTAAAGGATATTGGTGTGCCGTATAACACCCAAATTCAAAGTTACATTTTTGATGCTTATCAGCGCGCTGAATCTTAATGGGGATGTATTGTGAATAAAAATATAAAGAATCATTTTACAAAAAAGATGATTGCGCAAAGTATTGCAGTCGTGATGGCATTGGGTGCGATCCCAATGCAATTGAGTGCCAGTGATCTACAAATTTATCAAAATCCTGTAGCAAAAAATAATCCGATTATCATGTTGGCGATTGATAACTCGATGAGTATGAGTGCAGTAGATGCAACTTATAAAGGTCAAAGTGTTAGCCGTTTGAATGCATTAAAAAACTCATTGGTAGATGCCTTAAATGCAAAGGACTTATCAGGAAATTATCGTATTCCAGATAATGTTTATATTGGGGTATCGGTGTTTACGTCAACGGGTGAAATAGGGACAACAGAAGATTGGTTAAGCTATGGTGAAAATGCTCGTTCATCTAAAATCTTACTAGAAGCAAAACAACTTACACCTGCTCACCGTACGGATTTAATCAATAAAATTAATAGTATTGGAGCCGTAGGTAGTACGCCCACACCACTATTACTCTCAGAAACTTATGCGTATTTACTTGGAAATCGTACCTTTGGGGCTAACCTAAAAGGCATCGATTTACTTCCTTCATCTAAATATTCTAATTATAGCCGTGGTTTATCTGGAGCATCATTTGCGCCAGCGGACATTCGCAAAGCGGATGGTAGTTATAGAGCGCCACTCAACAAGTTGAATAACAGTGATGCCCAATGTAGTACGCAAGGTGTTTTTTTCTTAACAGATGGGGCGCCAGTTGGTTTGAGACCAAAGACGGTACTCCCTGTCATGCAAAATGCGTTGGCAGATGACAGCTTTACTTGTGAAGGCTCGCCCTTAAAAGATGTCTATTACAATTACGGTAATGCCAAAGGTGCCAGTGGTGCCGCGACCTTCAATGGCGAGTTTAAGGAAATGGCGACGCAGCCATATCGTTTTTATGAAGATGATATTGGTAATGCTGTGTCAGCCAATCAAACCACCTGGCAAAACCGTAGTTCATGGGCTTGTGTGGGTAAGATGGTTCAGCGTTTGGCAAATCAAACACAGATGACCAGCGATGCGAATCAGAAGCGTGTTTATACATCTACTGTAGGTTTTGGTCCCTTATTCCAAAAGCATCCACGAGAAACCTGTCGTGATTATGACAATGACGGTCTATACGATCATTGTACTTTTGATAGTAGCTATACAGGTTCTGGAAATGACATTTCCAATAGTATGAATGCTCAAGCATTAAAACAGTTGGGGAATGTGATTGGTAAAGGGGATACCTACGGGACTCGCCAAGAAATTGGGGGGTATACCCAAGCGACTTCTGGTGAAGATATTCAGAATGCATTGAATACCTTCTTGGTTGCCGTCTCTCACGGTAACTTTGAGGCTGCTAGTTTCGGTACTTATGTGGTGCCATTTGACCGTTTATCAACAAGTTCAGCATATCCTTATGTGTTCGCACCGCAGTTTCAACCACAGGTGAGCACAGCAAATTCGGTATTGGCTTCCACACATCAATTATGGTTAGGGAACTTAAAGAAATACAGTATTAACGCTCAAGCTGTGATGATTGATCGTGCGGGGAAAGAGGTACTTGATCGATCAGGTGCAATACGAACAAATACGCAGGATTTTTGGAACAATACTGGAATAGATGATGGTTTGAGTGCAATTCAAGGGGGCGTGTTCTCTCGGATTGCCACACCTTCACCACTAGCAGGTTTTACTGCTACAGACAAAATAAAAACGCGCCCGTTATTCACCAATGCAACGATTGCCACAACGGGTGATCAAGCAAAACGATTGGTAGGTTCTGAGAATGGACAACTGACGAAATTAACGACACAGAATGTGCTGGCCGCGACCTATATTGATTCAACCAAGTCGGGGTGGCGACAAAATGTATATCAACCCTATTTACTGTCGGCTTTGGGTTATCGACTTGATAAAAACTACTTAAGTAGCTTACCTGCTGGATACATTTGGAATGATCTAAATAAGGTTAAAGATCTTAAGGTGATGCAGCAAATGGGAGGCGTTGTTCACTCGGAACCATTGTTGGTGACGCTCGAAGCAAAATATAACGCGGGGTCTGGTACTATATTAGCGAATACCCGTAATGCGACACATCGAAAAGATTACGTGGTATTTGGGACGATGCAAGGATTATTGCATGTTGTGGATCAAGAAACTGGTGAAGAGGCATTTAGTTTCTTAGCTCATGAAATGGTTCAAGATCCAAGTCGACGAGACGCGTTACTTGAACAGTCCAATACACTATTGTCATCTGCGCATCCTATTTATGGCATGGATGGATCATGGACTTCAGATGTTCAATATAAGATTGATCAGAACAACAATAAGTTTATTGCTGCGAAAGCCAACATTTATGGTGGTATGCGCATGGGTGGGCGTAGTTATTATGCCTTGGATATGAAAAATCCGAACCAACCTGAATTACTTTTCCATGTTGATCCAAGTTCTGGAACGATAAAGAGTAAATCAACATCAGTGAGCGGCACAAATCAATCAGATGCCTTAAAAGCTATGGGATATAGTTGGTCTAAACCTACCATTGCTAAAATTCGTTTTGACGGCAAAGTTAAAACGGTCATGATTGTGGGTGGTGGCTATGATATGGCCTATGAAACGGATGGTTATCAGCCTCAATCTGCATTAACTGGTCAACGAGCTAATCAAGGGGCGGGCGTCTATATTTTTGATGCTGAAACGGGCGAATTATTGTGGAATGCACGCTATGGCAACCAATCGAATCAAACCAGTGTTGATGTTAAGCATGCTGAGATGAAATATAGTGTGGTCAGTCAAATTAAAGCATTTGACCGCAATACGGATGGTTTAATCGATCACCTATATTTTGGTGATTTAGGTGGGCAAGTGTGGCGCGTCGATCTCAATAATCGTCTTGGAACGAATACAACCGCGTTTGGACGAGTGACACGTCTTGCTGATTTTAGTGCGTATCACCAACGTTTTTATGAAATGCCTGCTTTGACCATCCATGATCTGAATGGTGAGCGATTTGGTGCGGTGAGTATTGCGTCAGGAAATCGCAGCTTTCCATTAAATACCAGCAATATTTATGACAATCGAGTCTATGTGTTACATGATTATGACTTGGCACAACCGAATTTATTTCAAGCGAATTTTGCTAAAACACAAAACCTTACCGAAGCTCATTTAACTGCATGGTCTAATTTATCAGGTACAACAGTGCCACATCTGATGAACCGTAATAAGCGTGGTTGGTTCTATGTGCTGCAACGAACAACGTCTAAAAACGAAACAGCGAATACTGGTACAGTTAAAGCATTAAATGGTTATATTGCGATCGCAAATAGTCCAAGTCATTCAGATTTATATGTTTCTTTATACAATCCAAATGATGCGTCGTCACAACAACCGAACCAATGTACTGGGGGCATTAAAGGAGCAAGTCGTACCTTAAAGCTTTGCTTGCCGTATGGTGTTTGTGGAGATGCTGGATCAACGTCTAATCTTCAAAATAAAATTGTGGCAGAAATCTCAGAGACTAAGTCTGATGGGATTAGTAAGCTAAACAGCGTACCTATTGTCCAAAATGGTAAAAAGAAAACGACTTTGCTGGGCGGTGGTTATACCAACTACATCACAACCAAAGTGCTGAAAGCTTATAACTGGTTTGAGCGTCAGTAGGTGGTTACCATGAATCAAAAAGGTTTTACGCTGATTGAGTTGATGGTTGTTGTGGTGATGATTGCCATATTGATGACAATCGCAGTGCCATCTTACCAAAGTTATTTAAAACGTAATGCTGCTGCACATGCTCAGCAAGAAGTATCCAAAATTATTGAACAACTTGAACGCTATAAAAGTCGCAGTTTTTCCTATCGAGGTTTTGATGCGAAGTATATCTACGATCAAGATACTTCAATGACGAGTATTTCCCTGCCTGATGCGAAGAAACCAAAATATGTGATTAGTATTGCCGATATCAGTGAAAAAACACCTAAAACCTTATTAAGTTCAGATCAGGGCTTGGGACGGGCATGGGGGATTCGAGCTGTACCAACGCAGACAGGCTATGATGCGTTTTTGGCGACGAGTCAGGGTATTCGTTGTAAAACAGAATATTTGGTGGAAAATGACTTAAAAGAAGTCAATGCATATACAGGATGTGGTGCAAATGCAAAACAATGGTAATTCAGGATTTACTTTAGTAGAGATTATGATTGCAGTGGTCATCATTGGAATTTTAGCCATGATTGCCGATCCGTCCTACCAAGAATATGTTCGTAAAACTAAACGTGTCGAAGTAAAAACCACATTGGCAGATATTGTAGCTCGACTTCAGCACTATCAGGTTGCGAATTACAGTTATATTAAACCGGATGGCAAAGCAGTCACGTTGGCTGAATTGGGATTTCAGACCAATGCGCAAAATCGAGTTGAAGTTCCGCATTATGATCCTGTCTATACGGTTGGTATATCAGATGTAACCAACAACAGTTGGGTGTTGAGTGCAGTGCCTGTCAGTGGAAAATTGATGCAAACAGATGGTCACTTTGTCATAAATGAAGCCAATGAAAAATGTTGGGTGAAAGCAGCTTCTTGTACACCTTCTTCAAGTACAAACTGGGATGGAAAATAAATTTAAATTCAAAAATGTGGATAAATAATTTTTGAGCTTTCAATCGGATCAAAGTTCACGTAAAATACTGCCCTCTATGAAAGGGGTTTGAAATGTATCGATGGTCGGTGCAGGGATAATCCGTAAAAACTATAAGGTTCTATCATGGTTGTTATTCGTCTTGCACGCGGTGGTGCTAAAAAACGTCCGTTCTATCAAATCATCGTGACTGATAGCCGTAATGCACGTGACGGTCGTTTCATCGAACGTATCGGTTTCTTCAACCCTACAGCTCAAGGTAAAGCAGAAAAACTTCGTTTAGATGCTGATCGTTTCGCTCACTGGGTTGCTCAAGGTGCTCAACCTTCTGAACGTGTTGCTTCATTAGCTGCTCAAGCTAAAAAAGCTGCAGCTGCTGTTTAATACGGTAGAAGCTAGCCCATGACACCAACACAGAATGTTCCCGAAGATCGTATTCAGATTGGACAGCTACGTTCAGCTTATGGATTAAATGGGTGGCTCTGGGTCTATTCCAATACAGAACCTATGAGCAACATCTTTGACTATCTGCCTTGGTACATCGAGACCAAAGCAGGTTGGCAAATTGTAGATGTGAAACGTTGGAAGCCACATGGCAAAGGCTTAGTTGTTTCGCTGAAAGGTGTGAGTGATCGTACTGCAGCAGACAATTTAGTTGGCGCAAATATCTGGATTTCTAAATCGCAACTGCCTCAACCAGGCGTGGACGAGTATTATTGGTCTGATCTAAAGGGTCTAACAGTGTTAGGTCTGGATGATGAAGAGCAAGAAGTCAATCTTGGTCAAATCCACGAATTGTTTGAAACAGGTGCTAACGATGTGATGGTAGTTCGCGCAACTGCTGACAGTGTCGATGGCGAAGAGCGAATGATTCCATGGCATAAAGATGTGGTGCAACGCGTTGATCTCGAAACTGGTCGTATCTATGTCAATTGGGGCGTAGATTACTAATATTTTCGGAAATACGGGAGTCTGCGATGTTTTTTGCAGTCATTACGCTTTTTCCTGAAATGTTTGAAGCGATTACAAGTTTTGGTATTAGCGGTCGCGCAGCGAAACGCGATTTAATGCAAATTCATTGTATTAATCCTCGTGATTTTGCAACAGGGAACTACAAACGAGTGGATGAGCGTCCATTTGGTGGTGGTCCTGGTATGGTGATGATGGCTGAGCCATTGGCAAAAGCAATTCATCGTGCCAAAGAGCTTGCAACGCAAGCAGGTGCTGTTCATGTACCTGTGGTGTATATGTCGCCACAAGGTAAAACCTTAAATGAACCTTCAGTACAAGATTTCGTGCAATATGACGGATTAATTGTATTGTGTGGTCGTTATGAAGGTGTTGATGAGCGTTTGATCCAAAAATATGTTGATCAGGAATGGTCCATAGGGGATTACGTTTTATCTGGGGGAGAACTGCCTGCGATGGTTTTATTGGACAGTATTATTCGGAGACTTCCGGGTGCAATGTCTGATGAACAATCACACGTTCAAGACTCATTTGTGGATGGTTTACTCGACTGTCCGCAATATACAAAGCCTGATCATTTTGAAGGTTTGGATGTGCCTGAGGTACTAAAATCAGGTCATCATGCAAATATTGAAAAATGGCGTTTTTTGCAGCGCTATCAACGAACGCTTGAACGTCGACCTGAATTGGTTGAAAAAGTTGAGTTGACTAAGCAGCAAAAGAAATGGCTCAAAGATTCGCAAAAATAAATCTTTTAGATTTATTTAAGCAAATATGACCTCAAGTATATTGCTTGAAGTATTAAATAGGCTCTTTATGCATTGAAGCGGTCAAGCATGAAGGGAAAGTCAATCGGGTCTATGCGCCTTAGCCTCTAGCCCCAGTGGATATCAGACCTCTTCTGACCCACACATATTGGAGATACCCCATGAGCGGTAAGCATCCTTTAGTACAAGCTGTAGAAAATGCTCAGCTTAAACAAGACATCCCAGCTTTTGCACCAGGTGACACAGTAGTTGTCCAAGTAAAAGTAAAAGAAGGCGACCGTGAACGTCTACAAGCGTTCGAAGGCGTTGTAATCGCTAAGAAAAACCGTGGTTTGAACTCTGCGTTCACAGTACGTAAAATTTCTAGCGGTGTTGGTGTTGAGCGTGTTTTCCAAACTCATTCACCAATTGTAGCTAAAATCGAAGTTAAACGTCGTGGTGACGTTCGTCGTGCTAAACTTTATTACCTACGTGAACTTTCTGGTAAAGCTGCACGTATTCGTGAAAAGTTACCAGCTCGTAAACAAGGTTAATTTTAGCCTTGCTTCGAAGCAAAAAAATGCGCCTTTTGGCGCATTTTTTATGATCAAAACTTACAAACCTTGAATCTTCAAACGATTGGCATGTTGTCTAAAGATTGATACTGGATCGGGAGCAAAGAAGCCTTTAAGCCCAAGTATTTGATTGACTTCATCAAAATGATTTAAGTTGTAATTATCACGAATTACTTTGCCGTATTTAGCACTACAAATAGGCACGAGACCATCGTGATTGCGTTCATTAGGCATAATCGCTGTCCCTAAGACAACATTGCGGTATCTAAAATATCGAGAACATTGGTCACCTTTGAAGAACCAATCCAAGAATAATGATATACGCCGTTAGCCGTTTGTGATGAACCGTTAGAATTACAGTCTTTTGGGATCGCAGCAGAAGGGAACTTTTGATTAAATTCTAAAGAACCTTTTACAGAAAGATCATACATGGATTGTTCGTAATTAACGCTAAGACTTGGATTACCTTCCATAATTGAAATTGCAGGTGCCAAAATATCACCAATAACTAATTTTGCTACACTATTAAGCACTTTACTATTTACGAAAGTATCTCCTAGGGGAGAGCCCTTAATGCTGCCTGCAACAGCAGTCAGTGAAGCAACTTTCTCAGGAGCAATGGCTTCAACGTAACGTACAGTAGGTCCACCATGACTATGGCCGATCAAATTGACCTTGTCTTTACCCGTAATAGCTAAAGCTGTTTCCACTTGTTGTAACAGTTGCTCACCACGAACCACAGTTGATTCGACAGGAGACATTTGAGCGACAAAAACACGTGCACCATTTCGTGCGAGGTCAGGGGTAATTTGATAGAACTGATCTAAACCGAAATGTTCTGTACCAATGCGGCTAAAACCTAATGCAAAGCCATGGGCCATTACAATAGGGTACTTAGTTTGCGCATAATTGGTATTTACGTATTTAGCTTCGACATCGATCAGGCCGGAAGCATATGTAAGTTGAGATAAACCTACGAGACTTAGCAGAAGTGCTGGGATCATTTTTTTTTGTTTTCATTTTTTCTTCCTTAAAAAGACAATATTTATTGTCAAAAAATATTGTAAAGAAAAACTAAACAAAAATAAGATAAATCCGACTAAATGTTGATCATTATTAAACTGAAAAGAAAGGGTGAAAAATTCACCCTTTGTGTTTAGGTTTTATAGCCTTTGGAGTTTAAGTCGATTTGCATGCTGACGATAAACATCTACAGCACTTGGTGCAAAAATGCTTTTTAAACCGAGTAGATGGTTAATTTCATCTAAATGATTCCATTTATAATTATCACGAATGACCTTGCCAAATCGAGCGGAGCAACGCCCTACAATTCCATCTCCATCTTTTTCAGCCAAAAGAGAAGAAGCTAACATGCCATAATCAGATGGATCTAAAGCGGTATTAAATGGAGAGTTACCCATAAATGAATAATAATGAGTATTGTTGACACGATAAGCCCCTTCGCCACATTGGGTTATAGGTACGCCATTTGGGAAATTCTGACTAAATTTGAGTGATTCTTTCGTTCCTAAACTTTGTAGGGCTGCTTTAGCATCATAAGGAAAGACTTTTGGATCAAGACCAGATGCGAATGTAATCACTGGCGATACCAGATTGTCAAAAATCACGCGAGCAGGTGCTTCTAAAATATTACCTACTAATACCTTCTAGTATATCAGCCATTCTTGCTCCCTGATTTCCAGAAGCAATTGTCGTAACAGATGCGACATGATCAGGTATAACACCTGCAATATATCGAACAGTCTGACCACCATGACTATGTCCGATTAAATTCACTTTTTGCTTGCCGGTAATGGCAAGTATCTCTTCAACTTGACTCAGTGCTTGTTCGCCTCGCACTTCACTTGAGTTCATCGTTGAAACACGTGTTTGCCAGATGTTTGCACCATTTCGAGCAAGATCAGGAGTGATCTGATAAAAGTAGTCAACACCGACCATACTACCAAAGCCAAATAAGCCATGGGCAAGCACAATAGGGTATTGGGTTTGTGCATAATTTGATTTAGGTGTTTTGACGGTATGGTTAACGGCTAAATCTTTAATATGCGTTGAGGCTTGTGCAACAGGAAGAAAACATGAACCTATGCATAGGCTCATGACTATTTTTTTTAGTTTCATTTTCGATACTCATTCAGTGATTCGTTTATTTTTATGATTCAGGCGATATCCATCGCCATAATTTAAGATACTAAAATTGTGACTTAAGTCTATAAAAAATAGATAAATTGCAAATTTATTGATATAAATTGGATGGGTGACCCATTTATAGGATAGATATGTCATGCTAATGAGGGCTATTTAAACAGTCTGGACCCATCTAGAGATGAGTGCAGACAAAAAATATATTAGAGACCTTGTTGTTTAAGCCGATTTGCATGTTGACGATACATCGAGACTGGATCTGGCGCAAAGACACTTTTTAAACCAAGCACTTGATTGACTTCATCTAGATGATTCCAATTGAGATCATCACGGATGGTTTTACCGAATTTCGCACTACAACGTGAAACGAGGCCATCATTATCTTGACCACCATCAATTAATAGACTGGTAATTTTTAAAGCTGAGTCTAGATCAAGTGGGTTTGTGACCGTTCCGATACCCGTAAAGGAATAGTTATATATTCCTTGTTCACGATATAAACCTTCAGAGCATGAGTTTTGAGGAACGCCTATAGGATATTTTTGATTAAATATTGCTGATCCTGCTAAGCTCAAACTATTGGCTCCCGCAAGTGAGTCATGAGGGAAGGATGCTGGATTAAGTCCCTGTGCCCAAATAATAGCTTTAGACAGTAGATTGACTACAGCCACAATAGGTGTTTCAAGGATTGGTGCTGTATCACGAATTTTTAATATAAAATCAGACACTGGTGAGCCTTGATGTGGCGCCCCAATCGTTGTCATTGATGCGACTAATTCAGGTCTTACACCTGCGACATATCGAATTGTGGGCCCTCCGTGAGATTGACCGATTAGATTGACCTTAGGCGACCCAGTGAGTGCAATGACTTCTTCAACTTGATGTAAAAGTTGCTCACCCCGAATTTCTGATGAGTTAAATGGCGATACACGGGAAGCCCATACATTTGCACCGTTACGGGCGAGATCAGGTAAAATTTGATACCAATAATCTACACCGAGTGGATCAGTGCCAATACGGATAAAACCAGACATTCCGTGACTAAATACGATTGGATACTGGGTTTTTGCATAGATAGTTTAAAATTTTGAAGTCACTTGTTCAGGTGTTGTAGCAGCGTAACTCGTGCCAATTAAACAGGCGAAAGAGAGGCATGTCCCCAAAATAAATTTTCTCATCTCTATTCCTTAGATGGATTGAAATACTCGACAATTTCCGTTGTCACAATAAGAGTATAGCGAAGCAAAAGGAAAGAAAAGTGGATTTAAACTTTAGGGAACAATTTTTAAGATAAGCCTCCATAATTTCGTGATGAGCGTATGGAGGCTTGAGAAGATTATAGTCCTTGAAGTTTCAAACGATTTGCGTGTTGTCGATAAACCGATACTGGATCTGCTGCAAAAATGCTAGTCATCCCCATCATTTGATTGACCTCATCTAAATGATTCCAACGGTAATCATCCCGAATCGTTTGTCCGAAGCGAGCACTGCAAACTGGGACTAAACCATCATTTGCACCTTCCTTAGATACAATGAAAGATGCCGCTTGCATTGCATAATCCGATGGATCAAGGGCATTGGTAAACGGTGTATTACCAGTAAATGAATACATACGCATGCCATTGACTTGATATGCACCCTCACCACATTTTGTGGTTGGTACACCCGCAGGGAAACGTTCTGTAAATGCTAATGAGCCTGCTGTAGATAAACTTTTAGCCGAGGCAAGCGAATCATGTGGCAGGCTTTTCGCATTTAATCCTTGTGCCCAAACAATCGCTCCCGAGACAAAATTTATCGCTGTCGCAAGCACAGTATCAAGTCCTGTTCCTTCTGAACGCAAGATAAAGTCTGCCATAGGTGATCCTTTATTCACACCAGCGACAGTGGTCATGGATGCCACATGTTCAGGAATTGTTCCACCAATATAACGTATTGATGGTCCACCTTGACTATGCCCAATTAAGTTCACTTTTTGTGCACCAGTAATGGCTAAAATATCTTCAACTTGTTGAAGCAATTGCTCTCCACGAATTTCGTTGGAGTTGAATGGAGATACTCGTGTAGGCCAGACATTAGCACCATTACGCGCTAGATCTGGCAGGATTTGGTGCCAATAATCTAAACCAAAGCTCTCTGTACCAAGACGGACAAATCCTGTTAGTCCGTGTGCAAATACGATTGGGTATTTAGTTTTTGCGTAGGTATTGTATTTGCCAAGTGTCGAGGTTACAGGTTTCACTTCTAATGCAGAAGCATTAGATAATTGAGTCGTTAAGCAAGCTGCAGACGTAAGTAGGCACGCCATAATTTTGTTGTATTTCATCATCATCCTCAACTTTTTATTATCAAACCCTAATCCTAGAGTTAAATTGATTATAGTGATGTAAATCACATTTTAAATATCGAATAGATGAATGGTAAATTTTTAAGGTTAAAAAAGAGAGGTAGATTTGATCAATGAACTATCTTGATGAAGATTTGAATCTGCTTTCAAATCCAGCCTAATGAATTTGAAAGCAATTACTCAATTAAAGAGCTAGAGATTTAAAGTCCTTGTAATTTAAGGCGGTTGGCGTGCTGTCTATAAACTGCAACTGGGTCAGGAGCAAAAAATCCTTTAATTCCGAACAGCAAGTTCACCTCATCTAAATGATTCCACGGAAAGTCATCACGAATAGTTTTACCAAAATGGGCACTACAAACTGGAACGATGCCATCATTTTTTCCTGCTTTATGAACCGACAAACGGTCAAGTAGAACCATGACAGGGTCACCTAGATCCAAGGCATTCGTAAAAGGCTTGTTTCCTGTCATTGAATATAAATGAATTCCTTTTTCTTGATAAGCACCTTCGCCACAGTGGGTTAATGGTAAACCGAGAGGGAATTTTTGATTAAACAAGGCAGTTCCTTCAACAGATGTACTCACACCAGCGGCCATCGCATCATGTGGGAACGTATCAGCAGGAAGACCTTGCGCCCACATAATGACTTTACCAAAAGTGCTGATGAGAACATTCAGTAGCTCTGATGTTCCTGTTTTATCTGCGATTTTTAATACATCTGACGCGATGATTGTGCCTTTGTTGGCACCGGCTACAGTCATCACCGATGCAACATGTTCAGGCATTACACCTGCGGCATAACGAACAGAGTTTGCACCATGACTATGACCAATCAGATTGAGTTTGTCAGCACCAGTAATCGCCATGACTTCTTCAAGTTGTTGAACATATTGTTCACCTCGGACTTCAGAAGAATTGAAAGGAGACATTCTAGCCGCCCATGTGTTTGCACCGTTTCTCGCTAGATCAGGTAAAATTTGATACCAGTAATCCATGCCTAGACTTTCAGTGCCCAAACGTATAAATCCAACCATTCCATGAGCGAATACAATAGGATATTTCGTTTTGGCATAGTCAGATTTGACACTTGAGACTTTGATCTGTTGAGCTTGAGTAGCATAAGTTGTCGTAGATGTTAGACATAGCGCTGTCACCAGCGAGCCTAGAATGTGTTTTATTTTCATTATTATTCCTAGTTTTTAGTGAATCTATGATGTTCTTCCAGATGAACATACAGAAGACCTTAAAAGATGTTATTGAATGCAACAAGATACAAAAAATGCCAATTTAGCTTGCCGAATTAACATATAAAAAGCAAAAAAGAATCAAAAGTTGAAATAATTAAAGGATTTAATCATTAGCAAATGTGTTCAAAAAGCATTATTTAAATTTGGTCGAGAGTCGCTGATGGTCGGAAAAGCTATTCTGATGAATAGCTTTCCATTTGACTGCGCTATTTTTTGCGTCTAGAGTCCTGTCAGTTTCAAACGATTGGCATGTTGGCGATAAAGTGAAATAGGATCTGGGGCAAATAAACCTCTGAGACCGAACATCATATTAGCTAAATCGGTATGATTTAGTTTGTAATCATCACGAATCACACGTCCAATATGCGTGCTACAGCGCCCAACCATGCCATCATTATCTTTATTGCCATACGCTAAAGGCCCGAGCTGCATTAAAATGGTATCGATATCTAAGAGGTTGGTGGTTTGTGCAACACCAGTCCAAGAATAATAAAAGATTCCGTTGTCCATTGGGCTGCCTAAACGAGTACAACTTGACGCGAGAGCTTTTGTTGGAAAACGTTCATTAAATGCAGCAGAGCCTGTTTCAGTTAATGATTTCATCGAAGCATCAAAGCTGATCGGCATATCAGGACGACCTTGTGCATAAGCAATTAATGGGGGAATGATGTAATCCCCTAAAATATTAAATATTGTTCGAGTTGCTTCATTATTTTGAATTTTATCTGCGACCATAGAACCTCTGAAAGTCCCTCCTACACCAGTAACAGAAGCAACATAGTCGGGTTTTACTGCTGCAACATAACGTACAGTCGGTCCGCCGTGCGAATGACCAATCAGATTGACCTTTTTCTGCCCAGTGATCGCAATTACTTCTTCAACCTGAGAAATTAATTGTTCTCCTCGAAATTCAGTCGTATGAGCAGGTGAGAGTTGTGCTGCAAAAACGCGTGCACCATTGCGCGATAGATCAGGTAAGATTTGATACCAATAGTCAATATTGAATGTTTCATTGCCTATGCGAGACCAGCCTAACCAACCGTGTGTCATCACAATAGGATATTTGGTTTTTGCGTAACTACCGATCTTTGTCTCATTTACTTCGAGTAATCCCGGACCTGCGTGGGCAGTTAATGAGCTTGATAAGCATAGCGTTGTGACGAATGCTAACGTCGTAGGTATCAATTTAAGTTTTAAGTTTTTCATCGTTCTTCCCTGTGAATGAATGTGTTCCTTGAAAAGATTAATCGGCAAAAGGAAGTTGACCGCCTTGATCGTGAACTTGCTCGAATGTTTCTACCCGAAGTTGCTCTTGTGAATTATTAAAATGTTGAGAACGGAGGCGTTGTACAGCTTCCTGCTTTGCACTAGGGCTCATATTACTTTTTACAATGCTGTCACGTTCAGATAAATATTGATTGACCTTGCTTTTCCAATTTGAGCGCTGTCCATCAAGATTTTCTAGACGTTGTGTTGCTTCAGGACCCACTAAGCTGAGACGCATTTGACGAATTTCTTCTGCACTACCACCACGAGCTTTAATTTCTGCAGTTAATTGACGCAGATCTTCGAGTTGAGAAAGTTGTTTTAAATTTTCTTTCCAATCTTCAGGTAGATCATTGAACAGTTCTTTTAATTTATCGGCTTTTTGTTTTTCCGATAAATTTTTATCTTCCATGACACTCATGCGAGCCAAGGTATAATCATGATATTCATCTTCGATACCAAATAAACCTTCAATTTCATAGTCTGAAAAAAATTGTTTACGCAATGATTTCATCTGATTAAAAATAGCTTTGTAATACTGCGCACTTTCTTTGTCATGGTTTGGTGGTGTTAGGTCACCCATTTTTTCACGATATTGAACATAGCGTGACCATAAATCTGTCAGTTGACCTAGTAATGGTTCTTGATAGGTGCTTTGAGCAAATTTAATAAAATCAGCCTTGATTTGCGGAATCTCTTTTTCGCCGTATTGGGTAATAAAAAACTCAAAACAGTTCTTAGTATTTTCATTCACAATCAAACGGTTGGCGTTATCGGTTTGGATTTGACAATTGATTTGAATATCTTGCTGACTTTTACTTGCAAAGCTAGAACCATTCACGGTTGTACTTTGTTGTAGCGCCATATTTTCTGCTTGAATTTCGGCATCTTGTGCTGCTCGTTGTGAGTTTTCAGCAGATTCAGCTGAGTCAGGTTTCAACCATTGAAAGAGAAGGAATAAAACGATCAGACACGCCACAATCAGCAGTGTAATTTTCAATTTAGCTTTTGAATTCATTTCACATCCTATGAAATCATTTAGTTATTATTAATGGTGTAGAATAATTTGCAACAAATGTCACATTTTATGCATAAAAATTTAATCAATATTCGATAAATGGATTTGATAAAATAGCAGTATTTTACTGATCTGAATATTATCTAATGTCTGCTAAATCTCCAAAAATTACTCGACGTCATATAAGTGGTGTATTTCTACTCAACAAACCTTTGGGGATTAGCTCAAATGCAGCATTGCAAAAAGTGCGTTGGCTCTATCGTGCTGAAAAAGGTGGTCATACTGGCGCTTTAGATCCATTAGCATCAGGCTTACTCCCGATTTGCTTAGGTGAAGCGACCAAGTTTTCACACTTTTTACTGGAATCTACTAAACGTTATCAAACGACGATTCAATTGGGAAATAGTACAACTACAGGTGATGTCGAGGGTGAAGTTTTGCTCGAGGCACAACCGATTGAACTTAACGAAGATAAAATTCAAAGCGTGATTCAGCAATTCGTTGGAGACATTCAACAAGTTCCTCCAATGTATTCTGCTTTAAAGAAAGAAGGTCGTCCTTTGTATGAGCTGGCGCGTAAAGGAATTGAAATCGAACGTGAGGCTCGTCCAATTCATATTTTCGCGATTGAACTGATGTCTTTCACTCAAGATTCAATTACTTTGGATGTGACATGCTCAAAAGGAACGTATATCCGAGTATTGGGAGAGGATATTGCTAAAGCTTTAGGAAGTTATGGGCACTTAACATATTTACATCGTATTCAAACTGGACATTTTGGTATTGTGCCAGAGTACACCATTGAATACTTAGAAAGTCTAACTGAACAACAACGTGAAGCATTGTTGTTACCTGCTTATGCGCCTGTGGATCATTTTCCAAAAGTTCAAGTACCAGAAGGTCGTGCAGAATATTTTTGTCGTGGGATGGAAAGCAATATTGATCATCCTGCCGAATCTCAAGTCCTCGTTTTTGACGAAAAAAAGTGTTTAGGTTTAGCTGAAATTACTGATAAAAAACGTCTAGTTCCTAAACGTGTATTAAATTTATAAGCGAACTCAATTATGGAATTAGACATCATCCTCAGCCTGATTTTTTTTGCATTTTGCGCAGGCGCAATTGATGCAGCAGTCGGTGGTGGTGGTCTCATTCAGATTCCAGCATTGATGAGTGCTTTTCCTCATATGGCGCCAGCAACATTATTTGGCACCAATAAGCTAGCTGCGGTTGTTGGAACAGCAACATCTGCGTGGACTTTCGCTAAAAAAGTTAAGTTTGAATGGAAGTTATTACTGGTGGTGGCGATATGTGCTGCCATCAGTTCTTTTGCGGGAGCTGCCAGTGTTTCCATGATTCCGAAATCAATCTTGCAGCCCTTTGTCTTGGTGATGCTGATTGTGATGGCAATTTACACATTGTCAAAGAAGGAGTTTGGACAGGTTCATATTGCACAAACGGTAAACACTAAAATTCTGATCTTGGCTGGAATAGGAAGTTTGGCGATTGGGTTTTATGACGGATTATTCGGTCCGGGAACGGGAAGTTTTTTTATTTTTTATTTTATTCGATATTTACAAGTCGATTTTTTGCATGCAGCAGCTTTGGCCAAGATTGGTAATGTGATGACCAATTTAGCCGCTCTTACATTCTTTATTCCTGCAGGCCACATTTTATTTGCAGTAGGTGCCATGATGGCTGTCGCTAATATGATCGGCTCGATTGTCGGGGTGAAGTTGGCGCTTAAATACGGTAGCGGTTTTATTCGTATTCTGTTTTTAATTCTAGTATCTATTTTAATTGTTCGATTAAGTTATCAGATGTTCTTAATGTAAACCATTCTCAACATTAAACTTTTTTATACAAATCGCTTCTTAAACCTATCTCGAAGTTATCGCCTAAGCTCTTATAGTAAGTTGAGTGTTTTGAAGATCATTCAAGTTTTTCTTTTTTCAAATCATATTTATAAGACAGGATAACAAGATGAATATTTTTGAAGCTTTACGTGAAAGTCATGATGTTCAACGTGAACTTGCTGAGAAGCTGGTTCAAACTTCAGGGGACACGCCAGAACGCCGAACATTATTTGAGCAGCTAAAAAATGAATTGTTTGCTCATGCAGTGGCAGAAGATCGATACTTCTATATTCCACTGATGATGACAGATTCAGGTTTGAATATTACGCGTCATGCATTGGCTGAACATCATGAAATGGACGAATTACTTGAGCAACTCACCGAAACTGAATTCAGTAATCCAGGATGGTTAGCCATCGCAAAAAAATTGTCAGAAACAGTGCATCATCATCTTGAAGAAGAAGAGCATGGCTTTTTTCAGCAAGCAGGAAAAATTCTAGAGGATAAACAAAAAGAGAGTTTGGCTAAAAAATATCAAACTGAATATAAGAAATATAAGAAATTAGATAAAGACAGCTTGGTTTAATCCCATGATAAAAAAGATGGCATGTGCCATCTTTTTTTATGTTTCTATGCCATGTGATTTCATTCTAGCAGCGCGATAAGTAACACCAATTGATGCAATCATAATACAACCCAAAGCAACGGCTTGTAATAAGGTAATGTGTTCATTCAACAGTAACCAACCTGTCAATGCACCTAATGCTGGTGACAAACTTGATAGCGTTCCATAAGACATTTTACTTAAATTCTTTAATGCCAATAAATCCAATGCATAGGGAATGGCTGTAGCCAAAAGCGCAATGACGATGGCTTGTGGCCAATATCCAAATTGAACTAATGCGGATGGATTATGAACCATACTGATCGGTAATAATGTCAATGCTGAGAGGACGATCGCAATGCTGAGAGCATGCATGCCGATATTCTGCCGAACGACTTTCTGTCCAAAATAAATATAGAATGCCCAACAAATGCCTGCACCAATGGCCATAGCAGCACCAAGATATGAAAAGTTAGTCGCATTGGCATCTTGCCAAGGCACCATCAGCACTACACCGAAAATTGCCATGATGACCCAAATGTAATCACTTCGTTGTTGAATTGACAGTAAAGCCAAGGTGAGTGGTCCTAAGAACTCAAGTCCTACTGCAATCCCTTGTGGTAGTTTTCCTAATGATGCATAAAACAAGACATTCATCAAAGCGACTGAACCACTATAAAAGAGAAGATCTTTCCATTTTAAGTAAGGAAGGCGACGAAGAATTTTCCATGAACGGAACATCAATACAACCATAATTGATGCAAAGCATAGACGTAAAGTGACCACAGTAAATGGATCTAAAACTTCAAAAAGCTGCTTTGCGAAGGATGCACTAATTTGATAGGCGATCATGGATAAGACCATGAACAGCACGGCAGTGAGTTGAGCATTTGGCATTGGGAAAACGAAGCCGAATTAAAAAGAGTGAGACTGCTCAAATTTTAACATTATTATGATGACCACAGTGCTTCAATCCATCATGGAAAATGTAGTTTAAATTAAGTATGAGATCATTTTTGTTTGGCGTGTTGAGTGGTATAGGTGCAGCCAACTGAGGCACAAATGATGGTAAACAATGCTAGCCATTGATTCCATAACAATTGCTCACCCAAAAATACAAACCCAGATAATGCGGCAACAGCTGGTTCAATACTCATCAAGGTACCGAAACTTAATGCTGTTAGATTTCGTAGTGCAATCATTTCTAAAGTAAAGGGTAAGGCACTGGCGAGTATTGCTAAAGTGATGAATAACATTAGATGATTAATTTCAAATACGCTTGCTGGCAAACCGATACTGAGGGCAATCGGCATAAGAATGATACTTCCAACAAACATGCCTAAACATACGGTGTGATTACCTGAAACTCCCGAAGGCCGCTGACCAGCAATAATATAAAGTGCCCAACATGCGCCAGCTGCCAACGCAAAAAATACACCAAGTAAATCCAAAGGTTGTTTGGCTTGGTCAAAGGGAAATAAAAGGATCAGTCCAATTATGGCCAAATCAACCCAAATAAAATCAAACTTTTGACGCGCATAATATAAAGCCACACTGAGTGGACCAATAAATTCAAATGAAACTGCTAAACCGAGCGGAAGACGATCAATAGCAAGATAGAACAACATGTTCATGCCAGCTAAAGCGACACCATAACTGACAATGGCTTTCCATTTAATTTGTTTGAATTGAATTTTCCAAACTTGAAAAATAATCGCCAAAATCACAGCACTAAATGTCAGACGTAGGGCTGACACCGTAACGATAGGGAATTGTTCAAATAAAACTTTTGCTAATGAACCACTACTTTGTAGACTGATCATGGCGATCAATAACAAACCGAGTGCTTGTAACTGCGGGTTTATTTTTAACAAAGACATGGTTTTAAATGTATGATGGTTAGATTAGAAAGGGATATCTTTCATCTAAGTTGGCGGAGCCAACGTCAACTCAGATGAGACACCATAAAAAAACCACAGCTCGAAAAAGCTGTGGTTTTCCAAACGTATTAGAGATTAGAACAATACGCGAGCGCGGATTGTACCTTCTACGTTATGAAGTGTATCAAGTGCTTCAGCAGAAGCTGTAGCATCAACGTCCATGACTAAATAACCCACATCACCTTTGGTCATAAGAGACTGACCAGAGATGTTAATGCCGTGTTCAGCAAACAGGTTGTTGATTTTAGACAACACGCCTGGAATATTTTTGTGAATGTGAAGTAAACGGTGTTTACCTTCAGTCAACGGAAGCGCAATTTCAGGGAAGTTAACTGCTGACAATGTCATACCTTTATCAGAGTAAGCAACGAATTTCTCTGCAACTTCTAGACCGATGTTTGCTTGAGCTTCCATCGTAGAACCACCCACGTGCGGTGTTAAAATCACGTTCGGGATATTACGTAGTGGAGAAATAAACTCTTCACCGTTCGCTTTAGGCTCTTTCGGGAATACGTCAACAGCAGCACCAGCCAAATGACCTGATTTCAGAGCATCAGCTAAATCTTCAATTACTACACATGTACCACGTGCAGCATTGATGAAGATTGAACCTTGTTTCATCTGAGCAAATTGCTCTTTGGTCATGAAATTACGTGTAGAAGGAACATCTGGCACGTGTAGTGATACAACATCAGCATTTGCAAGAAGTTCGCCCATTGAGCCAACTTGGCGAGCATTACCTAAAGGTAATTTTGTTACTGTATCAAAGTAAATCACTTTCATACCCATGCTTTCAGCAAGGACAGAAAGTTGTGAACCAATTGAACCGTAACCCACAATACCTAAAGTTTTACCACGTGTTTCAAATGAACCTACTGCAGATTTGTTCCAACCACCTGCATGTGTATCTGTAGATTTTTCAGGTACACGACGAAGGAGAAGAATAGCTTCAGCTAATACAAGTTCAGCAACAGAACGAGTATTTGAGTATGGTGCGTTAAACACTGGAATACCACGGCTCATCGCAGCATTCAAGTTCACTTGGTTTGTACCAATACAGAAACAACCGACCGCGATCAATTTATTCGCAGCTTCAAAAACTTCTTCAGTTAATTGTGTGCGCGAACGAATACCGATGAAGTGAGCATCTTTAATCGCTTCTTTCAGCGCTTCACCTTCAAGCGCAGTTTTACGATAGTCGATGTTGGTGTATCCAGCAGCATTCAAAGTGTCGATTGCGTTTTGGTGAACGCCTTCTAACAATAGGAAACGAATTTTATCTTTAGGCAAAGAGAGATGTTGGCTCATTACGGCTCCGCTACAAAGGCCAAATTTAGTGGCAGTATGATAGCATACGTGAGCGTGCTATATACATTTCCTTTATGACTTGAGCTATGGATATTTTTGCAAGATATAGTCCTTATCAGACAAACTGCGGTTGACTTAACTGCATCATATCTAAGTAACATTCGCAAAATGTCTGATTTTATCGGGGTTTCATGGGAAAATGCTTTATAATGCACAATCGTGAAATTGACTCATCCAGTCGTGGTGATATTTTCTTCACATTCGCTTAACAAATACGCTTTTAAAATCTTGATTAAAGGTTTGTTTTTTAAGCAATCTACAACTTGTATCTTTCTTGCTAGGTCTGCAAACGATGAATGCTCCAGTTGCTTTAACCCCAGAGTTATTGACTCAATTAACGTCAATTGTTGGTGAAAACCGTATCAAAACTGATACGGACAGCCTACAAAATTGGGGACGCGATCACACTAAACATTTTGATCCAAATCCATCAGTCATCGTTTTTCCTTCGACGACTGAACAAGTTCAGGCAATTGTGAAACTAGCAAACCAATTTAATGTTGCTGTGACACCATCAGGTGGTCGTACTGGTCTTTCTGCAGGTGCTGTCGCTGCTAACGGTGAAATCGTAGTCAGCATGGACAAGATGAACCAAATTTTGGAATTCTTCCCAGCAGACCGTATGGTGCGTGTACAAGCAGGTGTGGTGACTGAGCAACTTCAGAATTATGCTGAAGAGCAAGGTATGTATTATCCAGTTGATTTCGCTTCAGCTGGTTCATCACAAATTGGCGGTAACATCGGTACTAATGCTGGCGGTATTAAAGTCATTAAATACGGTATGACACGTAACTGGGTACTCGGTCTGACTGTAGTCACTGGTAAAGGTGATGTGCTGCGTTTAAACAAAGGCATGATCAAGAATGCTACAGGTTATGCGTTGCAACACCTATTTATTGGTGGTGAAGGTACTTTAGGTTTAGTGACTGAAGCGGAAATTAAACTTGAGCGTCAACCACAAGATCTGCAAGTAATGGTGCTCGGTGTACCTGACTTTGATGCAGTTATGCCAGTTCTTCACGCGTTCCAAGCGAAAATTGATTTAACTGCGTTCGAGTTCTTCGGTGAACTTGCGATGCAAAAAGTATTGGCAAATGGTCACGTGCAACGTCCATTTGAAACCGAATGCCCATTTTATGTATTGCTTGAGTTCGAAGCGCCATTTGAGCCAATTATGGACAAGGCAATGGAAATCTTTGAGCATTGCATGGAACAAGGTTGGGTGCTTGATGGCGTGCTTAGTCAAAGCTTAGACCAAGTAGAAAGCTTGTGGCGTCTGCGTGAAGATATTTCTGAGTCAATCGCACCGTTTATCCCATACAAAAATGATATTTCAGTGCTCATCACACACGTACCTGCATTCATTAAAGAAATTGATGCAATTGTTGCTGACAATTATCCTGACTTTGAAATCTGCTGGTTTGGTCATATTGGCGATGGTAACTTACACTTAAATATCTTAAAGCCTGAAAATTTAACCAAAGATGAATTCTTTGCGAAATGTCAGGTGGTGAACAAGTATGTATTTGATACTGTGAAAAAGTATGAAGGTTCAATTTCTGCGGAACATGGTGTGGGTATGACGAAGAAGCCATATCTTGAGTACACACGTTCAGCTGAAGAAATTGAATATATGAAAGCACTCAAACAAGTATTTGATCCAAATGGGATTATGAATCCAGGTAAATTATTTGATTTGTGAAACAAAATCTATCTATAAATAAGGTCTAAAAAACAGCATGCTTGTCATGCTGTTTTTTTATTTCATGAGAAATTTTAATGTTAAAAAGAATAATTTTTCTAAGTGCAATTGCACTTTCACTTAATGCATGTATAGGTCAAAAACAGTCGAATGAGATCAATACTAAAAATCATAATTCTGTAGCTGGTCAAGTAGAAACGTCGAAACAAAATGCCAATTCTGTTCAAAACTCTCCTTTAGATCAAGTGTATCGGAAAATTCAAAGCTTTGAAGATATGAGAACAGTAGATTTACAACAGGAATTCGATACACCTGAATCTGGAAAATCTCATGCAAAAGTAACTGTCACCTATGGTGGACTAGCGGATGACTCTGTTTCTGCACAACGTGAAACTTACCAATTTGAATATATTAATAGTGAGTGGAAAGAAATATCAAAAGATGAAACTTGGAAATGTGGTCGTGGACCAGATACTACAAACTTTCATAATAAATTATGCCCTTAAAAATTTACTTTCGAAATTTTCCATAAAATTGTTACGAGCGTCATTTGAACTGATTAAATTCAAAAATGTAGCATCAATATGCTGCATTTTTTATTCGTATTTCTCGTTCTATTAATCATTTTTAATGTGCTTTAGAAAAAATAACATACATATCTGTTCTTTTTTGTCACAACAGTTCAGAACATCATATGTAAAAGATCAATGGCAAACTGAGTAAAACAATGATGATGAAAATAATGACCACAGTTGGTCTAGTTAGTGTGATGCTCACGGGGTGTGCTACTACGAAAAATGTTATTTCTAAAGTACATGGGAATGACACTCCTTTAGAGAAAGTCTTGAAGCTACATCCTGAATTACGCAATCAGCTTGCGACTGTTGAATTACGTCAGTATTTCAATCGTGCCGAAGCACCGACCGTAGCCGAAGTCAAAGTGACACAAACAGGCTTGATGGATGACTCAATTGCTGCCGAGCGCTTTATCTATAGTTTTAAATTGAACGATGGTAAATGGCAGCAAGTTAATAAGAAAACGGAATACAAATGTGTACGAGGAAAAAATACAAAATCTTTCCAAACTGCGCTTTGTCCATGACATCAGACCAGAAATTCGGTTTAAAAAGGCATAGTGAGTTATGCCTTTTTTATTGCGTGCATTATTGAGTCGAATAAGGATGAGTAGACGAGAAGCGCCACTCACGATAGCAAATATAGCCCATCGCTAAAATGGGAAAAATCATACATAAGAAGCCAAACAACATATAAGTAATCGCACCTAATATTGCACCTGAACTGAAGGATAAAATAGTCGGTAAGATTTTTAGAATATTTTGTTTGGCAACTTGTTTGCGTTCTTCTGATACATGAGGCGCCCCATAAGCAATAGTACAATCAATGGTCAGTTGAGCAAGATTGCCCGTCATTAAGGTTGAGGTAGCCATTGTAGATAGTAATGTTCGGATAATGGCATTTCGAATTCCCATTGCAGCAATGCCCAATGTTGCGGTAAGTATTGCGCCAAATTCAGCCAAAGTATTAAAGGGACTGAAATTAAGTCCCGCCAGCATGAAGAGCGTTAACAGTATTGTCTCTGCAATAAAGAACCCCAGTAAGATGTTCGGATATTTGTCCTTCCAACGTTGTTCACACCACGCAGTAATACCAATCGTAACTACGAAAATGCCAATAAAAAGAGCCCACAGTCCTAATCCTCCCAAGATCATTTCTTTGCCTGCAGTCACGATATAGCCAGTAACATGATTGGTATAAATGCCAAATAATGAAATAAATCCAACGGTATTTAGCCAACCACCGACGAGCGATAGAATCGAAGCTTCATGATGATGTCGCCAGCGATTTTTAATTGGTATGTAGCATTTTGACATAGTTCTAAAAGCTCAAGGTGTACTGAGAGATTACATCGACAAAACAAGTGTTTTATCGAGTCTGCAGATCCTTTGCTTTGTGGAATTAATCCACATGAACATTAAGTAATTAAAAGTTTCATATTGATCAGTTGTGAATGTTCAGATTAGATGATTTCTAACATTTTATATGTTTCAAATTGCATCAAATTTTGATGACAAAAATATTTCAATTGATAAAACACAACTGAAAGCATCATAAAATTAACGTAGAGGGAAATCTAAAACCGCATTAAACTAAAGTCATTCAATAAATAAGATAAAAAATGAAAACACTCGCTTTTATCCATCGTAACGACAGTCATTTTTCAGTTGGTGACTTTAATCCGGTTGTGTCTGTTTTTTCACACTATGAACTGGGAAATACAGTATCCCCATTTTTGCTTCTCGATCATATTGGTCCCGGTACGTTGAAACCCTCTCAACTGCGTAAAGGTGTTGAAGAACATCCACATCGTGGATTTGAGACAGTCACGTTCGTGTATGAAGGTGAGTTAGAGCATTGGGATTCGCAAGGTGGTGGAGGTGTTATTCAGAAAGGTGATATACAGTGGATGACTGCTGCATCAGGCATTATTCATAAAGAAAAATTTAGTGAGTCATTTTCCCGAGAAGGTGGACGATTTGAAATGATTCAGCTGTGGGTGAATTTGCCAGCAACTGCAAAAAAATCGAATCCGCGTTATCAAAGCTTACTCAAATCTAATATCCCGGTTGTAGAGTTAGCTCATGATGCGGGTACTGTGCGTGTCATTGCTGGAGCCTTTATGCAAGTGAAAGGACCAGCATTAGTTCATAGTCCTTTGCTGGTTTTGGATTTGGATTTAAAAGCAGGTCACACACTCATATTACCAGCAGGACATTTGGATACCACACTGATGTATATGCGCCGTGGTAAAGTTGAATTTGGTACAGATGATGAATTACTGACTGATCAGGGAATGGCAGTATTTTCAAGTCATGGTGAAAACGTTGAATTCACCACATTGTCTGATAGCAAAATTTTATATCTCATGGGACAGCCACTAAATGAACCTTTAGTCGGGCGTGGTTTTTATGTCATGAATACGCAAGATGAGATTGTTGAAGCGATTGAGGAAATGAAGCATGGTACTTTTTTGAAAAGCCATGCAATTGATGCCAAATGATGTCAATGTTTGGGTGAGAAATTGATTTAAGATAAAGGCTAAATTTTCGTTTAATTTTCAGACTTTCTTTCTCAATTCGGGGTTACAAAAACGCAAAACTTTGTCATGGCATTGTGATGCATTTCACGTAAACTACGCTTCCAAAAAATATTCAAACATGTGAAAAAAAACATGCAAAAGGTGAGTAAAGCAACCTTAAGTCGGGCAACAATTATGTTTCCTTTGGCATTGGTGCTCTTCGAATTTTCAGTCTATATCTGTAATGATCTTGTACAACCTGCGATGCTTACGATTACACGTGAGTTTGGTGTAGGCAGTGAGTGGGCGCCATCATCCATGTCTTTCTTTTTATTGGGTGGAGCATGTTTGGCGTGGTTTTTAGGTCCGTTATCAGATCGCTTAGGTCGTAAAAAAGTACTCCTTGGAGGTGTTTTCTTTTTTATGGTCTGCTGTTTGCTCATTTTATTCACCCAGTCTATAGAGCAATTTCTTGCATTTCGTTTTTTACAAGGGATTGGGCTGACCATTATTTCAGCTGTGGGTTATGCTGCCATTCAAGAAATTTTTGAGGAAAGAGATGCGATTAAAGTCATGGCTTTAATGGCGAATATTTCATTGATCGCACCATTACTTGGTCCTGTGCTAGGCGCATTTATGATAGACCATGTGTCTTGGCATTGGGGTTTCATTGGGATTGCCTTTTTAGCAGCCTTAAGTTGGTTTGGTCTTAAAGCAAAAATGCCTGAGCAGCATTTGAGTATTCCTAAGCAACCATTAAGCTATGTATGGGATGACTTCAAAGCCATTTTTAAAAATAAAAAATTTATGGGCTTGGCTTTGTCAGTACCCATGGTCTCAATTCCACTGATTTTGTGGATCGCTATGTCACCTGTAATTTTGGTCGAACAGCTCGGTTTGACCAATATGCAATATGGCTATGCACAGGTGCCTGTATTGGGTGGTTTAATTATTGGAAATATAGTCTTGATTCGTGTCATTGATCGCTATGCGGTAGGAAAGACCGTGCTAGTTGCATTGCCGTTGATGTTGGTTGGAACGCTTATTGTTTTGGCAGGTGCGATTTGGCAGGATTATTTGTTATGGTGCTTAATTATCGGTATGACCTTAATCAGTTTTGGTGAGGGCTGCAGTTTTTCTGTGCTTTATCGTTTCAGTTTAGATGCATCTGAGGTATCTAAAGGAACTGTTGCTGCCGCAGTAGGCATGATTATGATGATTGCATTCTTTGTTGTGATCGAAATTGTACGCATTATGTATGAATCTTACGGCACGATGGCATATGCATTGGCTTGTTTTATCCTTATTGCACTATGGTTTAGTGCTCCAAGAAAAATTGTTCATCAGATCATGCAAGAAAGAGCCACTTCAGCATAAAAAAATCCTCCTTGTGGAGGATTTTTTAATCATTGTATTTGTTCGAGATGTTTGAGTTTACGATCAAAAATAAAAGGGGCAAAGGGTAGAACGGAAGCTATCAGCCCAAGAATAAATACATTGATAGACCACTTTTGCTTCTCGCATACCACAAATAATACGACTAAAAACAACACAAATAGAACGCCATGTCCCATGCCAATATATTTCACATAAATAGGCTGATCTAACATATATTTCATTGGCATGGCAAAAAAAAGCAGTAGTAGGAATGAAATCCCTTCAAGTAAACCAATAATACGTAAGGACTTAATATTCATTCTCAAACCCCACAAAAGAAGACATCCTATTTTACCTAATCGTTGTTGTAGCAAAGTTAGAATCTATGTGGACTAGATCGCATTGTTTAAGGGAAATATAATTTATAATAATCGTTTTTTATGATAGTAGATTTAAAAATAAGCTAATATGTCAATCATGTCTATAAAGATGGATATGAAGTGATACTCACAACATTTTATAGATCATCAGCGAAATAAAAAAGGACTAAGCTAGAGCTTAATCCTTTGATGAGTCTTGGGTGTAGCTTAGCGTATAACACCACATGCTACACGATCACCCCCACCACCTAGTGGTTTAGGTTGGTCTGAATAATTGTCACCACCTGCATGTACCATGATGGATAGACCTTGAATATCTGCAAGTGTAAGACGTGGTGCAATCACTTGTGTTTTTGCATTACCTGACGCGTCAACATTTAACACTGGTAAGTCACCTAAATGACCATCGTTTGGCGTACCATGCCCAGGCGCTTGATTTGGATTGTAATGTCCACCAGCGGCAAGCGCAGCACCCATTTTTCCATCTTTTTCAGCAGGTTCACATGAGCCTTTTTCATGGATATGGAACCCGTGATATCCAGGTGATAATTTAGTTAAGTCCGTTGTGATCACAAGACCTTTGTCACTATCTTGGAAGCTAATCGTTCCAATTTGATCATGAACTCCTTGAGCACTCACCGCATTTACAGGAATGGTTTGGATTTTAGTGTTGGATTCTTTGGATGCAGATGTATTTTGCGTTGCTGCACATCCCACAAAGCCTAAACTCAGCAATGCACTGAGCATAGAAATTTTGAACGCTGAAACTTTCGATTGCATTTGCATGCTGTTCTATCCTTGTTCCATGTAAGTGATAACGCATTGAAACAAATTTGGCATTTAGCAACAAGAATGATTTAAGTATTTGATTGTATAGATTTCTTATCAGTAAAAATAAAACACCACTTATGAGAGTGGTGTTTCATTGTCTTGATCGTAGGCCATCGTAGCTTTAGGCACGGGTTCTGGTTCCAGTGTTTCATGTAACCATTCACGCCAAATGGCTAAAAGAATGGCGAGAATTACAGGACCAATAAAGAGTCCAACTAAACCAAAGCTCGCTAAACCACCCAATACACCAAACATGATCAATAAGAACGGAATTTGAGTAGCACCTGAAATGACCAAAGGACGAATGACATTGTCGGCTGTACTCACCACACAAACGCCCCAAGCCATTACGCCAATCGCCTCAACGGTCTGACCTTGTGAAAATAACCACAGTGAAACAGCACCATATGCCACTGGAGGACCAAAAGGAATCAGCGCCATGATAAAGGTCATAATGGTTAAAAGCATTGGATTTGGAACACCAGCAACGTAATAGCTGATTCCTGCCAATATCGACTGTGCAACGGCAGTCAAACCAACACCATATACCACTGCACGCGTTGTTTCAGAGATCGTGTCGATATAATGTTGGATACGTGGACCAATGACTTTCTCCATCGCTTTACTGACCTGTTGAACAATCGTTTGTCCATCACGGTAAAAGAAAAATAGAGAGAGCATGGCGAAACCAAGTTTGACTAAATTTTTGGTAATTTCGCTAATCACGAATTTACCGTAATTTAAATGTCCTTGAATCCATACACTAATATTACTGAAAAGTGCATTTGGGTCGGCATTGATGTCACGTACAATTCGAGAAACTTCTTTACCTACAATGGGTAACTCACGTATCACGTCAGGAACGGTGATATGACCAGAAGCCAGTTGGCGCTGTAAATCAAAGAATAAGTTTCGGCCTTCATGTTGAAGTAAGAAGATAGCAAAGGTGAACGGTAAACCGACAACGAGTGCCAATAAGAACGTCATAACAGACGCACCCAATGTAGGTCGATTACCACACCAATCGAGAATACGTTTGTATAAAGGCCAAGTCATATAGGCGATAATACAAGCCCATAACACAGGTACGATAAAGTATTTGACAATGTCATATCCCAAATAAAGCAGAATAAAAAACAAGCCAAATAAAAGTACACGCTGTAAAGTTGGATTAAAATCTTGCACTAAAGTCTCTGATCTATATTCTTGATTTTCAAACGTATCTGACGCAAAGCTGATTCATTTCGAGTATGCATTAAACATCATATATGAAAATGAAAAAAAAGTGCGACGACAATCTGGATTCTTTATTTAGAACCAATCACTTGGATCATCAATTAAAACATCTAACAAGGGTTGCCATTGTTGTTGTATTGATAAATAAGTTTTTTGATTTTTATCAAAAATGTTGAGACCCTGCATTGCCAATTGACCATAAGCTGTTCGTTCAGAAATCCAAGCAACAGGTTGTTGATCAATCTTGGCAAAGAACTGTTGGATCTCTTGAGCACTCTGACTATTTGGTTTGACACGATTTGCCACCAAATGAACTTGAACTTTACCTTTCCGAATACGTTTAATGTCATGGATGTGTTTTAAGAAGCGACGCGTGCTGTCGATATCAAAAAAAGAAGGTTGCAGAGGTGTGACCACTGCATGACATTCTGCAATTAATTGTTCTGCGTGTTCGCCTGTTAATGCACCTGGAGCATCAATAATCAGATAATCAAGATTCTTCGGTGCATCACCAATCGATTTTTCATGGCGCCAATCTAAACTTTGAATGTGTGTTGCTGATTCTGGGCGCTGCTTTAACCATTGCAATGCAGATTTTTGATTGTCCGCATCCGCCAATGCAACTTTATAACCTTTCTGTGCGAGTGCTGTCGCCAGCGTAATCGCAGAAATTGTTTTTCCACAGCCACCTTTTTGGTTGGCAATCAGTATCGTTTTCATGAGTTTAAAATTATACATGCTTCAAATAAGGTCTAATCTTAGCTTAGCATTAAAATCAGCCAAAACGCGCATACATGACAAAAGTTTAGTTCTTGTTTAAATTGTCCGCATAACAAGTCATAGAGAACGTCAATGTCCATTTGGATGGCAATATTAATAGGCGCCTGTATTGGCGTGGTAATCACCACAATGATGTTGAGCTCAACCCGCAATGGCCGCATCAAAGCAGAATATGAACAATATATTGCAGAGCTTGAACTTGAGCATCAACACGCATTAGCTGCTGCTCAAAAACGCAGTGTAAATACCAGTCGTGCGGTACTGAAAGGTAAAATGGCTGAACAATTAGCACCGATTATGCCAGAATTTCAATATTTACCCAGTGATGCTAAATTCTTAGGTGACCCTGTCGACTATGTGGTATTTGATGGATATTCAGATTTCCGTGATGGCGATGGCGTAGCAGAAGATATTGAAGTTGTATTGATTGACATTAAAAGTGGTGGAGCACGGCTCACCAAAGGTCAGATGGCAATTGCGAATGCAATTGCCGAAGGGCGTGTGCGTTTTGAGACGATCCGTATCGACTTTCAAGACTAGCTTGGATCAATAATCCACTACTTAGAAGTGATCAGTTGGTTTTAGTCGCGCGAGCAAGAATCATGCGACGACCTACTTTGGGCACTTCTTCTGCTTCGAAATAATCGAGTTCAGAAATCTCAAAGCCAGCATCAAGCAGTGCTTGCTCGATATTTCTGTTCAAATGACAACCATCAGCAATCACTTTCTGTACTGGCGTTAAAAGATCTTGAAGACGCTTTAAACGCTTTTGCTGTTGTGCATCGTAAGCGACATGTTCAACCAAATGCAAAGTGCCGCCGATGCGTAATACACGTTTAATTTCATGTAGAACTTGTTGAACATGACTCACACTACATAATGTCCATGTGCTGACGACATGTTGAATAGATTGATCTTCAAATGGTAAATTTTCCGCTTTAGTATGAACATGTTCCACATGGAACGGTGCATCTTGAATACGTTGTTCAGCTAATTTGTATACATCTAGGCTCGGTTCAAGCGCATAGAGACTATCCACAGCTTGATAAAATGGCAGGTTAATTCCTGTACCAAAACCGATTTCTAATACCTCACCTTGAATCGGAAGCAGAAGACGGCGTCTGCTATCCATCATACTTGGTAACTGCATGACTTGATTCAGAATATGAGGGAATACTCGTTGCTGATAAAATTTATAAATCATTTTTGTTCTTAACATCTTCCATTATTCGATTATTTTACACGTTGAATACACTTTTAACAGTAGACAAAATTGTGACTAAATCACGATAGATTGTTACTGTTCATCAATTTCCTTTTCAGAATGAAGTTCTAAGATAGATCATATAGATTTAGGTTAAATACAATTCAGTCGGATGTTGTTCATAGTAGATGTATGTGCTGCGGTTGAGTTGTTTTTGATACTTAGAAAGAAGGATGGATGTCTGTTGAAAAAGTTAGTTCTCGCATTATGTATCGCCCTTGGTGGTGTTTCGGCTTATAGCTCTGCCAGTGTGAAGTCGAGCGACTTTAATATTGCCAATGGTTTACCCCCAGCTTCGGCAGATCAAAAAATTTCGGTACTGGAACCTTTTGAAGGGGAATTTCGTATTCTTGGTTCGAAAGAATATACCGATGATCCGCAAGCCCAATTTTCACCCATCGACTATGCCGTGACCCGCGGTATTTTCACAGAACCTGAAATTGCACGACAAATTTCGATTAATCAGTATGACCGCTATTTAAATTGGAAAATGGCAAAACCACCGATTCACCCACGCTTAGCAACACAGTTGGTGAGTAACATGCACATTATCCCGGCTAATCCAGAAATTGCGAAAGAGATTAAGAAAGTTCAACGCGGTGATCTGGTGCGCTTAGAAGGGGAGTTGGTTCAAATTAATGCCAAAGATTTGGTGTGGAAGTCAGCTTTGGATTGGAATGGTATCGGTGATGGTGCATGCAAATTAATTCGCGTCGAATCAATTGAATGGTTAGAAAAGCGAAATATTTAAATATGATTTGAGTTTGAAATGATTTTCAGCTCAAAGTCTTAGTCATTAGATAAATGAGAGTGTGGGATCATGAGCGTTGGCAAGACATCCTTATGGATAAGTTTATGTATTGGCGTACTCGGGAGTAGTCTTGCCGCATGTCAAAATCCAGTCTCTGAAGTGCAAGCGGAGTCCCATCACTATACTGATCAGCAAAATTGTCCTGCACTATTGGTGATGAAAGTGGGTGAAACCTTAGAATTTAATGCAGCAGAAAATCCAAGTACGGGTTATCAATGGCAAATTATGCAACCGCTTCATCTCTTTAAAGTTGAAGAACAATATTTGGCGATTGAAAAATCAAAAGCGATGGTAGGCGTTGGAGGTGAAAAGACAGTGAAGCTGACTGCGCTAAAGCCTGGTCAGGAACTCATTGAATTGGCGTATGTGCGACCTTGGGAAGTTGCTCAAGACCGTACTCAAACAGATGCCCCAACATCCTGGCAATGTCGAGTACGTATTTCTTAAGCAGGCAGAAGACTGTTTCTAAAATTGTGTTGTACTTTTACTATGTACGCTATTGTTCTTTCGTGACACTAGTATTTTGACTCCAATGTTGGAGTTGGGCTTTCGCAGTATAATAATCACTCATATTTCGAATTGCATCTTTAGGATTTCGAAGCTCATCTTCGGGAGACTGTTCGAGCTCTTGATAGACCTCAATCTGATTTTCCCAGTATTGATAAAATAAGCCTTGAATATATCTACCTTGTTCCGTCTTAAGATCTAAGTCTTTCAACATATTGAGGGAGGACTGAATGAGATCTCGTTTACGCTGAAACTCCATATCCGCATTTAAATTGCCATCTGCTTTTAATTGCTGAAGTTCTTTATCTAGCTCATCGCTCAATTGCTCAAAACTTTGATCATATTGATTCAGCAAAGCAACGTCATGTGCGTCATTTGGAGTGGATTCAAATGATTTGATCGGCTGAGCTTCGATTTGTGTTTTCAATTCAACGGATGGATCAACGGATTCTTTTTGTTCGGTCTGAGAGTTTTGTTCTGTTTTTTGGCATCCAATGAGCATGAAAGGCATACTCAGGCAGAGTGCAAATATTGAAAGTCGAATAGGGTGAAGATTTGCCGTCATGAGAGTCAATCCTCTGTTGGTTTTTTAATGAATGATCGAGATTAAGTTTAGTTTATCGCGCACGATAGTGATAGGCATAAGTGACATAAGGAAAGGAAACTTCGTCATGGGGTGTAAGTCCCGTATGTTCAAATACGATCGATTCAAATGCTGTCTTCATTTTTGCTTGGTCTGCCGCTGACATTGCCGCAATAAAACTGGTAGATAGGAGTCGTTTGCTGACGACCTGTTCAACACTGCCGACTTGATGCTGAGTGAAGGTGCTTAAACTTTGGTATTCAAATAATTCTTGCTGCTGAAATACATTTTGCCATTGGTCACTGTGAAAGCGTGGCGTATCGGACTCAAAAGGTTCGATGTAATCCGCCAATGCTTTGACCCAATCCACTGAGATATCTCGTTGGTTCCAGACTAGACCTAAATGTCCTTGAGGTTTAAGAAGGCGATGTATTTCTTGCAATGTTTGGCGTTCAGCAAACCAATGAAATGACTGTGCGCATAAAATAGCATCAACACTATGCGTTGATTGCGCAATTTGATGGCTTGATGCTTGTAGTGTCTTCACCTCAGGATGTACTATTTTCAATTGTTCGAGCATTGCTGGAATCGGTTCAACGGCGATTATGTTCGAGGTGACTTGTTTTAGATAGTGCAGGAATTTTCCTGTCCCCGAACCTAAGTCAATCGCAACTGCATCAGGATGAATATTCAACTCATCTTTCAACCACATGACGATAGCCTGTGGATAATTTGGTCGGACTTGTTGATAAAGTTCAGCCGCAGAACTAAAACCATTTTCAGCAGCAGGATGAAGTGAATGTGTCATATTTTGCGCTTTTTAATCTGAACAGTATCTATAAAATATGACACCGACAATGTGATGTAAGCAAGTGAACGATTGATTCATTTTGCAAACCAGATGATGAGAACCCTTTTTCGGAATTGCAATGGATAAGCAAATAGTATTTGAAGACGAACACATTAGAGCAATTTATTTAAAAGGAACAACAGAAACATTGGTTCTCTCTTTTGGTGACTTGATCAGTCGTGCCAAAGGCAATGCCATTAATGCTGAAAAATCCTTAGCCAAATATGACTACAATGTCATTGGTATCATGCCAAAACAAAAGTCATGGTTCCCATCACAGAGCATGCAAGCTTTAATTGAGCAAATATCGCCTTTGTTGAATCAATTTCAGCGTGTCGTGGCTTATGGTGGTTCTATGGGCGGCTACGCAGCGATTAAGTACAGTAAGCGATTAGGCGCAGCACGTGTGGTCTCTATGGTGCCACAATATTCAATTAATCCTGCTGAAATTGAAGACCGCCGTTATACTGATTTTTACGATCCTAACGTCAATGCTGACATGCAAATTGACGCGACAGATATTGCGTCCGATGCAGAATATATCGTGGTTTATGATCCTTACTTTGATCTAGATCGCGAGCACTATGAAAAGATCAAGCCGCTTATTCCTCAACTCAATACATTACATTTACCTTATACAGGCCATGATGCGGTTGCTGTATTAGCAAATTCTGCGTTATTGCATGATTTTATTGAACATGAATTTGATGCAACCTACTTTTATCGCCAGATTCGAGCAGTTAAAAAGAACAGTAAATTTTACTATCGAAGCGTGATCGCACATCTGCTTGGCACTCACAATGAAGCATTAGGTAATATTTTAAAAACCATCGATCTACAACTAGACAGTAGCTTTTTTGATGCCAGTCTTAAACAGACGATTACCCGTATTTTGCTGACCAATAAACGAGTTGATGAGCAAGATCTACAAAAGCTCGGTATTTCGATTCATTTGCCGTTTGAAAATAAAACACAACTTCATGACAGCTTTGGCAAAGTGTTGGTCTTTAACGTGATCACTCAAAAACTAGAAAGCTATGAACAACATGTGATTGATATTAATGGTAAGTATATTATTCCATTACATGTGGAAAGTACTGGATTGGCCCAGATTGAAATTAAAAAACAGCACTATCTCATTTGTATGAATGATCGCCGTGTTACCAAATTGATCAAAATGGATGATGCGCTGAGTGCGGATATGAGCCCTTTGATTGTGAAAAAGGGCGAAGGTTTCTTTAGTATCAGTTATAAGCATCTCTATATGCACTGCGATGAGTTAGGTAGCTGTATTTTTGAATCAGATACTGTTGGTGAGGCAGAAAAATTTTCAGTGGAGTAAGGCTGAATTTTTCACAGTAATTGATCAAAAGCGCTTCGGCGCTTTTTTTATCTTTAAGTAAAAAACGATAGAGTGTGTGATAGGTCTCAATCTGTCATAAAAAGTAATATTGTTTAAAATTTACCCGTGTTTATTTTGTAACGAAAGCGATGGAATGACTCTGTTTCGTTGCTAGGATCAGGCAATATATAACGAATTTGAATGATTCAAATGATGATGTATTCATGAATATCGGAATATTCATGCATCTTTGACGTGTCTAATTGTTGAGCACAAAAAACCCATATAAATGGAATTTAGGTGGGACAAATGAATAAAAAGAAAATTGCAAAAACTGAAACAGGAATGAATCCTCCAAAACAATCGCGTACACATCGCCGTGTTATGCAGGTGATTCAAACTGCTGAAAAACTTTTAGTTAAAATGGGCTTAGAGTCAATTTCAATTCCTGAAATTGCCAATGCTTCAAAAATTCCAAGAGCCAGTATTTATCAGTTCTTTCCGACAAAATATGATTTGTTGCATCATATGGCACAGTTACATTTACAGAAACTGGTAAGCTTGCTCAAGGAAGCTGGTTTAAACGTCATACGTGAACATCCGCACGAAAGTATGACGGCTTATGGTCGAATGGTGGCTGCAGCTGTGATTGAAACCACTGCCAAGTTTTATAATGAATCTGCTGTGGCACGATTATTAATATTGTCAGGTCCACTGAACCGACAAGTGTATTTACGTCATCAAGTGGAACTCAAACAGTTCAGTCAAGATTTAAGAGATGCACTTAAAGCAATTCGGGTAGATGATTATTTACCGCAACAACCTGACAGTATGTTGATCATTATTGAAATGATCTTTACTTGTATGAAACATGGTTATTACACAGAAGATCGGATTTCTGAACGTATTTGTGAAGAGGCGTATCGTTTGGCGACTGCATATTTAAATGCACTAAAAGAAGATCAATTTTCCCTAAAAGCACAGCGTGCAGCAACGACGCAATCTGAGACAAAAAACCAGTCAAATCAACTATTGTTGACTTACAATTAAGCTTACAATCAGTTGAATTATCATGAAAATCTTGCAGTCGAAATGCAGATAAATATTGCTGAGGTTCAACGTGAAAGCTGTTTTTTTGGATCAATTCTCTCTCGATCAGAATGATTTAGATTTTTCGGGGTGGTATCAAGTCTTTGATGAGGTAACATTCTTTGAGCGCACTGATCCAGATCAAGTGCTTGAACGCATTGCGGATGTAGATGTGGTGGTGACCAATAAAGTGGTGATTACGGCAGACATGATGCAAAAACGACCGCAGCTTAAATTAATTTTAATTTCGGCCACAGGCACCAATAATGTCGATTTAATCCAAGCAAAAGCTCAAAACATTGTGGTATGTAACTGTCAGGCATATGGTACTGCCGCTGTAGCTCAACATACCATGATGTTGATGCTCAACTTGGCAACGTCTTTTATTCAATATGATCGTGCAGTTCGTGCGGGTGAATGGAATAAAGCATCACAATTCTGTTTATTAGATTTCCCCATTGCTGAATTGAATGGTAAGACCTTAGGGATTTTGGGCTATGGTGAACTTGGTCAAGCAGTAGCGAAATTGGCTGAAGCCTTTGGTATGAAGGTGATTGTGGCTCATTTACCAGGACGACCTGCAGCCGCTGATCGTGTCAGTTTAGAAAGCTTGCTGCGTCAATCAGACTTTATTAGCTTACATTGTCCATTAACTGAAACAACACGCGACTTAATTGATGCAGAAGCATTCAGTCTAATGAAAGAAAGTGCATATTTAATTAATTGTGCCCGTGGTGGCATTGTGAATGAACAAGCATTGGCGGAAGCACTAATCAATCGGAGAATCGCAGGGGCAGCGACTGATGTATTGAGTATAGAACCGCCTCAGCAAGGCAATGTGTTATTGAATTCGGATATCCCTAATCTCATTATTACACCACACAGTGCATGGGGAAGCGTTGAAGCACGTCAACGCATTGTGCAACAAGTACAGGAAAACGCAGCTGCATTTAAAGCGGGTCAGCCGATCCGTCAAGTCAACTGAAGTTAAGCAATAAAAAAAGGTGCTGTGAGAAGCACCTTTTTTCTTGAAGAGATATAAATAAACTCAACCTAATAAATAAACTCCACTTAGGTTTGAATAAAACGACAGGGTTTAACGTGGGACACCTGCATCACTGTCATCTACAGCTGGACTAGAGGTGGTAGCTCCACTATTAGGTAAAGCAACACTTTGACGCTGAATGGTCGGTTCTGCTTCAGGTGCTTGAGTTTGACTTGCTAGCGTGGTGTTGGCTGATTGCGCAATTTCAAGGTTGACTGAATTTTCTTGAACGGGTAAAGCGACCGATGCAGTAGTTGGAGCCGGGGAGGCTATGACAGCAGGTGCTGTCGTTGGGTTGGGTTGACTCAAACTGCCTCTTTCGATGGGAACACCACCTGCACCGACGAGGTTCTGTTTAGTATGCTGCACAGATTTAACAGTTGTATCCACGCCTTGACGAGCACCGTCACGTAATGCAATCGCTTTTTCATTGGTGAATTCTTTGGTGTTTTGCCAAGCTGAATCGACGGATGGTTTGATTTTAGCAATACCACGCTTGGTCGCATCATCAACGGTGTTGGCTGTATTTTGCAAAGTCTCTTGTGCTTTGACTGCAAGTACTTTGGCTAAATTTGGATTGTCACCGTAAGCAGGATTGTTGCCTGTTAAAGTAGAGTCTTGAGCAAATGTAGTTGCTGAGCTTAGCGTAATACAACTTACCAGCATCGTTTTCATTATGTTCATGAAGGATCCTCTTCTCGGTTCTGTATAGGTGGCGCTGTGACTCAATCGCCTCATCTGTACAAAACTTTTGAATTTTTTATCAGTTTCCAAGCAAACTACATGAGCGATGGGGCTGTTTCAATGTTGAAATGTATCCGTAACGTTGTGCTTCGGCAGTTTTAATGACTAAAGCTACAATTTTTATTCATCTTGTATCGCTTAAAGGCTCTTAGGATACAACGCTACATCGTGTGAATTGGATCGTGGACAACAAAATTAAAAGTAAAGTTTATCCTCCGATTCTAAGACAGGTGTTGATCAAACCAATATATTCAACATAAAAAAAGTCTGAGCATGGATTCATGCTCAGACGCTGTTTATAAGAAATCTAAAAATTAATGCTTCAGATATTGAGTCGGGACTTTTGGTAAAACCACGCTTGATGGGTATTGTGAATTCGAATAGATCGAAATCGATCCCAAAAGCGATGAAGTTAAACTTGGTAATGGGGCAACGCCTTTCCATACATCACTGGAAACCACCGAAATTTGAATACGATGTCCTTTAGGAATAAGCGCAGCAGTTGCTGGAATCTCAACATTGACCAAGACTGGCTTGTTTTTGTCTAAAGGCTGAATATCCGATGCTTTAAATGTATGCCAAGGTTGAATCATTTGTCCTTTGATATAACGAGAACGTGATTCGTCAACTTTACGCATGGACGCTGTGATAATACCCGTGCTTAATGTTTTAGCATTGCCCGTTCTTGGGTCCACATCGGATACACGTACGACTAAACCACTGTCTTTAGAGCTGGATGAAATCCACAAGTCAGCTTGTATCGGTCCATTTAAATAATAGTCTTCAGTTAAAGGTACTGAGTTAAAGACTGAAGCAGGAATATTCGCCAAGTTGCTATTTTCCAGACATGGGAACGGTAGGATAGACGTTGCACCAATGAGAACTTGTTCAACAGTACTTGAGCATAAACCGAAAGTTGGCGCTTGTAATAAGTAGTTTTCACCAGAGCTTGACGTTGGTCGATCTTTTGCAAGATTTCCACGTGTATTTAAGAATAAACGATCAGGTTCTAATGCTACATGCGGCCAATCCGTACTGACGACATAATCTTCATAACCGTGCACCCATTGTGTGACATTAGGTAGAGTTTCAGCGCCAGTGTTGATGCCTTTTAAATATTGATCAAACCATTGAAGTTGCATTTTGTCTAAACGCGGTACATTACCTTTAGGCAAACTTGGGAAAAGTTGTGCGGCTTGAATGTGTGTCCAAGGTCCAATAAAGGTTTTTACTGTGGTATGACCTTTTAATGCTTCATGCCAAAGCGGTTCACTGCGTTGGAACAAATCACGTGTTCCCCCGACAATAAAAGTCGGAACTTTAATATTATTGGCTTGTTCTAACAGCGATCTTTCTTGCCAAAAGTCATTATCAAATGCATCAGCTTTGCCTTTTAGAGCATTGGCAAAAAGCGGTATTTGGAACTCTGTACTGTTAATAATTTTATCGAGTGCGGTAAGTTTTCCAGTAATCGGGTCTTGAACCAAGGTATCAATCGGTAAAGTACCCAACAGTGTAATCAAACTCATCCAAAGTGGAATGAAGTTAGTATTTAGCTGTCCACCATTGAAAAGAATATCACGGTACGCATCACCCATAGGTACGATTGGGAACGCTGCCTTGATTGCTGGATGTTGTGTCGCTGCACCCAGCATCGCCGTGATTCCTAAATAAGAAACGCCATATAAGCCGACATTTCCATCAGAGAAGCTTTGTTTACTTGACCAGTCAATAATTTCATAAGCATCTTGTTGTTCGACTTTGCCAAAAGCTTCCCACTTGCCTGTAGAGTTACCTGTTCCACGAACATCTGCAACGACTGTTGCGTAGCCACGTTTCACCATTTCAGGGTCTGCACCACCTGCTATTGCTGAAACCTTACCTGCAACCCCTGCGCTATAGGCCGTTTGAATAACAATCACAGGGAATTTTGCATTGATAGGACGACCTGACTCATCCGCAGGGAGCGTGACATAAGTGGCGATTCGCGTTCCATCACGCATGGTAATCCACTGTGCTGGTAAGGTCACCGACTTAGGATATTCAGCAGGTCGATCATACAATTGCCATTGAGCATTGGCATTGGAAAGTAATGGGACTTGAGGTTGACTCGGAGATTGTCTAGTTCCGAGTCGGGTGTTTTTTAATGCAACGGGAGTACCTGGGAGTGTGACATCTGGGGAGGTCACCGGGTCGGGTTGAGGACTTAAATAGCTTAAGTCTGGTGTCACATTTGGAGTTGGATTAATTGTTTTATTCGCTATGCCAATGGTGGTCGCAAGTATCGTGACACCGATGCTAACAGCAGCATAGAAAGAATTTAGCAACTTCATTACATAATTCCTTTTTGTTTTTCATTTTTTTAGTAGTGCTTGAGTGAAGAATGAAATATGCATAAAGCAAAATCGTTCCATTCATTTTATTTTTATGTCTCCTAATCTGATCAAAAAAGATAATTCAGATTAGGCTTTGATGTTGTATCACTGTTTAGTTTAACTAACAAGTTGGGGTCTTGCTGTTTGTCGGATTGGCAATGATGTTTTGATTAAGTATTTTATTTTTAATATAAAAAAAATTGATTGGGTCAGTTTAAAAAATACAACTGTATATAAATTAATCATAATTTAGAAGATATTTCTTCTATCTGATTTCTAAAGAAAATTATAAATTGTGAGCATTTATGCCAATTAGGTACTGTGATTAAGAAATCATGAAGTAGCTTCATTCCAATTAAAAAAGCACAATTGGTTTTAGCCAATTGTGCTGTCGTAGTTTATGAGTGATCAGATGAATGGTTTTTAGCGTCTTAGAAATGTTCACACTGTTGAAGATTTTTCGCTTTAAAGTGGTTTTTTAGCACGTTGAAATTGGCTTGTTTCACCGAATCTTGAATATCAAACACGGTTTGTTTGTTTTCGACATCTGCATCTAAATTTGAATGAGCCGAAATCAGTTGCCCTCCTTGGAAGAACCAGTATTCAGTGGCTTTACCTGTTGCAAAGTTACCAGTGAATTCGATCAGGCAGTTATCTTTTTGTTTAATCAGTCGGGCTATGTTGTGTCTGGTTATGGGTTCTACGGCGATGTTTTTGTGTTGTTCTAGTACGATAGGGGCGTTAGGGTTTGATGGTGTAGTTGAGCAAGCAGTGATGATAAAAGCTATAAATAAACTACTAATAAGTCCTTTAAATTTCATCGCATTCTTTCTTGTTGAGTGTTGTTGTAATTGAGTATAGGGATTTGGAATAAAGATGACTACTTATTATGAGCACATAATTTTCTTATATCGTGCTCATAGGGGTTATGGATGAAAAAGGCATTACGCATTCTTTTTCTAATAAAATAGAACATAACTGAAATAAAAATTGATTAGGGGATAAATTAACAAATTCACTAACAATAGGTCTTAATGTACCTTCTAATAAGTCATTCGCTTCAGTAGGTCTATAGCGTGCAACGGTTCCAAGATAAAACATGCATAATAATGTATATGATAAATGTGGAAGTTTTGGAGAAGTAAGATCAACGTAATAACGATATCCCATACTCGTTAAAATTGGCTCTATATCAAAATCACAATATTCTTTTAATATGTTTTGATAAATTGTATTAATATTCTGTTGGTTAAAGGGTTTTTTCTTTATGGATCGAAATACTATTTTACCATCGCGTGGGTAACCATCTCTAAAATATGAGCGTCTATTACTTTTCAAAAATTTATTAGTATCGACTTTTGTTTTTTGTTCATTATCAATTATGACTTCTGTAAATAATTTATTACGATCAGAATTCGTTAAAATTTCTATGTGAACAGGAAGTAATTTTCGTTTAGATACAAGACCTAATCCATGACACAAGCTATGAATCTCGGGAATATTTTGAACAGCATCTTCGAATTTTATATTATCAATTTGAGAGATTTTTTTTTCCTAGTAATTCTGAAAATCTTGAAAAAATATTAATGGCATTTTGAATGTTTGGTTTAACTTGAATTTCACCTTTAGTTCCCAGGGGCAGATTTAAACCATGATGTTCATGTACTGTTTCTAGTTCAATTTTTTTGTAGGATAAAAAGCATTTAACTAAATTAAGCATCCCATAGTAAAGAAGAGTGGCTCTAGTCTGTAATAAAATACTATTTGCAGCTTTATAAAATGATTCAGCTAGCGAGGAGAAGTAAAGCGCTCTTTCTAAAAAGAGTTTATTTTCTCCACGACTGTTCTTAATTTTTTGTTGAATATGAGAGTTGATCAATGACCAAGGATCACTTGTTAATACTTGTTGATCACCTGCGTTGAGGTTGGCAAAAGAAAAACGTAATTTATTATATTTAAATAAAGCTATTTCGCCTTTTTCTAATTGTTTACTCATTTTCAACTCAATAAAAAACCCGCTATCAAGATAGCGAGTTTTTTGAGCAATTACAATCTGTAACGATTAGTGCTGTAACACTGAAATATCAGCAACTTTCGTAAACAAGTCACGAAGTTGAGCAAGCATGCGTAAACGGTTCGCTTTTAATTCAGCATCATCTGCCATGACCATCACACCATCAAAGAATGCGTCAACTGGCGCACGAAGTGCAGCAAGTGCAGACAACGCAGCAGTGTAGTCTTTGGCAGCAAATAATGGCTCAACCACAGGCGTGATTTTCGCAAGTTCAGCGAACAATGCTTTCTCAGCATCTTCAACCAAGTTTGCTTCAACCACAGCGCCTTCAGGTGCAGCTTCTTTCGCAAGAATGTTTGCAACACGCTTATTCGCAGCAGCAAGCGCAGCCGCTTCAGGTAATGCACGGAAATGATTTACCGCATTTACACGCTTATCAAAATCAAGTGGTGATTTTGGTGACAACGCTTGAACCGCTTGAATCACATCTACAGCTACGCCTTGGTCTTCGTATTTCGCACGGTAACGACCTTCAAGGAATGCAACAGCATCATTTAGTGTCTTATCATGATCTTTCAATACATCGCCATAAGCAGCAAGTGCAAGTTTGATCAAATCTTCAATCGATACATCAAGCTCGTTTTCAGTCACTAGACGTAAAATACCAATCGCAGAACGACGCAGTGCAAACGGGTCTTTAGAACCTGTAGGTGCTTGACCAATACCAAAAATACCTGTGAGCGTATCTAAACGGTCAGCAAGGGCAATCGTTGTACCTGTCTTCGTTTTAGGTAAAACGTCACCTGCAAATTTAGGTAAATACTGCTCACCTAAAGACTCAGCAACTTCATCATTTTCGCCTTCAAGACGTGCGTAGTAAGTGCCTGCAATCCCTTGAAGTTCAGGGAATTCACCCACGAGTTCAGACGTTAAGTCACATTTTGCAAGAAGCGCAGCTTTTTCAGCGTCTTCCGCTTTTGCACCAGTGATAGGCGCGAGTGCTACAGCGAGTTTTGCAATACGTTCAGACTTGTTCCAAAGCGTACCCAATTCTGCTTGGAAGACCATGTTCGCCAATTTCTCTTTACGAGAAGCAAGCGGTTGTTTTTGGTCTTGTAAGAAGAAAAATTCAGCATCAGACAAACGTGGACGAACCACTTTCTCGTTACCTTCAATAATTTGTGTCGGGTCTTTCGACTCAATGTTTGACACAGTAATGAAGTATGGTTGAAGTTTATTGTCGCTGTTTACTAAGCAGAAGTACTTTTGGTTGTCCTGCATTGTTGTGATGAGTGCTTCTTGAGGAACAGCAAGGAAACGTTCTTCAAAGCTAGCACGAAGCGCAACTGGCCATTCAACCAATGCAGTCACTTCGTCACGAAGGTCACTTGGCACAATCGCAATTGCATTCACTTCATCAGCCAAGGCTTTGACTTGACCGTCAATGATTGCTTGACGCTCTTCAAAGTTTGCCACAACGTAAGCCGCTTTTAACTTCGCTAAGTATTCATCAGCGTGCGTTAAAGTAATTGCTTCAGGCGCATGGAAATGATGACCGAAAGTGACGTTACCTGCTTTGTGATCTTGAATTGTTGCATCAATCACGTCGTTGTCTTTTAACAACACAACCCATTTTACAGGACGTACAAATTCAGTACGGCTTGCAGCAGAACGCATACGTTTAGCGATTGGAAGGTTGTCTAAAGCTGCTTGTAAAATTTGCGGTAAAAGTACGTCTAGGCTTTGACCTTTCACATCTTTTAAGTAGCAAACTTTTTCAACTTTACCTGCTTGGAATGTCGATACTTGATCAACCGTGATGCCTTGACCACGCATAAAGCCTTCTAAAGCTTTCGTTGGGTTGCCTTCAGCATCAAACGCTGCTTGTTTCGCAGGGCCATCAAAACGTTTTTGCGTGTCAGCTTGCGCGCCATCAACGTTTACGATTTTAAGGGCAAGACGACGTGGTGCTGCATAGGCTTCGATCGAGTCGAATGCAAGACCTGCATCTTTTAAGCCTTTTACAGTTTCAGCTTGCAGTGCATCACGTAATTTTTTTAAGCTTTTTGGTGGAAGTTCTTCACAACCTAATTCGAACAAAACGGTATGTTTAGACATTATTTGCTCTCCTCAGATTTTGCTTCTGCTTCAACTTGTGCCTTTAACTGTGCCAATACTTCATCACGTAGTGCTGGTTCTGCCATTGGGAAACCAAGTTCCGCACGTGCAGCCACATAAGCATTTGCAATTGAACGCGCCAATGTACGTACACGTAAAATATAACGCTGACGTTCAGTCACAGAAATCGCACCACGTGCATCGAGTAAGTTAAAGCTATGCGACGCTTTAACCACTTGCTCATACGCAGGAAGTGGAAGTTTTGCTTCGATTAAACGTGTTGCTTCAGTTTCATAGAAATCGAAGAGTTCAAACAGTTTATCAACAGGTGCGTATTCAAAATTATAAGTGGATTGTTCAACTTCATTTTGATGGAATACATCGCCATAAGTGACTGTACCGAACTGACCTTTGGTCCAAACCAAATCATATACAGAATCAACACCTTGCAAGTACATTGCAAGACGCTCTAAACCGTAGGTGATTTCGCCAGTTACAGGGTAGCACTCAACACCACCAACTTGTTGGAAGTAAGTAAACTGCGTCACTTCCATACCGTTAAGCCATACTTCCCAACCTAAGCCCCACGCGCCAAGCGTTGGAGATTCCCAGTTGTCTTCTACAAAACGAATGTCGTGTACTAAGGGATCAATTCCGATCGCTTTAAGCGAGTCAAGATACAACTGTTGGATGTTGTCTGGGTTTGGCTTAAGTACCACTTGGAATTGGTAGTAATGTTGCAAACGGTTTGGGTTTTCACCATAACGACCGTCTTTCGGACGACGTGAAGGTTGAACGTATGCAGCGTTCCAAGTTTCAGGCCCTAATGCGCGTAGGAAAGTTGCAGTGTGGAATGTACCTGCACCCATTTCCATGTCGTAAGGCTGTAACACGACGCAGCCTTGCTCCGCCCAGTAGTTTTGTAAGGCAAGAATTAAGCCTTGGAAGGTATCAATATGCGATATGGCGCGACTCATGGTCATCCACTTAAAATTAGAGAAAAATTGTGCTTGATTATAAGGATTTTACAGGGGAGTGGCAAAGGGTTAATACGCTGAAAATATTTTGGAAAAAATTAAAATGGTCTTGATTCATGCCAGATTTTGCGCGGCTTTGCTGCAATTTTATGCTAGATCAGCAATGGGGTGAGATCTAAAAATCAGGAATAAATCAGATGTATAGCATCCTGTTCACTGAAGCGCGATAAAGTTAAACTGATCTCATACGATTGCGGTCTTAGAATTAGTTAAATCTTCACACAATATAATAATGCCTAATAATAAGGAACTTCATGACCACTTACCAAATTCAGTGTCATTTGAAATACAAGATTGTGCAACCTACCGAATTTATTTTTATGGTTCAGGTCGCCCATCATCCCGATCAGAATATTCTCGAAGAACAGCTCACCATGAATATGCCGGTCAAATGGCATGAATTTCGGGATGCTCAGCATCAAAACCGTCATATCCGGTTGCAACTCGAGCCTTGTGAGGCATTTGAACTGAATTATAGCGCGACAGTTACCCGTCAGCCGTGCATTCCTGTTGATCTGAGACAAAACCTGAATGAAGTCAAAATTCCAGACCTGCCAGATGAAGTACTACCTTATTTGCTGGCCAGCCGCTATTGCAATTCAGATTTATTACTAGAAATGGCGAAACGCTCATTTGGCTGGATGACACCCGGCTATACGCGTGTAAAAGCCATCGAACAGTGGATTTATAACAATATTTTTTATGTCTCTGGCTGCTCTGACCAGTTTACGACTGCGACGGATGTACTGATCCACCGGGCGGGGGTATGCCGTGACTTTGCCCATTTAGGCATTGCGCTGTGCCGTGCTTTAGGAATTCCGGCACGCATGGTAGTCGGTTATGTGGAAATTGAAAAGTTTTTACCTGATTTTCATGCCATTTTTGAAGCCTATCTGGAAGGAGGATGGGTGCAGTTTGATCCGACCCGTTTAGCTCCAGTCGACGAGCTGATTCGCATTGGCACCGGGGTAGATGCCGGAGATGTGGCATTCTCAACCTATTATGGTCAGGTCGAGCTGCTTAAAATCGAGCCTCTGATTAAACCTGAATGCGATAGCGGCGCTGAGGCTAAAATTACCTGACATGAATGATCTTATTGAAAATCCTATGAGGAGTTGAACCGTAAAAGAGAACTAGATGGATGACTGTTGCCTGGAGAGAGACTTGGCTTTTTAAACAGCATCCATTTAAGTGTAATTAAAAGATATAAAATGAATACATCTTTAAAGCGACTAGTTTTATAATGCGCAAAATCTGTAAACATTAAAATCAGGCGCGCCGTGTTCCATTCCAATCTTGACTGGCTCAATACCTTAAAACCGAATTTTAAAGTTCTTCCACTCAAAGACCGTTTACTCTGCGGTATTGGGGCACTACTGGGTCTCACGGTATCGTCATTACTGAGTTTATGGATTCTGGGTGATTTTGAAGCCTGGTATATTGCGCCGATGGGGGCCTCATCTGTGCTGCTGTTTGCAGTTCCGGCCAGTCCCTTGGCACAGCCCTGGAATATTCTGGTAGGTAATACTATTGCTGCGGTAGTGGGTGTGACCTGTGCCTTGTTTATTGCCAGTCCGACTGAAGCTTTTAGTCTGGCGGTGGCCTTGGCCATTATCCTGATGATGACCACAGATTCCCTACATCCACCCAGTGGTGCTGTCGCCATTACGGCGGTACTCGGCGGCAATGCGGTCCATGAACTCGGCTATGCTTTCGTTTTCTATCCGGTGCTGCTGAATTCGATCTTATTGATGGTAATTGCGATCGTCTTTAATCGAATGATTGGCAAGCGTTATCCGCAGCAGGCGCAATTGAATACCCGTTCCAAAGATCCGACCCCGACCCAGAAAGTCACTATTCAGCCGCAAGATATTCAGGAAGTACTAGATCAGCAAACCGAGCTGCTGGACATTAGTGAATATGACCTGCAAAAGATTATTCTGGAAGCGCAGGACCGAGCCAATGCCCGTGCGGTCAACCAGTTTACTTGTCAGGACATTATGACCAAAGACGTGGTGACCTTGCATGCCAATGATGATATTCAGCATGCACTGGACAAGTTTAAGCAGATGAACCTGATGAGCCTGCCGGTGGTTAATGCGGAAGGCAAGCTGGTGGGAACGCTGGCCATGTATCAGGTGGTAGAATGGTTTAAACGTGCTGCAGATGTGCGCAGCAGCTGGGAACATCAGGTCAAACATATTATGACCCGCAAGGTAGTCACAGTGCAGCCATTGCAGCCGATTCAGGATCTGGTGCCCTATTTTGTGGAACGTTCTTTTAACTATATCCCGGTAGTGAGCGAGCAGCGTCTGGTCGGAATTATTAGCCGTGCAGATATTATCGCTGCCCTGAATCAGGAACTAAACCATTTTAAAATGAGAGCTTAAAACTGTTTTAGATTGTCCTAAAAAGCACCCAAGGGTGCTTTTTATTTGGAATCTGGATTTATTTAAACTTAGATAAAGAACCAGTAAATAAACAGGGAAACCAAGAAAATACACATGATATTCAGGACGAACCCGACTTTCATCATTTCACTTTGTTGAATATGGCCAGTACCAAACACAATCGCATTCGGTGGTGTCGCAACAGGAAGCATAAATGCACAAGAAGCACCAATGCCGATCACAATAACTAAAATTTCCTTAGGCATGCCCATTTGATCTGCAATCGCTGCAAATACTGGTACTAACAGTGCAGCTGATGCAGTGTTACTGGTGAATTCAGTCAAGAAGATAATGAACGTAGCGACGACGAAAATAATGAGGAGTGGGGAGGCATCACCAAAGGCATTGGCAAGCGTTTGACCAAGCACCAATGAACTGCCTGAATCTTTTAAAATTGCACTGAGGGTTAAACCACCTCCAAATAGAAATAAGACGCCCCAATCTGTATTTTCAGCGACTTGTTTCCATGTTGCAGTACCGATAATCACGACCAAGCATGCTGCTAACACAGCAATCCAGGTATCAGGTTGAGTGATACCAAAAGTATCGGTGAGCTTTTTACTGAAGATCCAAGCGATAGCTGTGCAGACAAACAATATCATTGTTGCAATTCGGGTGCCTGTCCAAGGGATATCCTCAGTCACAAATTGCACTTTATGATTGAGCTTAGGTCTAAGTACCAGATAAAGACTCAAGAGCATGGCAGGTAAAATAAGAAGCATCATCGGTAAACCGATTTTCATCCAATCTGCAAAATCATAGTCTAAAGCTTTTGCTGCAATTGCATTTGGTGGAGAGCCAACCATGGTCCCTAAGCCACCAATACTTGCAGAATAGGCAATACCTAACAGGATAAAAACAAATGTTTTTCGATCTCGACTGACATCTAAATGTGAAAGTAAACCAAGGGCAAGTGGAAGCATCATTGCTGCAGTCGCCGTATTTGAAATCCACATAGATAAAAGTGCTGTTACAGCAAAAATCGCTATTACAGAGATGCCGAGATGACCACCAGACATAGAGATGATCCACATCGCAATTTTTTTATCGAGCTTTTGAATATGCAGCGCGGTCGCTAATGCGAAGCCACCAAAAAATAAAAAAATCACAGGATCTGCAAATGTAGCTAATGCCGCTTGTGTTGTGATTGGTATAAGCTCATCGCCTTTAGCCATAGGCATCGCGAGAAGAACTGCGAGTACGGGTACCAATAGGGCGGTAATCGTGATGTGGATGGCCTCAGTCAGCCATAAAATGCCGATAAAGCAGAGTAATGCCAAACCTTTATTGGCATTTTCATCATAGGGTAAGACTTGATAGAGTCCATAAGAAATAAAAGCGGCGATCAATATCAACACCCAACCTTTGATGAGCCCTTTAGGCATCATGTTGGTTGGGGTCGCGAGTTGTTCCGTCATATTCGCTCCTTTTGAATGTCGCTATAGGTTTTATAGTTGCATGTATTAAACTTCTTAATTCTGAAGAATGAATATCCTTATCACTTTTCAAAATATACTATTTAAACAATGAAATCGATTGTTCTAATAAATTATAGCTTTGCCACAGGGCTTGAATACCGAGCAAAAGTAATAGGATCAATACTGTATTTTTAAAAAACTGTTGAGAGATGTGTTGCCTGATCAGTCCGCCGATCCATACCCCAAATATTGCAAAAACACAGATCAACATGACTAAAAGTTGTTGATGCTCATCAATATTGACCAAAATTGGGTAAAGTAGAAGGAGTTGTATCAATTTGCTGGCGATAAAGCTTAAATTACTCACGATCACAATATCGGTTTTACTCAGCTGACAGCTGAGTAAATACATCATTAGAAATGGTGCCATTGCATTGGTAGCACCACCGATAAAGCCTGCTAACAGACCGAATATCAGCATATTGAGCACTGACGGGCTGACGGTGAATGAATGTTGTCGTAATTGATCAATCACATACAGCACCATCACTATGCCAAGTAAAAGCTTTAAATAACCTTCATTGAGCCACAATAAAAGTTTTACCCCAAGCAGACTGCCAACTAAGCTACTTAGAATAAGGGGGAAAAATCTTATGCTGTAGTGTTGAATGCTCTGCCATATTGAATACTGAGGGTGAGCAGTTAGCAGAATTAAATTTAAAATGAGGCAGGGAAGAATGACCAAAGTGACAGCGAGGCTGAGCGGGAGTTGAGTAGAGAGTACGGCGGTACTCATCATGGGAAAGCCGAAACCGCTCAGGCCATGTAATAATGCGGCCAGTGCGCATAGCCACAATACCATCCATTCCGACTGTGCCATTGATTGTCCATATTTGTTGTTTTGTTCAAGTTAGCGCTATTTTGAGAAAGATGCAAAATGAGAATAAAAAAAACACGATAATTGGGGGAAATTATCGTGTTGAAAAACTCACCCGAGGTTGTGTGGGTGATTGAGGGTAAACTCAAGTTAAAGCGGTGATCTGTCCTGATGTACAGTGCGCATTGGACGATCATAAGTATCTGAATGTTCGTGCTGAACTTTATTTTTTGGCATCACTAACCAAAGCACTAAGTACACTAAAATTCCTGGAAATGCAGCGCTCATCACTGACACTAGAACAAAAATAATTCGTAATAAATTCGCATTCCAACCAAAACGTTCAGCAATACCGCCCATCACACCAGCAATCATGTTAGAGCGGTTTGAGCGATATAAACCAACATTGGCCATTGAGTTCTCCTTTAGAACCTAAAATAGTCATGAAATAGACTTCGCAATTTCTCTTTAACGTTTGTCTATACATTTTATATGGAGAATAATTTTTAGTTTTAAAGGAGATTATTCACAAAATATCGTAATTTTATGTAATGAAAAAGATAAAACCTTGATGTGGTATAGGTTCTGGATAATTAGACAGAACATGCTAATACTTGTATATCCCTATTTTATAAGGATAATATTTTTATACATCGCAATTTATGAAATGGCTCAAGATATAAAATGATGAATTTAAATTTTAAAGTTCATTCAATCTCAATGTTCAGCATTATCGCCATCATGAATATTGCACTTGCAGCATGTAGCCAGAATGAATCGCCACACATTGAACACATCAACCAAATTCAGGAGTCGCATACGCCTGAGTCTTCTAACTCATTAACGAATGTCGCAGGTAAGGCACGGCCTCCAATTCAAGAGAAAGCGGATACAACACCGCAGTCTGTTGCTAAAGAATGGCAAAAATTTGTAGGTCGTTACCAAACCACGATGCAATGTGATGATGGCTTTGCTCGTTGTGATAAGGGAGAAGCTGAGTTTATTATCAATTTATTGGCTGATGGCACAGCTCATCGTATTTTTATGCATCGTGGTAAGGTTGAATTTACAACGCAACGTCAATATCGCCAAGACCGTTGGTTGTACGATCCGCATCACCATCAAATCATTATTTTGAGAGAGAGTGGGGTTCAATTTTTTTACGATTTGGATGAGCAGGGTAATATGGTCATGGATCTTGATAAAATTGCCAATGCAACGCAAGTGAACCAAACTTTTTTTAAAGACAATCCGCTTCCGTCACGTGCATATACTTTGCAACGTCAAAAGCTTTGAAGATATAAGAATTGATACTCTATGAGGGTAGCTTGTATTATATTTCAGGCAATAAAAAAGCCTTTCAAGATGAAAGGCTTTTTTAAGAATCTGGTGGGTCGTCCGCGACTCGAACGCGGGACCAACGGATTAAAAGTCCGCTGCTCTACCAACTGAGCTAACGACCCATAGGGGTTTCAAAATAAGTGGTGGGTCGTCCGCGACTCGAACGCGGGACCAACGGATTAAAAGTCCGCTGCTCTACCAACTGAGCTAACGACCCATCTCGTTTTGATGTTGCGTATTTTAGCAAGTTATTTGAGTAGCGCAAGTAAAAAATATAAAACTTTGTTACGTTTGGCTAGAAATGACACAATTTCGTGTTTTCTAGCCAAAAAACAATCGATTTTAGCTTAAAAACGATATTTATACTGTTCAATATTTTTCAGAATCTCTTCATTTAAATCGCAATATGCATCTTCATTTGGTAATAAAACCAAAATACGATCTGAAGTTTTGTCTGGAAAATAAGCTTCTTCCTTTAACTTACTCTTTTGATATTTAAATGTTCCTGTAGTTTCGAGTGTTTTCTGTACACGTAAGAACACTGGAACTGCATAGCTAGGCAAAGACTTCTTAAAGAACTGAGCCATATCGGATAAATCTTGCTCATTTAGTTCAGCACCTTCTGCTAAAGTGATGGCTGCCATACCTGCACGACCGTTAGTATTTGGAATCTCAACGCCGTATACCACTGCTTCTGTGATCTTTTCATAATCACTACAAATATTTTCAACCTCAGTTGTAGAGACATTCTCACCTTTCCAGCGGAAGGTATCACCGAGACGGTCAACAAATTGAGCATGGCGGCACCCGATATCTCGCACGAGGTCACCTGTGATGAAATAAGAATCTCCTTTGGTAAAAACATCATGCATGATCGAGGATTTATTCTTTTCTGGATCGGTATAACCATCAAAGGGCGAGCGATTGGTAATTTTACCAATCAATAAGCCTGTTTCACCTTTTTTGACTTTAATACAATGACCTTTTGCATCACGAATAGGAGCTTCTTTTTCCTTGTCATATTGGATAATGGCATAAGGAATAGGAGAGAAACCTACGGTATTGTCGAAGTTTAAAATATTGGAAAAGCCGACATTGCCTTCACTTGAAGCATAAAGTTCGAGTACTTCTTCAATGCCAAAGCGATTTTTAAATTTATCCCAAATATTTGGACGCATGCCGTTACCAATCATCTTAGTGACGCGATGATTGCGATCTTGGTGTGATTCGGGTGCATCTAGAAGATAGCGACATAGCTCACCAACATAACCAATTGCTGATGCATTAAATTTTTGAACATCTTTCCAAAAAGAAGAGGTTGAGAACTTACGACGAATCGCTAGTGTCGAACTACCAGCAATTACACCACACCAGCACACTACCATGCCTGTAGCATGATAAAGCGGTAAAGTGACATACATAACGTCATCTTTATTTAGATTGAGGACATGACCATATGTGCCATACGCTAACATCCAACGACTATTGGTAAAGACTACGGCTTTTGGTAAACCTGTTGTGCCAGACGTATAGATATAGAATAAGCCGTCAGCACCAGTCACCTTATGTGTTTCAGATAGATTATCTTTAGATTCAGATAAAATTTCTTGTGCAAGATTATGATAGCCTTCAGGTGCTTGACCAGCATTTTGGTGTGTATTTTGATCAGCAAACCAATAGAGCTTATCTTTTGCGACAGTCAGTTGTTCGCGTACTTCATCGACAGCTTCACGGCATTCTTCACCGACAATTACGCCGATTGGTTTAACCAAATTAATACTATGGGTAAGTACCTTACCTGTTTGAGACGTATTGACGAGCGCTGAAACAACCCCAATTTTTGCAAGACCAATGACGGTGGCAATAAGTTCACTGCGGTTTTCAACAATGACCGCAATCACATCACCTTTTTTTGCACCCTTAGCGATGTAGTAGTGTGCAATTTGGTTTGCCCAATCATTTAGTTGTTGGTAGGTATATTTCTGATCTTCACATAACAGCGCAATACCTTGAGGATTTTTTTGCGCTGCACGCTCAAAAGCGAGGGCAAGACCTGCTGGCGTTTTAGGAGTACGTAAATAAGCCTGTTTGAGCCCGACAAGAATATTTGGCAACTTCGTGACCAAATGTGGGAGTCGTGCTGCTACGTCTTTGATTCCAATGAGATCGTTTTGATAAGTCTGGCTCATACTGGTCCTATTTTTTGTGATATTCCGTTTAGTCTTTAATTTTTCGCAAGTTTTTTACTTGGTTTTGTCACTGAATATCTTATCCATTTTGAAAAATTGATCAATTCTGAACAGGATTTTTCAGTCAAAACTTTAAAGACCATAACAAAAAAACCTAGCCACCGTAATGACTAGGTTTGTCAAAAGCTAATGTAGTTTAAGCAAATTACTCAGCTGATGGTGTTGCTTTTTTTGGTGGGCGACCACGAGGGCGACGCGGACGAACAGGTTTATCTTCTTCCTGCTGTTCTGCATCATCCTTATCTGCTTCAGCTTGTGCAGATTTATCTTCAGCACTTACGGCAACTTCTGCCACTTCAACTTTCGCAGTTTCTGCTTCTGTAGACGCAACTTCAGTTGATTCTGAAGATTTTTCTTCAGGTTGCTGTTCTGAAGAAGTTTGAACTTTTTCTTCAGTCTTCACTTCAGATTGAGTCACTTCAGCTGATGGTGTTGCTGTTTCTTGATGTGCAACTTCAGATGTTGCATCAGCTGCTTGTGGAGCATCCGTAACAGGTGCTTCAACTTTCACGGCTTCTTGTGCTGCAACTTCTTCAAGGCGCGCTTGTTTTGCTTGCTCTGCTGCAAGTTTTGCAAGACGACGACGCTCACGTGGATCGTTTGCAACACGCTTATCAGACACTGGTTTTGGAGGTGTTAAGTCCAACACAGGTGCAGGCTCTTTTTCAGCTGGAGCTTGTTGAACAGCGACATCACGTGTTACTGGTTTTTTCTCAGTAGCAGGTTCAGCAGATTGAGTATTTAAACTCGCTGCATACTGTTCAGTGAACTTTTGCAATGCGCGATTGAAGGTTGGAATTAATCCAAACTGTTCAATCAATACAGAGCAATCCGCACCATAAACATGTTGAATTAAACTTAAAACCGTATGTTGTGCTAAAGCTGGCACTTGTGAAGGGCGAAGCTTCGGCGCATCTGATTTTGCTTTCTGGTCATGTTGATGCTTGTTACGACGACGTTGACGTGGGTCGTTACTTGCACGTTGTGGTGCTTGTTGAGGTTTAACCTCAGCTTCAATGACAGGTTCATCAACCGTAATTTCCACTTGAGGTGCTGACACTTCAGCGTCTGTCACAACAGGTGCTGGAGCAGTTGCTACAGGTGCTGCTACTTCAAGCGTTAATGCAACAATCTCACTTTGTGCTTGATCAACATTAACCACTAACGCTGTTTTAAGCTCATCATTACGAGGTACATCAATTAAATCAACTTTAACTTGAGCTTCTGGAGCAACAGGTGCTGAAGATTGCTCTTGATTTAATACACTTTGATCGCGGTGACGATTTGGACGTTGTGGACGTTGTGCATTACGGTCACGACGTGGCACAGCTTGTTCAGTTTGTGCTTCGAAAGCTGTCTCGTTTTGTTGAGGGCGCTTTTGATGACGTTTCTGATCACGCTGTTCTTGGCGTTGCTCATGACGGTTTTCATTGCGTGACTCATGACGATTGTCTTGACGTTGTTCATGGCGAGGTGCCTGTACAACTTCTTCAATCACATGTTGATCTGCATTAACTTCGCGTGTGTCACGTTGCTTATTGCGATTTTTCTTGTTATGACGTTGTGGACGCTCGTCTTTTTCAGCTTGACGTTCTTGGTCGCGTGTATCATTTTTCGCAACAGGCGTATGTGAAATATACGCATTTGTTTCAACTGGTGCAGATGCTTCAATTGCCACAGGTGTCACAGGTGCAATTTGACCGAATTGACCACGACTTACGGCACCACCGTTCACCATTTGTTCAATTGCAGCCGCTGCAGAATTGGCTGTACGAGATTGATCAATCGTACTCGCTTGTTTTTGAACAAACAGATTTTCTAACCATGCGCATGGGCTAGTTGCTGGAGCAGCTGCTGGCGCAGTTTTTTGTGCTACCGCAGGTTGTGTAGCATTTTGATTGTTTTTATGACGCTTATAGCCTTTTTCCTGCGTTACAGGGGCATGCGTAGGTGGAGCTGTATGCTCTTCTTCTAAGTGCCATTCTGAAGACTCATAACCCAACTCTTTTTCACTAGAACGAGTCGCTTCAGTACGTTCATAGCTGGTTGGTGCAAAGCCTTCAGGATTATACGAGATTTCGTAATGTGGCGTTTCTAAATGCGGGTGAGGGAGTACAGTCACACGTACATTTGAAGTTTGCTCCAAATATACGAGGCTATGACGTTTTTCATTGAGAAGGAATGCTGCAATTTCAACAGGAACTTCTACTTGAACTTCACCTTGACGCTCACGAAGTGCAATTTCTTCAACTTTACGCATGATCGAAAGTGAAAGAGAACGCAAGTCACGAACCATACCTGTGCCATGACAACGTGGACATACATAGCCAGTCGCTTCTTCTAAAGAAGGGCGTAAACGTTGGCGACTCATTTCCATTAAGCCGAAACGAGACAATTGACCGAACTGGATACGTGCACGATCACTTTGAGTTGATTCACGCAGTTTCGCTTCAACCATACGTTGATTGCGTTCTTTGGTCATATCAATGAAGTCAATCACGACCAGACCACCGATATCACGTAAGCGAAGTTGGCGAGCGATCTCTTCTGCTGCTTCTAAGTTAGTACTAAGCGCAGTTTCCTCTACATCGTGACCACGAGTAGATTTTGCAGAGTTAATATCGATCGAAACCAATGCTTCTGTTTGGTCAATGACAATTGAACCACCAGAAGGAAGTTTCACCTCACGCTCGTAAGCTGTTTGAATTTGACTTTCGATACCAAAATGAGCAAATAAAGGCTCATTCAAAGTATATGTTTTTAACTTGTCTAATTGGTTCGGCATCACGGCTTTAACAAAGTTATAGGCTTCGTTATAAGCTTGTTCAGAATCAATTAAAATTTCTGCAACATCATCACGTAAATAGTCGCGAATTGCACGAGTAACTACACCAGCTTCCTGATGAACCAACATTGGAGAAGGGCCAGAATTTGCTGTACTTTGGATGCGTGCCCAAAGATCGAGAAGGTGCTGAAGATCAAGTTGAAGCTCTTCTTGTGAGCGACCAATCCCTGCAGTACGTACAATCACGCTCATACCACGAGGTACATTTAAAGACGCCAACATTTCTTTCAATTCTTCACGAACTGAACCAGAAATTTGACGACTAATACCACCACCTTTCGGGTTGTTTGGCATTAAGACCAAGTAACGACCCGCAAGGGAAATAAAAGTTGAGAGAGCAGCGCCTTTGTTGCCACGTTCCTCTTTTTCAACTTGAACTAAAAGCTCAGTACCTTCAGTGATTAACTCACGAATGTTTGAAGTTTGACGAGGGTCAGCTTTGTAATATGAGTTTGCGATTTCACGCATTGAAAGAAAGCCTTGACGGCCTGCACCATATTCTACAAACACAGCTTCAAGAGATGGCTCAACGCGAGTCACATGACCTTTGTAGATATTGGCTTTCTTTTGTTCACGAGTACGATTTTCTAAATCGAAATCGTAAAGACGGTGACCAGTGATGAGTGCAACGCGAACTTCTTCGGCATGTGTTGCATTGATCAACATACGTTTCATGGGTGTAACACCTAATAGTGATACACAAGCAAAACATCGCGATTTACGTAGCGAACATCAACCCGCATGGATCAATTCCTAGATCACCATAATCAGTTTGATCTAAGTGTATTACCGGCCTTTATTGATGGGCTTCGGTATTTTGATTCACGTATTGATGATGGCAATACGGCTTTAATCCTGTCACTGATTAAAGAAGCCTGAACATTCACTGGCGGACTAACGGTGCATTGGATGTTCATTACTTTCACTGTCACATTGCTCGAAGATCATCTCTTCAATTTTTTGATAGAGTGTCTTGATACGGAATTATCGTCGTATCTTTACAAATTGTGCAGATCCAATGCATCTAACGTTATAGCCTGAATGAGAAATCAGGTTGCGACCATTCTGATGTGTATCAGTTAACGTTTAAAAACCAACATAATTGTTGGCGACATATTTTTTTAAACAAACTGATTTATGTGCAAAAGCACAATTAAACGCAACAGTTTGTCTTTTTGCCGATATAATAAGCCTTCGGCGTTGGCATATTCTTTTGGGACCATTCCGAGTTTATGCTAAACAAAAATTTAGTTTGAATTTCAAAATTTTGAAATCTCTAAACAAATGTTCACTTACGGCGGTATCCGTGCGCTGACTATAGCAAACCTTAGATCATCTGCCTATGGGCTACACAGACATTTCTAGTCAATTGGGTAGTCTAAATGATCAGTTTTTAATCGAATTTAGTATTTTTTTAGGTCAACGTAACTGTATGAATTCTACGCAAGAATGGCAAAGCGTCACTTGGTTTGAAGTGGATGAGCACCAATTGGGGCAACGCATCGACAATTTTCTATTCGCTCGTCTTAAAGGAGTACCGAAAAGTCGAATCTATCGTTTAATTCGTGAAGGTCAGGTGCGGGTCAACAAAAAGCGTGTGAAAGCGGAAACCAAATTAAATATTGGTGATCAAATCCGTGTTGCACCGATTCGTTATGAACAAAAAGATGAATCTCAAGTTCCAGTATCAGACAAAGTCGCGCAGGGCTTGTTAAGCCGTGTGATTTATGAAGATGAAGGTCTTTTAGTGGTGAACAAACCTTCTGGGATTGCAGTGCACGGTGGAAGTGGTGTGGCGTATGGTTTAATTGAAGGCTTACGCGCAGCGACAGGGAAAAAATATTTAGAACTGATCCACCGTATTGACCGAGATACTTCAGGCTTGGTGATGATTTCTAAAAAGCGTAGCGTGTTAAAAACACTTCAAGATATGCTTCGTGAACACAAGATTCAAAAAACTTATGCTGCTGTGGTGAAAGGCCAAGTCACATTAGACTCACAATTAATCGATGCACCATTACATCGCTATGAGTTAGCCAATGGTGAACGTCGAGTACGTGTATCTAAAGAAGGAAAACCTTCAAAAACCCAATGGAAGGTAGCGGAACGCTTTATGCATGCATCACTCGTGTATGCGTCACCGCTTTCTGGTCGTACACATCAAATTCGTGTACATGGACTCAGTATCGGTCATCCCTTGGTGGGTGATGAAAAGTACGGGCATGAGACGGAATATCGTGGACCTAAACCACGTCGTTTATGTTTACACGCAATGCGCTTAGAGATTCCAGGATATCCAGTAATTGAAGCACCCTTGCCTGAGGATATGCAAAGCCTGGTTGCACAACTTCGCGCACAAAAAGCGGATAAACCTGCAGTGCAGTCTCAACAAGACTGAGTGCGTCTCAGTGGTTGTGTAAAGATCGAATCATTGTGTCATGACGAGGTCATGCAACGATGAGATCTTAATATGTCAATATGATATTTAAATGGCATCTGCCCGATCAAAATTAGGATACAAAATATGACATCAGCGGTAAAACTCATTATTTTTGATTGGGATGGCACCTTATTTGATTCAGTGGGTCAAATTGTTGAAAGTTTAAAATTTGCCGCCAAACAATTTAATCAACCTTTGACTGATGAGGATGCTAAAAGCATTATTGGCTTAGGATTACCTGAAGTTGCGCAAGTTTTATTTCCTCAGGTTCCTGATTTACACGAGGCAATTTTACAATCTTATTCAGCGCATTATGTTGAGCACTCGAAACATGATCGTTGGTTTGATGGTGTTGCTGAAATGTTGCATGATCTCAAAGAGTCAGGTATTCATTTGGCTGTTGCGACAGGAAAAAGTCGTAAGGGGCTAGATCGAGTACTGGGGCAAACTCAGAGTGTGAGTTTGTTTTCAGCGACACGTGCAGCCAGTGAAACAAAATCAAAACCAGATCCGTTGATGTTGGCTGAAATTTTAGCCGAAACTGGTTTTAATGCAGATCAAGCGATAATGGTAGGAGATACTTCATACGATCTTGAAATGGCATTGAATATTCGTATGCCAAGTGTAGGGGTGACGTATGGCGTTCATTTACCTGAGGTATTACAGCAATATCATCCCCTTGCGGTTGTTGATTCCATTGATGAGTTACATCAATTTTTAAAACATGTGATCAAACAGTCTGTTGCGTGTTAAAGCACAGTGAATAAAAAACCTGCTTGATTCAGCGGGTTTTTTATTCACGATGAACTTTGATTAAAGTCTAAATAAAAGACTTTTGAGAGTAACTCCATAAATTTTTGCACAGCAATACCAGTGGCATTTTTGCGATAACTTACAAAGAGATCGAGCGAAGGTAGCTCTACATCGAGTGGTCGAGTCACACTATTTTCCAAGAGAAGTGGCACAATATAGCCAGGAAGAATCGTACACCCTAAGCCAATACCAATAGAGTTAATGTTAAACAAGATATTGTCAGCTTTTTGAACAATTTTAAAAGAAACGCCATTTTGTTCAGCAAAGCCTAGAATGGTGTCATGTAAGGTTTTAGATTGCTCATCTGAAGGGATCACAAAATCAATGCCATCAAGCGCTTTTACAGGAATACGCTCGTACTTTGCCAAAGGGTGATCTTTAGGCAGAATAAAAACTAAAGGCTCACGGAGTACAAAGCGACTCTCGATCTCTTCAGAATCTAAACGTTGACGAGTAAAAGTAATGTCCAATTCACCTTTCTTTATGCCTTTGAATTGCTCAATATTATTTAAGCTTTGTAATTCAATTTTTAATTCGGGATTTTGAACACGTAAGTTAGGTAATACATAAGGAAAGATTTTCATTTCTGCAACTGGCACAAAACCAATGCGTAGCATTTTTTGTTTTGCTTTAGACACTTGGCGCGCCATATTAATTGCTTTTTCTGCTTGAGCAATAGTGAGTCTCGCCTGTTCCAGAAACACAGCGCCTTCTTCGGTCAATTCAACTTTTCGTTTGGTACGATTTAGTAAACGCACACCAACATCTTCTTCTAAATCTTTGATTTGTTGGCTGAGTGAAGGCTGTGCTGTGTAGAGCTTAAGTGCAGCTTTGCTAAAATTAAGCTCTTCTGCAACTGTAATAAAATAGCGCAAATGCCGTAATTCCATATAGCCTTCCAGAGAATAATCTAAAAAATGTCTTAATGTTGCTAAAGATGAGTATAAGTGAAATTGATCAATAAGTAGATGTATTTTGGTATTTAGTTAGTGAATGAAGCATTTTTTTGTATTTTAAAATTCACATGCATTTAATTTCTTACTTAGATAGAAATTCTACATTTCAAGATCGAACTCTCATCGCGAATGAGTGACTGATTTGTATAGGTTTAGAAAAGATTGTATCTATTAAAGTTGAAACCAATTGTTTCGGCTTTAAGTCTATGAAAAATAATAATGTAGAGAAAAGTACGTTGAAGCTTTGGGAGATCAGTTGTTCAGCGTTAAGTCACATCCTAAACAAAATTTAACTTCCTCTATTTAAGATTTCTGTGGGTGATTAAAAAAACATCAAAAATCAGAAAAAAACAACAAAATCATAAACAAAAAGAAAGTCTGAGTTGTATATGATGAATAATATAGGGATGATTGGTGGTCTATTTCACAATTTATTGATGAAATTATAACCACTTCATGGGAATTGAGATTGATGTTGTCTTAAATGAAACACGAACAGTGTATCTTTTAAAAACATAATTTAAAAATGCGAATAGATGATGAACATAATCTATTTATATAACTGAATAATCAACTATTTCAAAATCGCTTCGGTTTAAGGTGCTTACATTTATTATGTCTAATTTGACTGATATTCCAACGACGACTTCGAGTAATCCAGAGTCTACACTTGTTGTTGGACGGAAGCCGCAGAATTCTAATCTGCACTATCAACTAAAGACTGAAGATTGTATTCGGCATGTGTGGTTTAAACCAAAACTTAAATTGGTTTCACTGGATCACCATAACGGGCAAAGATTCGTTAATCAGGAACCACGTCCTGCACAGCTCAACCAATGGAATTTATATAAATGGTTGATGGCTCGTAAAAGCTTTACCTGGCAAGGTGATTTCGCGAAAGAGCAACAGGATTTTATTCAAACCAAACGTGCTAAGCCTGAGTCTCGTCCGCATGTAGATTTAGAAGATTGGCAAGTATGGTTTGTTGGTCATGCTACGGTTTTAATTCAAATTGGTCCATATAACTTCTTAACCGACCCTGTATGGGCAGATTATGTAAGCCCAAAGCATGGGAGTGGACCGAAACGTGTTATCCCTGCAGGGATTGCACTTGAAGATTTACCACAGATTCACGCAGTATTACTCAGTCATAATCACTATGATCATATGGATTTAGCGAGTTTGAATTGGCTACATCAAAAATTTGCTATGCCGATCTATACAGGTCTAGGAAATGCAGCCTATTTGCCGAAAGCATTTCATGTGATTGAGATGGATTGGTGGCAGTCTGCCTTATTCAAAGATTTTAAAATTGTCTACACGCCTGCCCAACATGGTTCTGGTCGAGGGCTTCGTGATCAAAACCTTGCATTATGGGGTGGTTTTTCAATTTTATCTGAGCATGGTCATTGTTACTTTGCTGGTGATACAGGCTATGCACAACATTTTAAAGAGATTCACCAGCGCTTAGGTGCACCAAGGATTGCTTTACTGCCAATCGGTGCATATGAACCAAGAGTATTGATGCAATATCTACATATGAATCCTGCTGATGCATTCCAAGCACATATAGATTTACACGCAAAACGTTCATTAGCGATTCACTATCGTACTTTTCAGTTAACAGATGAAGATCGGAATCAACCTGAGTTGGATCTGCACCAAGCGATGAAAAATGCATCTAAATTTATCAGTCCATTTTATTGTATTCGGGAAGGTAAAAAACTAATTGTTTGAATAAAAAAACCGCTGATAACAGCGGTTTTTTTATGGAGATATTAATTAAAGTAGGCCAGGATTTCCTTGTGCTGGGTCAGTTGCACGTGCAGCCTGTGCATCAGCTACGGTCATGCCTAATGCTTTTGCAACACCCTCGCCATATGCTGGGTCACAAGCATAGCAGTTACGAATATGACGATACTTAATGAAATCTAATGCATCGCCCATTGCTGCGGCTGTATTGTCAAATAAAGCCTGTTTTTGCTGATCATTCATGAGATTGAATAATGCGCGTGGTTGACTGAAATAGTCATTGTCATCTTCGCGGTAATCCCAGAAATCTGCCGCACCAGAAATTTTTAATGGTGGCTCTTTATATTGTGGCTGTTCCTGCCATTGGCTGAAACTATTTGGTTCATAGTGTGGTAAAGCACCGTAGTTACCATCAGTACGACCTTGACCATCGCGACGGTTTGAGTGAACAGGGCAACGGGGTGCATTCACTGGAATTTGATAATGGTTAACACCAACACGGTAGCGTGCAGCATCTGCATAGTTGAACAGACGTGCTTGAAGCATACGGTCAGGTGAGAAGCTGATGCCTGGCACTAAGTTACTTGGAGCAAAGGCAGCTTGTTCTACGTCTTGGAAGTAGTTTTCAGGGTTACGATTAAGTTCGAATTCACCGACTTCGATCAAAGGATAGTCACCTTTAGGCCATACTTTGGTTAAGTCAAATGGGTGATATGGAACTTTCTCTGCATCTAGCTCAGGCATGATTTGGACGTACATTTTCCATTTCGGGAAATCACCACGTTCAATCGCATCAAATAAGTCAGTTTGAGAGCTTTCGCGATCTTTCGCAATAATCGCTTCAGCTTCTGCATCAGTTAAATTCTTAATGCCTTGTTGCGTGCGCATATGGAATTTAACCCAGAAGCGTTCGTTGTTGGCATTAATGAAACTGAAGGTATGGCTACCAAAACCATGCATGTGACGGTAACCATCTGGGATACCGCGGTCTGACATGACAATCGTCACTTGATGTAATGCTTCTGGAAGTAAAGTCCAGAAATCCCAGTTGTTGGTTGCACTACGTTTGTTGGTTTTAGGATCGCGTTTTACTGCTTTGTTTAAGTCAGGGAACTTACGCGCATCACGTAAGAAGAAAACTGGAGTGTTATTACCTACTAAATCCCAGTTACCTTCTTCAGTGTAGAATTTCATTGCGAAACCGCGGATATCACGTTCAGCATCTGCTGCACCACGTTCGCCAGCAACTGTAGAGAAGCGCACAAAAATATCGGTTTTTTTACCGATTTCAGAGAATAATTTAGCGCGAGTATATTGCGTAATATCATGGGTAACAGTGAAGGTACCAAATGCCCCAGAACCTTTCGCGTGCATACGACGCTCAGGAATCACTTCACGAACGAAGTTACCTAGTTTTTCATTCAGCCATAAATCTTGTGCAAGTAAAGGACCACGTGCACCTGCTGTCATACTGTTTTGGTTGTCTACTACAGGAGCACCAGCATCAGTTGTTAAGTGGGTGACAGGACATTTTTTTGAGTCATCGCTCATATTCATTCTCCATTTATAATATATGTCTTTCTTGATGGTTGGCTGAGCATTCACTTTTATAAGATCTAGCGCTTCCAATACCAGAGACATGAACCGTTTTGTTCGATCATTCTAAAGCAACATTGTGACAAGAATGTGTGTTTTATTGAGTTTACAAATTCATCATAAATCATGATGCGTTCAATTGGAGAGTTTAATTTGTAAATAAAATTCCAATTACCCTCATATAAATTAAGGGTTTATTTGAATATTCACCAATAGAATATTTGGTTCAGGTTAAAAGGATTTAACGATGATTTACAGTAAGGTTTTGGTTGTGCAATTCTTGGATATGAATCATAAGTTTGGTTGTTTAAGTGTTTGAATCGTGCTGTCATGAAGCATTGCATGATTACTTCATGACGGCGATTAACTTAATAATCTTTGTTAAACATCAAGCACAATGATTGGTGAGCGAGCCACAGTGTTGCATAGCGTAATGCGATGTTGAATAGTGGATGAATCAACTTCTAACTGAGTTTGACCTTCCAATTTAGTGCATACACAGGCTTTGCATAAACCTTGTTGACAACCGCTTGGCAGTTTTAAACCAGCTTGACGCGCGGCTTCAAGTAAAGTGACATTGCCTTGAATGTCGATACTTGTATTACTTTTTTTGAAAATTACTCGACGTGTAACACCATCAGACTCAAAACTGAGAGGAGCAGGTTTAAAATTTTCTGTGTGAAATGCTGCTGCTTTAACGCCTGCTTGAATAAGTTGTTGGCGAGCAGAATCGATTAATGCTTGAGGGGCGCAGGCATATACGTGTTGGCATTTAAAATCTCGAATATAAGGTTGGAAAATTTCAAGACTAAAACGTCCTTGTCGTAAATCAGATGCCGACTCGTTCTGAACTTTGGAGCAGATAAAGTGAACATTCAAATTCGAATGCCCCGAGATTTGACGAATCTCATTTTCAAACAAAATAGAATTTTCATCGTGGTTAAAGTAAAACAAATGAGCTTCAGCTTTACTTTCGATACGCTGATATTTTCTTAACATACTTAAAATTGGTGTAATACCGACTCCTGCTGCGATAAAGATTAACTTCGGCGGAAGGGTGTCTAAAACAAAATCAGGTGTAGATTGTGGTGGACTTACAATCGTCACCTCTGTATTTACAGGAACATGATCATGAATATAGTGAGAAACAATGCCAGCAGGTGTACGTTTCACTGCTATTTCAAAATAGCCATCTGCGGTTTGGCTTTCATGCAATAAGCTGTATTGACGAATATAAGTTTGCCCATTTATTTCAAAGCTTAATGAAATAAATGCACCTGCCTGCCATTTTAAATGTTCCCAGCCTTGAGGCTTGCTCATTTTAAGTGTTTTGACTTGACCATTAAGCTGTATTTCGACTTGTACAACTTTTGCCGACGCATTATAGAACTGTGGCTTGTGTAAATATGTCATGGTTGAGGGTGGCTGATATTGAATTCCTCGTTTGATACGTTTTAATAATTCTTTTGGTCGAATGAGTAATTTGAAAGGGTTATTTTTTTCTTGATTACCAAAAGGTAGAGTTCTTTTAATGAGGCTGAGCGGTATCGCTGGAATCAGCTTTTCCATGGGTGAATTGTGATAAGGCAAATGATATTTTTCACAAATACTACGTACTACAGCTTTGATTTGTCTTTGACGATTACATGCTAAATCTGGAAATAAATGATGTTCAAGATGTGTATCTAATCCGCCATAAAAGATTTCAAATGGAGGTGGATTTGGATACAGGACCTCTTCATCAAGGATTTTTTTGAGAAACTGATCCAGCGGTGCATATGGGATAAAATTGGTGGTACTTTTAATCTGTCGTATGAAATATTCTTCTTGCGTCTCATCAGGTCCAGGATCTGAATAAAGCTCCAAATTTTCAGCGTGATGTTCTAAGAAGAGGATATGAAGTAAAAAACCATAGCCTATCGTCGTTGTAAGATAATTTCCGATAAAAACAGGTAATTTTTTTGACCATTTTGCAGCGACAGGTGCTTCAATAAACTGTTTTTGAGCATGAGCTTTTATGAGACGAAGTGATTGAGTAAAGGTTTCTTTGGAAAGGATCTTTCGACCTTCTGTACGTGCTGCTGATGTGGCTGTATAGAGTGTGAAATAGTAGGATGGAGTGATCATCAGCGCACTGTAAATTAGCAATTGAACACTGTGATGCCCGTACCAGCTTTGACCTGCCAAGCTTCTTAAAAAGGAATACCCTAAATCATGATCTTTGCCAACGATGTTGGTAAATGGATGATGATTTTGATGATGCATGACGCGCCATTCACGAGGATCAGTCACAAAGTCCCATACCCAGCGTTCTGAATGAAACTCGGTTGCTTGGGGGAGGTGATCATAACTTCCGTGCATGATGTTATGACCGAGCTCTGAAAATTCGAGTAGGGTGTGTAAACAACCCAGAATAATGCCCCGTCCCCAAGATTCTAAACTTATACATTCACGAATAAGTTGCTCACTGCGTAATTTTATAGCCTTTGAATATGCAGCAACATTTCGAATATGATCAATATCTTGGTCGTTCATCTCGGCTTTGGTTTTTTGATATAACGCCGTGAGTTCATTGACCAGGCTTTGCTGTTCCTCAACAAGATTGGCATACATGTTCATAAAAATTCCATTTTCTTTTATTTATGAATATAAGAGATTGAATTCACTTGTAGAATGATAATTAAACAGTTAAATTTGACATTAGATGACAAATAAAAACGCGAATAATGATGCTTAATTCATGGAAGTTTTTAAGGGAAGCGAATACAGCTCGGGTACTATGTCATGTTGCAGAAAGCTACGGTATTACTTTTGAGCAATGCCTAGAAAATACACAACTGACGAAACAAGATCTTTATCAAGAAAATTTTGAAATCCAAGAGCGAAATGAATTACAGATCATCAGAAATATTCTGAATCTAATCTCTGATGAACATCCCATTGCGCTCGAAGCTGGGCTTCGACATCACACCACCACATTAGGGGCTTGGGGATTTGCAATTTTAAGTAGTGCCAATGTCAGAGAAGCGTTGCTGATCGCGATACGATATCTGAAATTAGGCGCAATTTTTTCTGATGTGGCCTTGCAAGAAGATGGTGAATTTACACATTTAAATTTATTCCATCATGATCTAAGTGCTGATATGCAATTATTTATTTTAGAAAGAGATATTGCCACGATCATCACACTTCAAAATGATATTCTTGGTGCTCAATTACCCTTTCAGATAGATTTAGCGATGACCAAGCCTTGCTATGCAAACCAGATAGAAGGCTTAACAGGCTATCCTATTTTTTATGATAAACCACAAAGTCGAATCACGATTCAATCTGAATTGTTGCTTACCCCATTGCGTCAAGCTGATGACTTCACTTTTATGCGTTATCAAAAAGAGTGTGAGCATGTATTTCGACGCCGAAAAAGCTTAGGGGACTATAGTAAAAAAATACGTGAGTTTTTATTAAAAAATGCATCCCAAATGCCGACGATTGAAGATATATCCAAAGCTTTAGCTGTCAATGTTCGTACCATTCAGCGCAATTTAGCCAATGAAGGGATTACGTTTCACCAATTGGTTAAAAATTTACGTGAGGATTTGGCAGATGATTTGTTGCTGGGTACTGATCTTACAATAGATCAAATTTCTGAACGGTTGGGTTATGCTGAAGTATCTGTATTTTCTAGAGCATTCAAGCGCTGTAAGGGTATGCCACCAGCAAAATATCGAAAGATGATGCAACAATAGTAAGACATAATACTGAGATCATATTAAGACGTTGATAAAAATTTAATGATAATTCAAGTCATCATTTGCACTAGATAATCTACTTTCAAAAGCTATACTCGATAATATAAATAATGAAGTTATAGATAAAAATTCCAAAGAGGGTTCGTTTATGTCGGCATGGATGACACATCAAATACATAATCAATTTGATGAGCTTCAAGATTACAATCTATATATAACAGATCCAATCTTACAAGAAATCTTACAGCGTTATGGCAGTAGAAACTCAGTCCATTTAAGTGAGTTTGGTGCAGTCGTAGGTTGTGAAAGCTTTTATCACCATGCTGATCTTGCCAATAAACATCCTCCTATTTTACATAGTTTTGATGCTCGAGGTAGGCGGGCAGATTTTGTTGAATTTCATCCTTCATGGCACAAATGGATGGCGTTAAATCGTAAATATGCGGTTCATGCACATCCTTTTCTAAATTTCACTCAAGAATCTGGTTGGGTGGATTGGGCAGCAAAATTCTTCCTCAGTGGTCAAGTGGAGTGTGGAAACTTATGTCCAAACTCAATGACCTTGGGCAGCATTCCATTGATTCAAAAAGAACCTGAGCTGTGGAAAAAGCTAGGAGATAAACTTTTATCCACTGAATATGATGAACGTGATTTACCAATTGCTCAGAAAAAATCGATTTGGATTGGAATGGGCATGACTGAAAAGCAGGGTGGTTCTGATGTGCGTGCTAATGAAACGACAGCTGTTCCAGTTGGGCAGTCTGGAAGAGGACAAGCTTATTTACTAACTGGGCATAAATGGTTTTTTTCAGCACCTATGTGCGATGCACATTTGGTTGTTGCTAAAACTGAGCATGATGGCTTGGCATGTTTCTTTGTTCCGCGATGGTTGGAAGATGGCACAAAAAATGCGATTCATATTCAACGACTCAAAGAGAAGGTTGGAAATCGCAGCAACTCTAGCTCTGAGGTCGAATTTAAAGAGGCTTGGGGCATTATGATGGGGGAGGCTGGACGCGGCATTCCAACGATTATTGAAATGGCAAACTATACCCGATTAACGTGTGCGGTAGGTTCAAGTGGCATTATGCGTCAGGCCCTAGTACAAAGCATTGCCTATACACGTCAACGTCAAGCATTTGGTAAGAGACTCATTGAGCAACCATTAATGCGGTCGGTGCTCACAGATCTTGCTTTAGAGACTGAAGCGGCAATGCAGTTGAGTTTCCATTTGGCTCATTGTTATGAACATGACAGTGAACTTTGTTTGGCATGGAAACGTATCATGACACCAGCAGCAAAATTTTGGGTTTGTAAAAGAGCAGTAGAAATGACTGGTGAAATGATGGAAGTCTTTGGTGGCAATGGCTACGTTGAACATGGCATCATGGCTCGTCTCTTTAAAGAAGCACCTGTGAACACCATTTGGGAAGGGTCAGGTAATGTCATGTGTCTCGATGTGCTTCGTGCTATTTCACGTGATCCTGAATCAATCGAGCATTTATTTAAAGATTTAGCATCTACTGCAAGTCACGACAAAATACTTAATGAAGAGTTGCAGGGACTGTTTAGATTATTTCATCAGGAACCTGATGATTTACAATTTATGGGGAGAAGCTTAGTCAGTCGTTTGGTTGTGCTCTCTCAAGCAGTATTGCTGAAACGTTATGCGCCAGATTTTATTGCCAATGCTTTTATTGCGACGCGTTATCAAAAATTTCATGGTCAAGTGGTGGGAATGCTTGATCCTAAACAAGTAGATGTGACCTCAATTTTAAATCGAGCATTTGCCGCTTAATTATTTTCCAAAACCCTTTTCTGATAGACAGCCAACACATAGATGCGGTTGGCTGTTATCGATACATAAAAATAAATAAGTACGACAGTGTGAAAAAATAGAATTCACTAGAATCGTGTCATTAAAAATTTTTAAATTTTGATCATATTAAAGTGAATAAAACATGTTGATCAAAAGTTATCTCCTCAATAAAGATTATTCGTCATTATGCACATGCAAAAAAAATCAAAAAAATTAAAGTATTTTTTGGTCTTAGTGGTATTGGTTGCTTTAGCTCTTTCTGTTTATTTCTATATTCAGTCACAAAAAAAGCAGCCAGAACCGCAGACCGTTGAAGTCACTCAAGGTGATCTAACGCAGATTGTTAAAGCCACAGGTGAAATTTATGCATCTGATATTGTCTCCGTGGGTGCACAAGTCTCAGGTCAAATTCAAAAGCTGTATATCAAGTTAGGACAGGATGTAAAAAAAGGCGAATTAATCGCTGAAATTGACTCGACAACACAGTTGGACAAGCTCAATACCAGTAAAGCCGAACTTGAAGCTGCGAAGGCAGACTTGGCAGCGAAACGTGTCGCTTTACAAACTTTAAAACAAAACTATCAGCGTAAATTAACCTTATACAAAGCTGAAGCAGGCTCTCGTGAAGAGCTCGAACAGGCGAATAATCAGCTTAAACAAGCGATTGCAGATGTTGAGTCAAATGAATATCGGCTGAAACAATTACAGATTAATGTGAATACAGCACAAACTGAATTGGGCTACACACAGATTCGCTCTCCATTGACGGGTACCGTGGTTTCCATGCCTGTTGAAGCTGGTCAAACCATTAACTTTGCACAAACGACACCTTTGATCGCGACGATCGCCAACTTGAATAAGATGGAAATCCGAATGCAGGTCGCAGAAGGTGACTACACTAAATTAAAAGAAAACATGCCAGTTAAATTTAGCACCTTGGCAGACCCCAATGTGAAATTAGATGGTGTGATTCAAAGTATTGATCCTGCTTTAACGACCCTGACCAAAGGAACTTACGACGATAAAAATGAAAATGCGAATGCAGCAGTGTTCTACTATGCAAGAATGTTGGTGGACAACCCTGAGCGTAAACTCAGTATCGGTATGACAACCCAAAATGACATTATTGTAAATCAAAAAAAGAATGTGCTGAAAATTCCGAAAACAACGGTGATTGGATATGGATCAGATGCCATGGTTTACCTCTATCAACCTGATACAAAACCTCAACCAAGAAAAGTCGTGACTGGAATTTCTGACTCAAATGATATTGAAATCAAGTCTGGTTTAAAGTTGGGTGAAAAAATTTTGGCAGAGGCACCTGACGATAGTGCGAATACATCAGGCGATACTCAATGAGTTTGATTGAACTAAAAAAAATAAATAAATTTGTAGGTCCAGAAAATAATCAACAACACATCCTAAAAGATGTCAGTCTCAGTATTGAACAGGGTGAGTTTATTTCGATTATTGGGCAATCAGGTTCAGGTAAGTCTACTTTAATGAATTTACTTGGATGTTTGGATCAAGCCTCTTCAGGACAGTTTCTGTTTCGTGGACAAGATATTTTCTTATTGAGTAATGATGAGCTTTCATCGTTACGTTTAAAAAGTTTTGGGTTTGTGTTCCAACGCTATAATTTATTGAATGCTTTATCTGCTTTAGAGAATGTCGCCTTGCCCGCGATTTATTCAAATTTGAATGCAGAAAACCGTGCAGATCGAGCACTGCAACTTTTAGCTCAGCTCGGTTTAGCTGATAAGAGTGACAATAAACCCAATGAAATGTCGGGTGGACAGCAGCAACGAGTCAGTATTGCCCGCGCACTTATGAATGGTGGTGAGGTTATTTTAGCCGATGAACCCACAGGCGCTTTGGATTCTGAAAGTGGTGAAATGGTCTTGCAAATTTTGGAAGATCTACACCGTCAAGGGCATACGATTATTTTAGTTACTCATGATAAAAGTATTGCAGAACGTGCAGATCGTGTCATTGAAATTAAAGATGGACGCATTCTTTCGGATACGCAGCGTAAATCTTTAGGGCAAGTTTCTCCATCAAAAGTTTTTCATGCGGATATGAAATTCAGCTTTGTTTCCCAAGTCTATGAAGCGATGAAAATGTCTTTGCATTCAATTTTCGCCAATCGTTTAAGGTCTTTTTTGACCATGCTAGGGATTATTATTGGCATTTGCTCAGTCACCATTGTCATTGCCATTGGTAATGGCGCAAAAGAAAAGTTTTTGAATGATTGGGGAGGATTGAAAACAGCAACACTTGAGATTTATCCTGGTGGAACAGCTTTAGCTACATCTGCCAGCCGTTTAAATATGGATGATTTAAATGCACTCAATGAGATGAAAGAAATTATCCATGTTTCTCCACATGTCAGTTTAAGTGGGAACATGATTTATCAAAATCGTAATATTGATGTGAGTGCAACAGGTGCAGATGGTTTTTATTTAAAAATTAGAAACATGAAAGTTCAACATGGTCGCTTTTTTACACAGAGCGATGTTGAACAGCGTTCCCAAATCGTAGTGATTGATAAGCAAGCTGCTGAAAAGTTATTTGGACAGCAAAAATTAGCTTTAGGTAAAACAGTCTTATTTAATAAGCGTTCTTATGAAGTTGTTGGAATCGCTGAACCTCAATATAGCTCAGGTTCTTCACAAATTTGGATGCCTTATAATGTATTGATGTCACAAATTTCAAGTAGTGATAATGTCAATCTGCTGACTGCGGTACTACATCAAAATACTGACTCAGTGAAAGCCGAAAAGAAAGTGAGGCAACTATTGATTGCTCGTCATGGTGTGGAGGATTTTGATATATATAACAGCGATGAGTCTATGAAGTCCTTTGAAAAATATTTAGGAACGATGACTTTCTTTATTTCTGCAGTAGCCTTCATTTCATTGGTCGTAGGTGGCGTTGGTGTGATGAATATCATGCTCGTTTCTGTGACCGAGCGAATTAAGGAAATTGGCTTACGAATAGCAGTTGGTGCGCGCCAAAGTGATGTGCAGGCTCAGTTTTTGATTGAATCTGCAGTTTTATGTTTATTTGGTGGCGTAATTGGTGTTGCGATCGCCTTGATCGCCAGTTTTATTTTTAATGCGATTAGCTCAGATTATAAGATGGTATTTTCATGGTCAGTTGCTATTATCGCACTGCTATTTTCAACGTTGGTTGGTTTGATCTTTGGTTATATGCCCGCTAAACGTGCTGCAAACTTAAAACCAATTGAAGCCTTAGCCCATGAATAAGAAAAAATTAGAGATGGCTGTTCAGAGAGTATTGTCTGTATTAACAGGAATTCCAAGTTAGAGATACTAAAGTTAACATTTTTTATCGTGGAATTTATTGTTGCAAATCAGTCTAATATTTTAACTGAAAATTCGATTTTTTTACTTACTAAACCGTAAGTACTTCTCATCCTTCTTCTGCCTCAATAAGCTGTTAATTCGCCTTGTTACACTGCCACATCCGCAGTATGACGAGGGGAAATATGGCACTTTTGCTTTAAAGCTTATTTAAAAAATAAAGATCAATAAGAACCATAGATAAATTTATCTCATGAGGCTGATATGACAAAACTCCTAACCACTAGTTTATTTGTGACCACCATTGCTTTAAGTGGCTGTAATGATTCTGATGATAAAAGTCCAAAAGATTCATCAAATCCATCTCCACTCACTTTGCAGACTTATACTCCTGGAGAGGATGCTGTTTTTGCCGTTGCATCAACTTTAATTTCAGGAAAAAAAGATGCTATTTTGGTCGATGCTCAATTTCAGAATCAATACGCTAAAGACGTAGTCAATCTGATTAAGAAATCAGGTAAAAATTTAAAATATATTTATATTTCCCATAGTGATCCTGACTATTATTTTGGAACCAATGAAATTTTAAAAGCATTTCCAAATGCTAAGGTTGTTTCAACCGCGCAGACAGCTTATTTGATACAAGCCTCTAAAGAAGATAAGTTATCAGTTTGGCAGCCACAATTAGCAAAAGGCGATGCTCCTGAAAAGATTATTATTCCTGAAGCCTTAAATTCAGGATATATGGAATTAGATGGGCAAAAGATTCAAGTCCAACTTGATCCAGAAGATTCCGCACATAGTTTCCTATGGATTCCAAGTTTAAAAACGGCATTGGGTGGTATTTCGGTCGCTTATGGTGAGCATTTGTGGATGACCGATACCAGTGGTGTGCAAGGGATCGATCTTTGGAAGAAGCAAATTGATAAAATACTGAGTTTAAATCCTGAAAAAGTGATCCCAGGTCATTATGTAAAAAGTGACTTTTCACCTAAGCCATTGGATTGGATTAAAGGGTATTTAACGAACTTTAAAACAGCAGTTACTGAAAATCAAAGCTCGGAGGGGATTTTTGGATATATGAAAGCAAAGTATCCAGATCTTGAGTCGAGTGAAGAAGTGCTAAAAATGTCTGCACAAGTATTTGCCAAAGAAACCGATTGGAAAGTTGCATCTCCTTATCCGCCAATAGGACAAAAAATTCAAGTCGATTTTACGAGTTTGAAATTTGATCTTGATGTCAAAGACCATAAAAACCTAACTTTTACAGGTGCCGCAGATCTTTCTGAAGCGGTAAAATACACACCTGTTGAGATTGCTAAAAATATTTTTATGGTTTATTGGCATGAGGATAAATCAGGAGATAATGTCGTTCATATTCAAGATTATAATCGAAATATCGTTTACACCAACATTGCTGGGAATGATGGAACAATTCATCTTAAAGGCAAAATACAGGGTGTCAAAGGTGTAATCAAGGACATCGGTTTACAACAAGCCTTGAACAAACCATTCTTCGCTATTGGACAGACTTTGGTGTTAAACATCAATGGTCAAACGCAGCATCTTGAATTCAAAGACCAAGGTCTTTTAAATATCACATCAGGACAAAATACATCTGCCAATATTAAATATTTAGCCACACAGGTTGGACCTGAGCAGTTTATGGTGTATTGGGCAGATGATGCGACTAAAGAAAATGTTGTATTAGTCATCGATCAAAAGCAAAAGATCGTTTACCAAAATATCGCAATGCCAGATGGAAAATTTAATCATCATCGAGGTACATTTAGTCTTCTACCGAAATAATGATGATTTAGTCCTTTCTATGCTGTGTAAGAGCATCTTCGGGTGCTCGAGTTATTGATCAATTTAACATAGAAAAATGGCAGAGCTAATCTTAAACATTGTATGCATACGATGAATGTCATTGAAAAAACCATTATGAATTTGCTTGTATAATGTACAAAAAAGCGTAATATCGCTTTCCCATCATCTAGGGTGGTTAAACTGAAGGTAATATAAAATGGCAAAGAAAAAAGCGTTGCCAGAAGTTGTGATTCACAACTTTGTGGCAAAACATATGCATGAAGTCAACAAAAGCCAAGTTTTTGTAGATCGTAAGAAAAATGCAAAACGTGGCTATAGCAAGCACAAAAAAGGGAGATATTCGAATGATTATCTCCCTTTTTTATATGCCTAAACACGTGAAGGTTAGTCTGCTCCACCACTACTTCCACCATAATCTATATCTACATATGATGATTCGCTCATTTGGTGTTCAGAATTCATCGTTAAACCATGATCTAGCGTATAATTTGAAATAGGTTTATTGGGTCTTGAACTACTTTTTGATTTACTAACATATAAATGAAATAGAATTACCGAGATCGCTACGATCGACATGAAGATAAAAAAAGCCAATTGATTATGTTGTTACTCAGCTCTTTCTCTGCTTAAACCGAGATTCATATTAGGCATTTACAATACGATTCGATTTCACCATATCCGCTAAACCATGGTGACGGAAATAATATTCCATCCAACTTTTCACAATGAGTGGATTACTCATTTTCACCACTTCATCTAAAAGCGTTTGCGCATCTACCATTGGAACATGACAAATTGCTTTACGGACTCTGAGAATATTGCTCGAACTCATTGAAAGCGTATTAAAGCCCATTGCCATCAGTAAAATTGCTGAGAGTGGATCGCCAGCCATTTCACCACAAATACTGACAGGTTTGTCATATTTATGACACTCTTGAACTAAGCGTTGCAATGCTCGAAGCACTGAGGGATGGAAGTGAGAATAAACACTCGATACACGTGGGTTATTACGGTCGACTGCCAACAAATATTGGATTAAATCATTCGAACCCACTGAGAAGAAATCAACTAATTCTGCAAACTCACCAATTTGAAGCAAAACACTAGGTACTTCAACCATGATGCCAATTTTAGGACGATTAATTTTAACTTGTTCTTCTTCCTGAACCGCAGCTAAGTCACGTTCAATAATATAAAGCGCTTCTTCTACTTCACTGACGCTGGTGATCATTGGCAGCAAAATATGCAAATTATTCAAGCCGACACTGGCTTTTAACATCGCACGAATTTGTGAAGAGAAAATCTCAGGATGATCCAAGGTAAAACGAATCCCTCTCCATCCTAATGCTGAGTTTTCTTCTTCTATTTCGAAATAAGGTAAATCTTTATCTGCACCAATATCCAAAGTACGCATCACGACTGGTTTATTGGCAAAGTGACTAAGTTGTTGACGGTAAATCGCCCGTTGCTCTTCTTCACCCGGGAAACGATCACGCAACATAAATGGAATTTCTGAACGATAGAGTCCGACACCTTTGGCACCGCGTTGTACACCACGCACGACATCAATCATTAAACCTGTATTCACAAATAAGCGTACTGCAACACCATCAGGAGTGATGGCATCTTTGGTTTCATACTGTTTAAGATCTTTGGCGATTTGTTCTTCTTCTTTTTGGATGTCACGATAACGTTGACGTAAACGGCGTGGTGGATTGATAAATACACGTCCTTGATAGGCATCAACAATCATTTCCACATCATCAAGGGTAGTCACCGGAAGTTCGGTGACACCAACAACTGTGGGGATACCCAAAGCACGTGCTACAATCACCATATGTGAATTGGCAGCCCCTTCAGACGTCACAATCGCTGCAATCTTATCGACAGGTAGTTCAACCAGTGCTGCCGTACTGATTTCTTCACCCACGATGATACTGTCATTACTCAGTTCTCGGTGACTTAAATCATCTTCTTGAAGCGCTGCTAAAATACGACGCCCAAGGTCTTTTAGATCTGCAACACGTTCTCGTAAATAATCGTCTTCCATTTGTGCAAAGATTGCCACATGACGATCAATAACGTGTTTAACTGCACCTTGAGCCCAGTGACCATCACGGATTAACTCTTTGATTTCAGCAGGCAGGGCATTCTCATCCAACATTCTCAAGAATACGCTAAATAATGCACGTTCCTCAGACATCAAAGAATCTTGCATTTTATCATCAAGTGATTGAATTTCTTGGCGAACTGAATCAACCGCATGATCGAGTAATTCAAGCTCTTCACTGATATCTTCAGCTTCGCGGTCAGGTACTGAACCTAAATCTGCGGGTGGATAAAGAATAAGTGCACGACCTAATGCAATACCACCTGCACCTGATGATCCTTGAAATGTTTTATAGGTTGGAGAATTATTTGGCTTACGGAAAACATCAATATTTCCAACTGCATGCGCATGGGCGATAACGCCAGAAAGTTGCGCACAAAGTGTGACTAAAAACGATTCAGCAGCTTCGCTAAAGTCTTGTGGTTCAGTATTTTGAACCACGAGAACACCCATGACTTTTCGACGATACATGACAGGAACGCCAAGGAAAGAGTTATAAATCTCTTCACCCGTTTCTGGGAAATACGCGAAACGCTCATGCTTAAACGCATTCTCGATATTGACGATTTCCTCGCGTTGCCCAACGAGTCCGACCAAACCCTCACCCAACTGCAATGATACATTGCCAATGGATTCAGCGTTTAAGCCTTTGGAAGCCATCAGAACGTAACGTTGGTTACGTTCATCAAGTAAATAAATAGAGCACACATCTACATGCATTGCTTCAGAAATTTGGTTGACCATAATTTCTAACGAATCATGCAAACTGACAGACGCATTGATTTCTTGGACAATGCGCCGTAAAGAGTCTAATTGCATGTTCGACATGTAGCGGTGCTCCTCTTAAAGGGATGTAATTATGGTGATTATTCAAATAGTCGAAATAAAAATCAAACATTTAAATTCAATGTTTAATATAAATCATGCTATGGCAGATGCATACACAATTCCAACATGGCACGACGGTAAACATCTTTTTTGAAGTTCACCACTTGGCCTAGTGGATACCAATAGCTGACCCATTGCCATTGATCAAACTCTGGCGGATCATTTAAGTTCAACTGAATATGATTCGTTGACGCGACTAATTTCAATAAAAACCATTTTTGCTTTTGTCCGATACACACAGGATCAGAATCTGATCTGATGTAGCGAAGTGGCAAACGATAATGTAACCAACCTTCGGTCTGAGCAATTATTTGGACGTGCTCCGGCAATAACCCGACTTCTTCACGGAGTTCCCTGAAAAGTGCCTGTTCTGGAGTTTCACCAAATTGGATGCCTCCTTGAGGAAATTGCCAAGCATTGTGACCAATGCGTTTTGCCCATAAAACTTGTCCAATATCATTTGCCAAAATGATCCCGACATTCGGTCGGAAACCTTCTGAGTCGATCATTTGGCACCTAAAATTTATTAAATTCGTTGACTTTGGGTTCGGGGGCATCCACTCTCTATGCCCAACTCGAAAAGTTCAAAGTAATAATGTTTTAAAATTGCTATGATCTTAACGAATTTCTATCGACTAGCGGAGATAGATTTACATTTTTTTTCTTAAATTTCAGTTTGAACGAGTAATTTCATGAAATTGGCGTTGTTTGATTTAGATCACACCTTGTTAAATACCGACTCTGACCATTCTTGGGGCGAGTTTTTAGTCAATGAAGGCTTGGTTGATCCAGTTCGACATCGCGCCATGAATGACAAATTTTATGAAGACTACAAAGCAGGACAACTTGATCCAATTGCCTACAACGAATTTGTATTTGAATTTTTAACGCAACATGACAATGAGTATTTGACCGACTTACATCAGCTTTTTATGCAAAAAGTGATTCGACCTCAAATGCGTCCTGAAGGTTATAAAGCGATTCAACGTCATCAAGATGCTGGGCATCAATTAGTAGGGATTACAGCAACATCAGATTTTATTACTGCACCTATTTTTCGTGAATTTGGTATTACAGAAATTATTGCAACCAATGCAGAAGTGGTTGATGGTAAATATACGGGTAAAGTCATTAATATTCCGTGTTATCAAAAAGGTAAATTGGCACGATTAGATCAATGGCTCCAGGGACGAGAAGTTACTGAATCATGGGCATATTCAGACTCCATTAATGATCGATTCTTATTGGAATATGCGGATCATGCGATTGCAGTCAATCCAGATGAGCGTCTTGAAGTATTGGCTAAAGAGCAGGGTTGGGATATCCAAGACTGGTCCATTTAAGACAATTTTATTCTCAAAATTAAAAATTGCTAAAGCCATTGTATCAATGGCTTTTTTTCATTGATCAGCATTGAAATAACTTGAGATGAAATTCAGCATAAATTTACAGACGCTTTCATCCCTTAGTGATACCTTATGCGCAAACAACTAACTTAAAATTAATCAAAATCATAAGGAATACACGATGCTAAATGCAGAGCCAAGAATGACCAACTTATTTGAGCAATTAGGATTAGATTCTAGCGAGCAAGCTATTGCAGAATTTATTGAAACACATCAGTTAGAAGCTGAAACCTTTTTGACTGAAGCAAGTTTTTGGTCTGAAGGTCAACGTCAATTTTTGAAAGAAAAATTATGTTCAGATGGTTCATGGGCATTAATTATCGATCAGCTCAATGAGTCTTTACATGAAGATTCATTGAAGAAAAAAGCTTAAGTAGCTCACTTGTCTTAAAAAGTAAAAAGTCATCTTATTTAGATGACTTTTTAAAGAACGAATGCTGAAATTATTTCATTAAATCAACCAGGGCCTTGGCTGCCTTAGATTGGGTGCGTCCCGGATGCCAAACCATACCCAATTGACGCTGCATTTCTAAATTAATGTCCAGCCTGACTAAGTCTTGATTCACTAAAGTACTTGGTAGGACAGACCAGCCTAACCCAATAGAAGCCAACATGCGAATGGATTCAAGCGGGTTATTACTCATAGACACTTTAGGTTTTAATCCATTTTTTTCAAATTCTGCAAGGGTGATCTGCGCTGTATATGTTTGAGCTGCAGGTAATAAACTTGGGTACTGCATGAGATCTTCAAGGCTTAAATTTTTCATATTTGCCAATGGATGAAAAACTGCAGCAACGAAGACCAATGGATCACTCCATAAAGGAACATATTTTAAACGTTCATCTAGGACTGGGGGTAAGGTTAAGAATGCCAGTTCAAGATCACCCGCTAACACTTTTTCATGAGCTTGTTCTGAATCTACAAAATGCACATCTAATGTCACATCAGGATATTGCTGAACATAGCTTTTTAAATGTTGCGGTAAATGATGTAATCCAATGTGATGGCTGGTACCAACTTTAAGCTTTCCTTTAATCTGATTTTGGTCGTGGCTTAAGGTGTGATGAATATCACCTAGTTCATTTAACCAATTTTTAACTTTAGGAAGCAGGGAATGAGCCGCATGGGTGGCTTGTACACCTCGGCCAGCAGATTCAAATAATTTGACACCAAAATAATCTTCTAAACTATGAATACGTTTGGTGACAGCGGGCTGAGTGATAAATAGTTGATCAGCTGCCATAGAAATCGAACCCGTTTCCATGACTTTTATAAAAGCTTCAAAGGCAGCAAGATTCATAATTTAAACTCGGTTATGAAAATATTATTTAATTATAAAATAAATTTATATCTATTGCGAAGTAATTCTTCATAAACTGTTGCAAAAAAGCCGCATAGTGCGGCTTAGATGAGGAGGATCACAGGTGAAACTATGCGACGATATTTTCTTCCTGTTGTATCGTTTTTTTCTCCCACACGCGTTCGTGAATGAAATAAGCCACGGCTTGTACAGTAGGCTCAAGTAAACTCAAAGTAATTGCCATCCAAATGCTGCCTGTGACAAGGTAGCCTACAATCATGGCTACTGTAATGTGCATAATGTAGTAGCTTAGTGTTTTTTTGAACATGCGTTGATTATCTTCAACAAATTTTTGAATATGTGCCATGTGAACATCCTCAGGTGGTGGTGATCTTGGAGATGGTTAAATGATAAGCATTCTTATTTAATCTGTAAAAGCGAATATTATTTTTAAATTAATCGTTTTTATAGATGGTTTTTGTGTTTACATTGATTCTAAAAAGTTTTTAAACTAATAAAAATGATAAATTAGATTTATGTGAATAGGCCGTTATAATCGTAATTAATGACAGAATTACCCAGTCCAGTGGAGCAAATCGACATGGCAGGCGAAACCCAAAAAGCAGAAACTCAAACAAAAAAAACGTTGTACGATAAATTGTGGGACGATCATTTAGTTAAACAACGCGATGATGGCTCTTCTTTACTTTATATCGATCGTCACTTGTTGCATGAAGTGACTTCTCCACAAGCTTTTGAAGGCTTACAACTTGCAGGGCGTAAACCTTGGCGTTTAAGTGCAAACGTGGCAACTCCTGACCATAACGTACCAACGTCTACGAAAGAGCGTTCTGAAGGGATTGCGGGGATCGAAGATGATACTTCACGTATCCAAGTGCAAACTTTAGATGATAACTGTAAAACATTTAATGTTGCACAGTTTGATATCAACGATGTCCGTCAAGGGATCGCACACGTTGTTGGACCTGAGCAAGGTTTAACTTTACCGGGTATGACGGTTGTTTGTGGTGACTCTCATACAGCGACGCATGGTGCGTTTGGTTGCTTGGCACACGGTATTGGGACATCAGAAGTTGAACATGTATTGGCAACGCAATGCTTAGTTCAAAAGAAAATGAAAAACATGTTGGTACGTGTTGACGGTAAATTAGGTCAAGGCGTAACACCAAAAGACGTGGTTTTAGCGATTATCGGTAAAATCGGTACAGCTGGTGGTACAGGTCATGCCATCGAATTTGGTGGTCAAGTATTCCGTGATATGTCGATCGAAGGTCGTATGACGGTGTGTAACATGGCAATCGAAGGCGGTGCCCGTGTAGGTATGGTTGCCGTTGATGAAAAAACCATTGAATACGTAAAAGGTCGTCCATACGCACCTAAAGGAGAGCAGTGGGATCAAGCTGTAGCTTATTGGAATACTTTACATTCTGATGAGGGTGCACACTTTGATACAGTTGTTGTATTACAAGGTGAAGAGATTGAGCCACAAGTGTCTTGGGGTACATCTCCTGAGATGGTGATTCCTGTATCTCAAGCAGTACCGACATTAGAACAAGCAAAAGATGATGTACAACGTAACGATTGGACACGTGCTTATCAATATATGGGCTTAACCGCGGGTCAAGCATTGTCTGATATTAAATTGGATCGCGTATTTATCGGTTCTTGCACCAACTCTCGTATTGAAGATATCCGTGCGGCAGCTGAAGTTGCAAAAGGCAAAAAAGTTGCAAGCACGATTAAGCAAGCGATGGTTGTTCCGGGTTCTGGCTTAGTCAAAGCACAAGCAGAAGCTGAAGGTTTGGATAAAATCTTAATTGAAGCTGGTTTTGAATGGCGTGAGCCGGGTTGCTCAATGTGTTTAGCAATGAACGCAGACAAATTACAACCGGGTGAGCACTGTGCATCAACATCAAACCGTAACTTCGAAGGTCGTCAAGGTAATGGTGGTCGTACGCATTTAGTGAGTCCAGCGATGGCAGCAGCAGCGGCAATTGCAGGTCACTTTGTAGATGTGCGTACGTTCTAAGCAAACCTAGAAATGAGTTATGTAACTGAAGTGAAATGCTCACTGACTAGAGACTCAGTTTGCATGGGGGATGATGTAAATGCTCCTCATTTGTTACAGACTCACATTGTAAAATATGAACAGAGTGAACAGTTTTTCAATGAAATTTTAAAACACTATTCATTTCCAGCTATGGCATGTTGGTCTTGTTATTTAAATGATGAACTGTTTGCACTCATTAAATTTGATCATAAAGAAAATGGAGTCCATGTGGAGTACAAATATTTAAAAGATAAAGTTGAACTGTTAAAAGTTAATTTTATACATTTTAGATATGATAGTTCTTGTGAAACATGGTCTTGATTCCATTAGGTAGTAATCATGAAAAAATATACCGTTGAACAAGGTATCGTTGCACCTTTAGACCGTGCCAATGTCGATACAGATTTAATTATTCCAAAACAGTTCTTGAAATCAATTAAGCGTACAGGTTTCGGCGCGAATTTGTTTGATGAGTTACGTTATTTAGATGAAGGCTATTTGGGGCAAGACAACTCAAAACGTCCTTTGAATCCAGATTTTGAGTTGAACAAACCACGTTATCAAGGTGCTTCAATCTTGATTTCACGTGCCAACTTTGGTTGTGGTTCAAGCCGAGAACATGCGCCATGGGCTTTAGAAGAATATGGTTTTCGTACCGTAATCGCACCAAGCTATGCAGACATTTTCTACAACAACAGCTTTAAAAATGGCATGTTACCAGTGATCTTGTCTGAAGAGATTGTGGATCAATTATTCAAAGAGTGTGCAGCTCAAGAAGGTTATCAGTTAACGATTGATCTTGAAGCACAAGAAGTACGTACACCTACAGGCGAAGCATTTAAATTTGAAGTTGATCCATTCAGAAAGCACTGTTTGTTGAATGGTTTAGATGATATTGGTTTAACGTTACAAGCGGCAGAAGACATTCGTGCTTATGAGGAAAGAACTAAAGCTGTTCGCCCATGGGTATTCCAAGAAATCAAAGCGTAACTGATACTTAAAGCTATAGTGCTCTGATTCAAGTCTTGCTAATATCGGTGCAAAATTATTCTTTTAGTTTTGCGCCGTTTGGTGAGGTTGGGCACAAATGAAGGCAAAAGTTTTATTACGCTATGCGTTTTTCGGATTGTCTGTCGCCGTTTTATCCGCTTGTCAGACCGTAGACCGATTACAACTGAAAAAGATTAAAGAAACGCCTGAAACCAGAAATCATGCTTTGATTTATTGCTCAGGAACGTTGAATTGTGAGTTTGAAAGATTCGATGAGCATCCCATTGTTGATGCTCAATCTCGAAGATTAGATCAGCGTGCGATCAAGCAAGGTATGGTGCGATTAAATGCTGACTCTTTGAAAGATCCGCAAGCCTTATATCTTTCAGTTCCTGCTGGACTGCATGAGGTGGTGGTTCGCTTTTATCCGATTTCAGAGGAAAAAGCAGAAACTATTAATGTCATCCATCGCTTCGAAGCAAAAAAAGATTACCGATTTGTAATGTTTAGAGATCGAAGCAGTGGGAAAAAAAGTTTACTTGATGCTTCTGCACCAGAGCCATTATGTGTTGACTTGTTGCAAGAGCAACAAACCATTCGCCGTTTCTGCAAACCCTATAATGTTCTCAATGGACTAGGTGAGTTTGTGGAACAAAAAAATTTAAAAACACGTTAGTTCATACTAACTTTACAAATGGAAAATCTCATGTCTAAACAAATCTTGATTTTAGCTGGTGACGGCATTGGTCCTGAAATTGTAAAAGCAGCTGAACAGGTCCTCACCCGTGTCAATGAAAAATTCAATCTAGATTTAACATGGGAACAAGGTTTATTGGGTGGCGCTGCAATTGATGCGCATGGTTCACCTTATCCAGAAGTTACCTCTGAACAAGCAAAAAAAGCAGATGCGATTTTGTTAGGTGCTGTTGGTGGTCCGAAGTGGGATACAATTGAGCGCTCAATTCGTCCTGAGCGTGGTTTATTGAAATTACGTAGCGAACTTAACCTTTTCGCTAACTTGCGCCCAGCGATCTTGTATCCTCAATTGGCAGATGCTTCAAGTTTGAAACCTGAAATTGTTTCAGGCTTAGATATTTTAATTGTCCGTGAATTAACTGGTGGTATTTACTTCGGTCAACCACGTGGTATTCGTGAATTAGAGAATGGTGAGAAGCAAGGCTTTAACACCGACGTATATGCAGAGTCAGAAATCAAACGTATTGCTAAAGTGGCGTTTGAAATGGCGAAACTACGCGGTGGTAAAGTGTGTTCAGTTGATAAGGCGAATGTTCTTGAAGTCACTGAGCTTTGGAAACAAACAGTAACTCAGTTGCATGCTGAACAGTATGCTGACATTAACTTGTCACATATGTATGTCGACAATGCAGCAATGCAATTGGTTCGTGCACCTAAACAATTTGATGTGATCGTAACAGGTAACTTGTTCGGTGATATCTTGTCTGATGAGGCTGCGATGTTGACTGGTTCAATCGGTATGTTGCCATCAGCTTCTTTAGATGAAAATGGTAAAGGGATGTATGAGCCTTGTCATGGTTCAGCACCAGATATCGCAGGTCAAAATATCGCAAACCCATTGGCAACAATTTTATCTGTTGCAATGATGCTTCGATATACGTTCCGTCAAGAAGCTGCAGCAAAATCGATTGAAGATGCAGTAGGGAATGTTTTAGACCAAGGTTTACGTACAGCTGACATTATGTCTGAAGGCATGAAGAAGGTTGGGACAATTGAAATGGGTGAAGCAGTTGTTGCAGCGCTTAACTAATTTCAGTTGATTCATTCAAAACGCAGCCTATGAGCTGCGTTTTTTATTGCCGAGCTTTTGAAAGCGATATTGTTTTTTTAAGCTAAAAACACTTGAGCAAGTCATTACGTTACCGTATGACTGACTTGCTGAAGCTGTCCATACAGGAATCATAAAACTATTTTCATCTCTCATCGAATTTCCCATTGGAATCGAGGTGTTGACTATACGTTCAAAGGTGAAAATGGATCGATCATCTCGAATCTCAAGATTGGGCTTCAGCTTAATGTTAAAAGAATTCAACTCGGTAGTTTCTCGGATATGTTGGATATCTTGTCCTACAAATTGTGAAACATAAGTATTCATATTTTTTTGTTCTGAAAATTTGCTGTTTGGCATGCCGTAAACAGGAAAAGTGTAAATATGCAGATGGGCAAAAAACACAATTTATTTAGTGCACGAAATAGTGGGGCAGTACGACGATTTTTTAGATTGAATGTGCAAATGGGCTTTGTTGGTATATATGATTGGATAGTAAATGAATAAATAGTGAGTTTAATTATTCTATATATCTGAATTTGTCTCTTATCACAAAGACAGGCGATTGATTTAGCTGAATGAACTTTCTATGCGATTCATAAAATAAAAGTACAAAAACAAAAAAAGCCACTCAATGTGGCTTTTCGCTTACTAACACTTAGCGTGCACGGTAAGTAATGCGACCCTTAGATAAGTCATAAGGTGTCATTTCAACTTTAACACTGTCGCCAGTCAAAATACGAATATAGTGTTTACGCATTTTACCAGAAATGTGTGCAATTACTTCGTGACCGTTTTCTAAACGTACACGGAACATAGTATTAGGAAGCGTTTCGGTGACAACGCCTTCGAACTCGATAAGTTCCTCTTTATTGGCCATAGCCTACCTGATGATCAAATTGGAAAGGCGCAAATTATAGGCAAAATTTTAGAAAAAAACAAGGTTAAACCAAGTTCAGTCGGCGTTTCTATGGTCAAACTTGTCGAACAAACAAATAAAATTTTTAAACAAAAAAATGCTTAACTATGTTGTCAGTTTGGTCAATCGACTGTAATCTAATTCATAAGTTTTAAGTAAATATTAATAACATACAAGGAAGGGCACTGCGTGAGTCAGCTAACTGATGCTTCGGTTGTTCTACGATTAGGTTATCAAGCAATTCGTCGTGCTGGATTGCCCACAGAAGAAATTTTAACAAAAGCGGGTGTAGCCTTAAATCAAGTAGATCAAAATGCGCGTACGCCTTTAAGCGCGCAGTACGCTTTCTGGGTTGCTGCCGAAGAAGTCAGTAAAGATCCAGACATTGGTCTACATTTAGGTGAGCATTTACCACTTTATCGTGGTCAAGTGATTGAACATCTTTTTATTTCATCTGAAAATTTTGGCGAAGGCCTGAAAAGGGCTTTAGCGTATCAACGTCTAATCAGTGATGCATTTCATGCCAAATTAGTTATTGAAGATGATCGTTGCTACCTAACCAATGGTGAACAACCTTTCTCTGAAAACCTAGTCAATCGTCATTTTTCTGAGTGCGCGATTTCAGGCATTTTAAGATTCTTCAAATTTATTACTGAAGGTCGATTTCAACCTATATATATCGATTTTAACTTTAGCGAGGGTGCTTCAGACGATGAGTATTTCCGTGTATATGAGTGCCCGGTAAGTTTAGGCCAAAAAGAAACGCGACTTTATTTTGATCCTGCAATTTTAGATTATGTGCTTTGGCAAGCCGAGCCAGAATTACTTCAACTGCATGAGCAGTTGGCGATTGAAAAATTACAGGAGTTGGCTCGATACGATTTAGTGGGTGAGGTGCGCCGTGCCATTGGTTCTACACTTGAGAGTGGAGAAACAACGCTAGAAACTGTGGCAGCTCAGTTGAATATCACCCCACGTCGTTTGAGAACACAGCTCAGTGAAGCCAATACAAGCTTCCAGCAAATTTTATCTGACTATCGTTGTCGTTTAGCTAAAAAACTTTTGGCAAACACCAATGAAAGCGTAGAGAGAATTGTCTATCTGACGGGTTTCTCAGAACCAAGTACGTTCTATCGTGCCTTTAAACGATGGACCAATGAGACACCTGTTGAATATCGTAAGCGTAAACAGCGCTAAAAAATCCCTTCTTATGAAGGGATTTTTTTCAATTCAAAATAAAAAATTATTCAGGCATGTTTAACCAATGAGGGCCTAGCGGCACTTTAGGCAAGTTAAACTCTTCAGGATAGTGTGCTTGGATAAAGTAAAGGCCGTCAGGTGGTGCTGTGATTCCTGCTGCTTTACGGTCTTCTGCTGCGAATATTTCATCGATATGGTCAATGTCGTACATCCCCTGACCAATTTCTAGTAAACAGCCCATAATATTGCGAACCATGTGGTGTAAAAAACCATCTGCTTGGATGTCTAGAACGAGGTAAGCACCGTGTTTGATGAGTTTGCAATGGCTCACATGGCGTACAGGCTGGTTGGATTGACACGCAGCAGCTCTAAAGCTTTCAAAGTTATGAGTACCCTCAAATTTTGAGGCTGCAGCAATCATTTTATCCACATCAAGTGGGTAATAAGCATGCGTTACTTGTTTGTGGAGTAAGGCAGGACGCATGGGTCTGTTATAAACGACATAACGATAACGGCGAGCCTGCGCTTTAAAGCGTGCATGAAAATCACTGCCCATTTCTTGAATCCACTGGATGGCAATATCTTTCGGGAGTGTACTGTTAGCTCCCATAAGCCAGCCACGAATTGGACGTATTGCATTTGTGTCAAAGTGAGCCACCATATTTGTGGCATGAACACCTGCATCTGTTCGACCCGCACCATGCAAAATGATGGGTTCATCAGCAATTTTGCTCAACACTTTTTCCATGGTTTCTTGTACGCTCGGCACGCCTGGTTGCTGTGTTTGCCAACCTCGATAACGAACGCCACTAAACTCAATTCCGATTGCAAAACGTGGCATTTGAACCTCTAATTTGATGAATCATACCAATGCTGTAACCATTGATCTGTGGAGGGGTATTGTAAATACATTTTTAGAATTTTGGCATAAAGATCGGCATCACTGAGTGTATCGTCGATCAAAATATCAGATGCTTTAATCCAACTGCTAATTGCATAGCGTTGATCTAATTCTCCAAACATGACCTGACTACTTAATACAATATGGCAGCCTAAGGCACGAAGCTGCTTCAAAATATCTGTGGTATCCGCATTAATTGCTAAATTACCGGTTCCATATGCTTGAAGTATGAGTACATGAGGCGAGTTGTCGATAAAACGCGTTAAATGCTGATTGAATAATTTGATTTCAATGGGGCGAAGACTCAGATTCGCAATATTGAGTTGTGTCGAGCGTTCAATATGTTGCTCAGTAATGTCGACAAAAGAACTTGATATGGGCTTGATGACATTTGTAAATGCTTCACCACAAAATGCATTTAGTGCCGTGCGATGAGTCTTGACTGCAGTTCTGGCATGAAAAATTTGATGGTTAAAGCATAAGTAAACACCATCAGACACATTTTCCATATATTGGATGGCATGATTCAGATTATCTAAAGCATCGCTCGATGGATGCAAAGATGTCGCTGCATGATTGAGCAGAGGAAATTGGCTACCTGTGATAATGACTCGACACGTATCATGGAGAAATCGAGAAAGAATAGCCGCAGCATAACTCATGGTATCGGTACCATGAATGACAATAAAATTTTGAAATTGTTTAGCTTGTAATTGTTGAATTTGTTGGATTAACAGCAACCAATCACGCGCCATACATGCACTACTGTCTTTAATCTCATGAGCCTGGACAAGCTCGATTTGATTTTGAACGGGCAAAATTTCTTTTAATTGCGGAAAAAAATCGGCAGCAGGCATAGGCGCTAAAGGTTCACCAACGCAACCAAATGTACCACCCATATAGATTAAAGCTATTTTTGAACTCATAAAAAAGCAGCCTAATTAGACTGCTTCATATTAAGATTAATTGGAATCAGATTCCATGCTCTCTCGGAGTTTTGCTGCACGCATTTTTTGTTCATCATTGTAATGCGATTCATATTCCGTAATTAATTTTTCTGCTTCATCAAACGCGCCAAATTTAATGTATTGATCCGCTAAATCTAAGTTAAGTTGAATTTCATCAACGTTGAGTAATTCAGGAAAACGTTGTACAAGAGGATCATCAGGACGATTCGGATTCATTTTTATCGCAGATGTTTCATGCGAATGATTCTGTTGCACTTCTACATTTTCATCTGATGAATTGAGGTCAAAATTAAACTCGTTTATCGGTTCAATTGAGCTTTCTATTGTAGATTTTGAATCAAGATTTTCCTCAAAGTCGAAAGTTACAAAATCTAAATTTTGATCATTCACGCTTTGTTCTGGAACTTTTGCTGAGCTAGATATTTCAGCATCAAAGTTAAAATCATCTGAAAGATCAAAAGTGAGTTCATCCTTAGATGTTGTTTGAGAATGAGGCTGTTCCGACTGATCTGAAAAGCTAAATTCCAATGGATCTATTTCAATATTCAGTTCTTGTGGATTTTTTTCTAATGGAGAAGAGCTCAGTGCTGAATGAGAGAGATCTGTTTTTTCAACCCATTCTTGACTTAAATCAAGTGTGAAGTCGAGATTTTGGATGGACTCATTTTCTGAAGCAAGGTTCTCAGCATCAGTTGAGTGCACTGATGCTGTTTGTGATTTATTTTCAGACTGAAAACTGGAGAAATCTAAATCAAACTCTAAGGGTGCGCGATCTTCAGTCGATTGATTGGTTGTTTCAGATTCAGTCTGTGTTTGAGCATTTGGCTCGAAAGTTAAATCTGTCGTTATAAATTCTAAAGGTGTTTGCTCTTTTGATGCAGGAGTCTTCTCATCATCTTGCTCGAATGGGTGTTGTGAGGTTGGTTGCGGTGTATCTTCCATAAAAAAATCGAGTTCAAAATGCTCGTTTTGCGATGGAGTCTGTTGTTCAGTTGCCTGCTGATTTTCAGCCTGATCAGAAGGGAGCTGGTCAATGATTTCTTCATTGGTTTTATTGAGCGTAAACTCTTCTGCTAAATCCAGCTGTTCTGAGCTAAATACAAAATGAGCAGTAGGTTCAGCAGAGACATGCTCAGTTTCTTCCTCAGGAGTGCTTTTCTTCTCTTTGGCTTGTAAGGGATGTGGGTATTGTTCTGTTTCAAACACAAATGTTGAGCTTTGAGAAGGAAGAGAAGATTGCTCTGTGGTCTCATTTGTTTCAGTGGGTGTGCTTTCCTGAGTGCTATGTTGTTCATCCTGTGATTTGATGAGATGATCAAAGGCTTGTTCTGATTGCACTGCAGGGATTTCAGTTATAAAACTGGTGCTATGAAACTGTGCAGCATGACGAGGCTGATTCTCGGTGTTCGATATATCCCGTGATTCTTTCGCAATTTCTTTATTCTGTTCCGCTTCTTTTGCAGCTTTAAGTTTGTCTTCAGCTTCATCCGCAATGTAATGTAATCCAGTGGAGCGTAAATAATTACTCAATTGTTTTAAAGCAAATTCATCATTCTGTAAGATGTGAATATCAATCAAATACGAGTAAAGCTCATGTTGTCTAGGATCGCGATTCAATGCTTGATTGATTTTTGCTTCGGCTGACATATAGCTTTCTGATTGAATTAAGTATTCAATACTGGCTTTAAGTTCATCAGCCACTGGTTCGGCACTTAAGTCTTGTGGTGCGCCATGACCATGCTGTGAATAGGCTTGTTGTGGGGTGGAACGAGTTTTGGGGCTTTTCTTAGCGCGTTTTACACTCACATTTTTTTTAGATTTTGTTGATCCTGTGTCACCATTTTTTTGTTTATCCTCACGTTTTTTGAGCACCAGTGCGATTAACAGCAAGACGACAAATGGAATGACATACAACATAATTTTTCCCCTTCATTGAATTCAATGAATTTATTGCAAATCTAATACCTGAGTGCTCGAAATATTGGACTGTTTTTAATCTCGATTTTTTATATTCTCAGTTCATCATTATGTATCGATCAAGATGTTCGAAATAAGAAGTGATGAGATTGTAATTTAACTGTTTTTTGTATCGATGTCATAATATTTCCTTTCAAATAGCACTCCAAGCTCTAATCAATTCAAATTGCATAAAAAAAGCCGATCTAATCAGACCGGCTTTTTATTGAAGTAACTATTAAAAATTAAGCATTTTTATAGTCAATCAAGATGCGTAGCATACGGCGTAAAGGTTCAGCAGCACCCCAAAGTAATTGGTCACCAACAGTGAACGCGCCTAAATACTCTTTACCCATATTAAGTTTACGTAAACGACCTACTGGAACAGTAAGCGTGCCTGTTACTGCAACAGGTGTAAGATCAGTCATTGATGCTTCACGTGTGTTCGGCACAACTTTAGACCAGTCATTTGCACTTGCAATGATGTCTTCAATTTCATTTAAAGGAACATCTTTACGAAGTTTTAAAGTCAATGCTTGTGAGTGACAGCGCATTGCACCAATACGTACACAGTGACCATCAATAGGTACAATTTGTGAATTACCAAGAATCTTATTGGTTTCAACTTGACCTTTCCATTCCTCTTTCGATTGACCGCTTTCAAGCTGTTTGTCGATATAAGGAATTAAAGAACCTGCTAAAGGTACACCGAAGTTTGCTGAAGGGAATCCTTCACCACGCTGTAATTCAGCAATTTTAGAGTCGATATCTAAAATTGGAGAACGTGGATCGTCTAATAGATCTTTTGTATTGTTGTACAAATAGCCCATACCTGTGATGAGTTCACGCATGTTTTGCGCACCCGCACCAGAAGCAGCTTGGTAAGTCATTGAAGTCGCCCATTCAACAAGATTGTTTTGGAACAGACCACCAAGACCCATTAACATCAATGAAACAGTACAGTTACCGCCTACAAATGTTTTCGTACCTTTTACCAAACCGTCTTTGATCACATTCATGTTGACTGGATCTAATACGATGATTGCTTCATCGTCCATACGCAATGTAGATGCAGCATCAATCCAGTAACCATTCCAACCATCAGCTTTCAACTTAGGGAAAACTTCAGTGGTATAATCACCACCTTGACAGGTAATAATGACATCCATTTGCTTCAGACTATTAATGTCTGTCGCATCCATAAGTGCTGGGGCAGTTTTACCACCAAACGCAGGGGCTTCACCACCTGCATTACTGGTAGAGAAGTAGAATGGCTCAAAATGAGCGAAATCATTCTCTTCAACCATACGTTGCATAAGGACGGAACCAACCATCCCGCGCCAACCGACCAGACCTACTTTCATGTCACTTTGCCTCGGTGCGTTAAAATAAAAAAGGGGGTTCGAGTGTATCAAAAGAGTGTATAACTGCAAGTGGTACACAATCAAAACAGCAAATATATTGTGCAATATATCTTGTTTATGTTACATGCAAAACTAATATAAATTTATGAATCATCGAAAAATTAAGAATATATAAAGAGAAGCGCTATGCTATGGATTGAGATACTGGCTGTTGTTGTGATTTGGTTAAGTTTTTGGTCTTTGATTCCGCGTGATGAGTGGTGGTTTCGAGGTGCCGATTTTCCAAGACTACAAATTTTAGCCCTAGGCTTTATCGCATTTATCCTCCTGTTGATTTGGGATGGGGAATGGGATTTAAGACGCCAAGTCATATTTGTTGGATTAATTGCTGCATTAGCATATCAATTGAAGATGGTTTTGCCTTATACCTTAATTTGGAAAAAACAGGTGAAACAGGTCCAACCAGATCAACTTGATCCATCAAAGCAAATCTCTTTAATTGTGTCGAATGTTTTAACACCAAATACAGAATATCATCGTTTGATTGAACAGATTCATCAGCATCAACCCGATATCGTATTGACGCTTGAAACAGACCAAACCTGGCAGAATGAACTTTCAGTCATCGAAGCGGATTATCCTTATCGTGTTCCAGTACCTTTAGATAATCTCTATGGAATGCATCTCTACAGTAAGTTGGAATTGAGTGATACCGAAGTCAAATTCATACTGAGTAATGAGATTCCTTCTATTCATACCACAGTGAAATTACGTTCTGGACAGCCAGTTCAATTATATTGTTTACATCCCAAACCGCCGAGTCCAACTGAAGCCAAAGACTCTACATTACGTGATGCTGAATTGTTGATTGTGGGTGATCAAATTAAAGACTTAGATGAAAGTTGCATTGTCATGGGAGATCTAAACGATGTGGCATGGTCTCGTACCACACGACTATTTCAACGTATCAGTGGTTTATTAGATCCGCGTGTTGGACGTCATTATGTCAATACCTTCCATGCTGACTATCCGCTATTACGATGGTCACTCGATCATGTATTCCACAGCACTGATTTTGCTTTGGTGAAAATGGAGCGATTACCGCATATTGGTTCGGATCACTTTCCTGTGTACGTTGTTTTACAAACTGGACGACAATTTGAGCAAGTACAGCAAGAATTAGAACAGACGGATGCTGATGAGCAAGAGGCTCAGGAGGCGATTCAAGAAGGTATTGCGAAAGCTGAGAAAGAAGAGAAACAAGTGACAGATGAAATTGCGCAAGATTATAAAGATGGCAAACAAGTGTGAATGGATGCGTGTAAGAAATTGCTTACAATGAATGTGTCTGTTGACCCATAGTCACGAAGCGAGCTTAAGCGTAATCTAAGCTTATCGGCACAGGGAGTGGGAATGGAATGATCCCAATATGGAAGACGACGCCGACGGAAAATCATCATGGAGATGATGTAGGAAAGGAAAGCCAATAAAACAATAATATGATTTTTGAAAAGCACAACCTCATCGACCCGAGTTTTACAGGATGTAGAACTCGGGTTTAGTTTATGGTGGATTTAAACGTTTATATGCATACAGGTCGAATGAATTAAATCTCGTTATTCAGCTCTAATCTTTTATTAATGCTATGATTTGCCAAAATGAAAATATTGAGCAGATGGGGTATGACTTTGTTTCTTAAAAATATGAAAGACATAACTACAAGCAAATCCTTCGCTTCAATCGTTGTGTTAAATGTACTAATGAACACCAGCGTATTTGCACAAGAAGCTGATGAAAAAATGATGGATGCGGTTGCATCTCAAGAACAGGTCGCGAACACTGAAGCTAAAGAAGCTAAAGAAGCTAAAGAAGCTAAAGAAGCTAAAGAAGCTAAAGAAGCTAAAGAAGCTAAAGAAGCTAAAGAAGCTAAAG